>JBLFWJ010000015.1:0-31921 GCA_047611425.1 Bacteroidia bacterium | reverse complement strand
TACACGTTTGTAGCTGTGGACCAGCTAGGAAACCCGATTCAGGTGCCAACGGTTGTTCCTGAAACGGATGAAGAACATGAACGTTTTAATGCCGCATTAAGACGAAAACAGTTGAGTCTAATCCTCGCTGGAAAAATGGATCCGAAGGATGCCACAGAATTGAAGGCGTTATTCGGGATTTAATATTTGCAAATGTCATACCGTGCGAAGACACGGTATGACTTTGAATTTCGTGATTGATGCTTAGGGAGAGACCCCGTTTTTCAACGGGGAGACAACGCAGCAACGTCCTTGACAATAGTTGCAAGAGCCTGCTCTTCCATGCACTTGAAATGTCCCTTCGGACAAGCATCATGGCCAATTTTGGAGCATGGCCTACAACTCAATTTTTTCACTTCCGATATTGAATATCGATCCTGGTGCTCTGGTAAATACGGATACATCCCGAACTTAGGAATCGTGTTCCCCCAGAGCGAGACAATTGGTTTCTGGAGTGCCGCTGCAATGTGCATCATTCCAGTATCATGACTGATTACGGACTTACTCTGCTTAATCAATGAAGCCGATCCAAACAAATTGAATTTTCCGCAAGCATTCCATGCTTTTTCAGAATGAGCCTTTTGCAATCGTTCACCGATCTCAGCGTCTTCTGGCCCTCCAATTATGAGAACATTATCGGGCAGCAGTGCGATTAATTCAGAAAGCTTGTGTTCTGGTAATTTTTTGGTGAAATGTTGGGCACCAATAACCAAGGCAATAAAGTCGTTCTGAAATCCTTCAGGAAGAATTGATGGGTCAACTTCCTCTTTTTTAGGAATGAAAAAGTCCAGCCCTTTTCCATCATTTTTAACCCCAAGATCTGCAGTAGTATCAATGTAACGATCAACGATGTGAACATCTGGAAGCTTGTCAACTTTCAAGTTCACCATCATCCACTTCTCGGTGTTCAGCTTATGAAACCGCTTGTGTTTTACCCCTAATGAAGTCGTTACTCTGCGGCTTCTGATGTTGTTGTGCAAATCGATCACAAAATCAAAAGCCTCTTTTTTCAGTAAGTCAATCACAGCTCCCAGATCATCTATGAAGGAATGAACCTTATCCACGTGAGGGTTTGCTTCGAGCAGATGTGCAAAGCCAGCCTTGGTCAAATAGTGCACCTCGGCATTCTCGACTTGGTTCTTTACACAGCGCACAACTGGCGTTGTGAGAACGATGTCTCCGATAGAACTGAAGCGAATAATGAGGATCTTTTGCAAGGCCGGTTGTGAAAGGTTGTAAATGTAGAAAAGAGAATTCCCTCTCAGGTCTGCAATGAACTCAACATGGGTTGATTTCTTGTGAGCCAACGGAATTGCTAAAAGCACTTTGCTTCACATTTTTTGTTGTTCAACAATTTTGAACAATTAACTTTGTCGCCCTTAATACGGTGGCTATAGCTCAGTTGGTTAGAGTATCGGCTTGTGGTGCCGAGGGTCGTGGGTTCGAGCCCCATTAGCCACCCGTTAAACCCGATCATTTTATGGTCGGGTTTTTTATTTCCCTCTCCTCGGGAGATTCCATTAATCAGACTACTTGCTAAAAGCCGAGACGCTTCGTTCCTCAGCGAGACAACCAGATATTTAGTTATTTCTCTTTTGTTTCGCTGAGGAACGAAGCGTCTCGTTATTGATCGTTGTGAAAACTGGTGTACTCTAAAATGGCCAATTGAAAGTAAGTGTAGGCCACCGGCAGATCGGGTTAGTTAATAATTCGGTTTCACCGATTAATTGAGCCTCATAACGTTTGCCCTCGCTGTACCTTTACATTATGGCTAGCGACCAAACAACGGTAATGGTAGAAGGAATGACCTGTGCGAATTGCGCACAGAGTTTGACCAAGCACCTCACTTCGGAGGGATACAGCGATGTTGATGTCAATTTTGCCAAAGGCGAATTGGTCATGTCTTCCGATCAATCGGTAGATCTAGAAAGACTCTCTAAGGAAATTGGCAAGGCTGGTTTCAAGTACACTGGCCTAAAATATGAGAAGCAAAAAGGTGGAATGTCTTCGATTGAGAAGAAATTCCTGTTCACATTACCGTTTACAATACCCTTACTTCTTCATATGATTCCCGGAGTTCCGTTTGTTGGGGATCCGCTGGTACAACTCGTTTTGTCTCTGCCTGTAGTTATTTTGGGATGGTGGCATTTTGGAAGAAGTGCATTCTTCTCCCTCAAAACCGGAGTGCCGAATATGGATGTCTTAATCTTCATTGGTAGCACAGCAGCATTTGCTTATAGCTTAACGGGCACACTGCTTTTTTGGGAAACCGAAGCCGCGCATACGTACATGTTTTTCGAAACAGCGGCAACTATCGTCACGCTTGTGTTGCTTGGGAATGTGCTTGAGCATCGGTCGGTAAAGCAGACTACCACGGCCATTACTTCTCTGGAGAAACTTCAAGTTGGAACCGCAAAGCGGGTTTCCTTACAGATGGGTGAACAAAAGGTCGATGAAGTGGAGATTGAAGACATTGGCGTTCATGATCTCATTATGCTTAACACTGGAGACGGGATTCCTGCAGATGGTGAGTTGATCCAGGGTGATGTTTCGGTTAACGAATCGATGATAACCGGAGAGAGCATTCCAGTATCTAAAATCGTGGGTGATCCAGTTACAGGCGGAACAATTGTAGAGGATGGCAATGCCTTAATGCGGGTAACCGGAGTTGGTGAATCGACTGTATTATCTGGCATTATTGACATGGTGAATCGCGCTCAGCGAACGAAGCCTGCAATTCAGAAATTGGCCGATCGGATCAGTGCGGTGTTTGTTCCCGTGGTCTTGGCCGTATCCGCCCTCACATTTCTGCTTTCATATTTTGCATTTAGTATTCCTCTGGAAGCTTCCATTATGAGCAGTGTGGCAGTATTGGTGATCTCTTGTCCTTGTGCCATGGGATTGGCTACACCTACAGCCGTGATGGTCGGGTTGGGACGAAGCGCCCAAGAAGGAGTTTTATTCAAAGGGGCCGATAGCATGGAGCGTTTGGCATCTGTAAAAACTGTTGTTTTTGATAAGACGGGAACGCTAACCACGGGACAAATCAATGTTTCATTGATGGATTTTGATCCTTCTTTTGATGAAAGGGAAGTGAATTCAGCCACACTTGGATTGGAAATGCATTCATCTCATCCGATTGCAAAGTCTGTAACGGAAATTCTAAAGGCCAATACGATTGCCAAGGCGCTTCAAAATGTTGAAGAACAAAAAGGCAGGGGCATGAAGGGTGTAGATGCCGATGGAAATACATGGATGATCGGATCCTCGGTTACGATTAATGCGGATCGAAAAGGCGATTTGTTTTTGACCAAGAATGGAGAGTGGGTGGCCTCATTTGTTTTGAAAGACACCATACGAAAGGATGCAAAGGCAATGATCGCGTTTCTTCATCGTAATGACATTGAAACGGTGATACTGAGTGGAGATTCTGAAGCAAAGACAAATGAAGTTGCTGCTGAACTCGGTATCAAAATCAAGCACTGGCAAAAGTCCCCCGAACAGAAATTGGAGATTCTAAAGGAATATGTGGCAGCAGCCCCAACTGCGATGGTCGGGGATGGAATCAACGATGCACCAGCATTGACACAAGCTACCGTGGGTATTTCTCTAAGTCAAGGAACGCAAGTTGCCATTGAAGCTGCCGATGTTGTACTGCTCGAAAAATATGGTATTGGCCAGTTGGAACGCGCCATTAGAATGGGCGAAGAAACCGTACGAACAATCCGACAGAATCTCTTCTGGGCATTCTTTTACAACGTGATTGCTATTCCAATTGCAGCGGTTGGCCTGCTCAATCCGATGGTTGCGGCTTTCAGTATGGCGTTTAGTGATGTTGTGGTGATTGGTAATTCCATCCGGTTCAAATTCAGGAGCGTAAAGTGAGTTTGGGCTTTTTCAATAAAGTCAATCCCGTTTATAGGAATTGGTTCATCGGCCTTTCCGGTGTCCAGATTCTCTTCATGTTTTGGTTGCCCGATTCGGGTTACGACAAATACTTCTGGGAGTCTTGGACGAAAGACATAATGATCAATGGTCTGGGGTCGATTTATTTAAACCCCGGGGCAGATAATCATCCGCTTAACATGCATCTGCTCAAGTTGATGTCCTGGTTCTTCAGTGACCCAGCTTCGGTTACAGCTACTTCAGTTAATTGGCTTAAAGCCATCGTTCTACCATTCAATCTGCTGAGTATTTTACTCTCAGTCTTTCTTTTAAAACAGAATGGGTTTGCTACTTCAGGTGTTGGCTGGTTAATCTTGAATCCAGCGTTTTGGTACAACACGGTAATCTGGGGTCAGCTCGATGTGGTGTTTACCTTTTACGCTTTTCTAGCGTTGATTCTTGCCGAACGCAAATACTGGAAGTTGGCGTGGCTGTCCTTTCTAGTAGCGCTCAATTTCAAACTTCAAGCAATTGTAATCGCTCCGTTGCTGCTCATACTTACTTATCACAGCATAAAGTATGATACCTGGAAAGGGAAATTCACTGGGCTGCTTGGATTGCTTTTAGTTCAGGTTACCATTCTATCACCATTCATTTTTGCAGGTCATCTACCAGAAACTTTATCAGCGGTGAGTGGTAGGTCAATCGGCCGATATCCAGTAATTGCGAGACAAGCATACAATGTTTGGCACTTCTTTTTTGCAGATCCTTTTAACACACCAGACTCCGTCAAGATCCTTCAGATACCAATGAAATTTTGGGGATTGATTCTCTTCGGATTGGCCTCTGCTATGAATTTGTCTCTACTCGCATTGGCTGTTGCAAATCGAGCGTTTGAAAACCTACTGCGTTGGGAAAGGCTGTCCGTGATTTTTCAAGTGGCGGCATTGGTGTACTTGGCATTTTTCCTATTCAACACGCAAATGCACGAGCGGTATGTTCATCCTGCAATCCTGTTTTCGGTTGTTCCATTTCTCATCGCGAAAGATCGGGTAGTCTACTTGCTTGTCTCATTCGCTTACCTGTTGAACATGGAAGCCGTAATGCAGATGTTTGGCTACTACGACCAAGCCATTTTAGGTTTTGACGTTGATTATAGTCGCTTGCTGATTTTCAATCCGATGTTCATCGCTGGTATTTTCCTTTTCTCATACATCTGGGGCACGGTTGTTCATGCGCGTCAGTTTTTAGCTTTGAAGAACTCCATTACAGAAACCATTGTCACTACTTAGCCTGAATCCAACCAAAGCGCTCCAACTTTTTCAGTTGGTTCGGTACGCCAGCCTGTTGCTGATCGGAGTATTGTTCGCTCAATTTGGACTAAGCACCTACGACATTGGAATTTATGAATCACTGATATTTCTGGCCAGTCTACTCAGTTTCTTCTGGCTGTCGGGCGTTACTCAAGGTGTGCTATCCATTTATCGGGAAGGTGAAAATGATCGAACCGTCATCGGTTCTGCGTTCTTCTCATTGATCATTATGTCATTGATTTCGGGGCTGGCTTTTAAGGTTTTGCTGACGCCATATTCTATCATGGCCAACAATCCAGAGGTGCTGTATTTCGGTGCGCCCATATTCTGGTTTATGCTGCTTAGCGGTCCTGCTTTCATGGCCGAATACATTCTTCTGATTAAGAAGAAATCGAAAATGCTAGCGGTCTATGCCTTGGTTTCCTATCCAATACAATTGGGATTAGTGGTCGTTCCAGTCATCCTCGGAAACGGATTGGAGCAGGCCCTAAACGGTTTGGTCTACGCTGCCGGATTCCGTTTCATCATTGCGCTGGCTCTTGTTTTAAAACATGGAAGTTTGTCCATTCAAATCAATACGATAAAGGAGCTATTGTCTGTTTCGTGGCCGTTGATTCTAGGCACGCTACTCAGCGGATCAGCGGAGTACATAGACGGGATGATTGTGTCCCGATACTTTGATGAGGCAACGTTTGCCATTTACCGATATGGCGCAAAGGAATTCCCGTTGTTTATTCTGATGGCTGCTGCATTTTCCAATGCCAAAATCAATGAAGTGGCTCGAAGTCAAGACTTGAACGCGACCGCAATTCAGCTAAGAAAAGGTGCTTCTGATATGATGAAATGGTTCTTTCCAATTGCCATCATGCTTACTGTCCTCAGCCCTTGGCTGTTCGAGCATTTTTTCAATTCGGATTTCACCCAAAGTGCATTTGTATTCAATGCTTATTTACTCACGTTGGCCAGCCGAATGATGTTCCCGCAGACTTTACTTATCGGTCGTGGATTTACGCGAACCGTAATGAATGTAGGCATGATGGAAATCGGGTTGAACCTGGCTTTAAGTTTGATCCTTGTAACGCAGTTCGGAATTCTCGGAATTGCCTATGCCTCAGTTATCGCCTTTGTGTTTGAAAAGGTGGCTTTGTCAATTCAAGTAAAGAGGAGATTGAACATCAGTCCTTCTCAAATCATACCGGCCAAATCGTTATTGCTTTGGTCGCTTGTATTGTTGGCTGCGCATTTAGGAATCTACTTTCTGCAATAAAAATCTACCTGTCGATTTGTTTGATTCGATGAAAGTTTCGCTGGTTTAAACGAGGCTAGTTGTCATGCCGCACTTGATGCGGCATCTCTCCCTAATCCAGAAGACCCCGTTTTTCAACGGGGTGACAGTACTGATGAATATTCGTGCGCTTTTCTTTATCGTGTGCATTTGCACAGATTTAGCTTATAAAAAATCCCCAAGCGGATTAACCGCTTGGGGATTCTATAAAATCAATTAGACCTCCAATTACTTCGCAACCGCTACTTTGAAAGTGTTGGTGCTTCCGTCCTCAAAAGTGATGGTGAAGTTGTTCATACCAGTCATGCTAGAAACATCAACGGTTAGCATTGAACCACTCATGTTAACTGCTCCTGAATAAACCATTCTTCCATCCATGTCAAATACTTGAAGTGATACCGGAGTTTCGGTCAGGCCAGCCAATGGAATTGTGATGTTCTCAATAGCAGGGTTCGGATAAGGAGTAATCTTCACTTCTTCTATTTCCTGTTCTTCAACGCCAACAACATTCTTAAAGTTGGTGATAATTGCAGGAACGTTTTCGGAACCGAAACCTCCACCAAACCATTCTGTTCCACTTCTAAGTGGGAAGAAAAGATCTGGATAAGCAGCATCATTTCCTCTGTAATCCATGGTATTGTCGGTAACGATGAATACGGTTTCGTCAAATACTTCTACACAAGAAAGGTACTTGCGATCGTCATCCAAGGTCACAGGAGCATCAAAGTTTACAGGAATGAAAACGCTTCCAAGATTTTCCTCAAAATCGTAGAACGCAGATGTTAATTCGTCAAGGTCATCAAAGGTTGGCTGGGCAGTTCCATCATAAGGATCATCCCATCCATAAAAGTGAATCTGAATACCGAGGTCGGTTAATGAATCTTCAAGACCGGTTGTAACTGCAAAAGTTATTCCGTGAACCTCTTTTGCACTGGCATTCTTCGACTGCATTGTAGTACACCACATATATTCCGGTACATCAACCGGACGCAAACCACCGCTTCCAATTGCTGCTCCCGTTGCCGGATCCATGCTACTCTTTGAGTAGAGGTCCTCGTTAATCCACCAGCTACTAGTCATGTCATTGTCATTTGGAAACCCGTCCACTTCACCAGAAGAGGTTGTGTATTCCAACGTGTAGAAACCAGCTTCATATGCATCACTACCATGAATAGGAAGTGCTACGAATACACTATCACCAAGAGGAATTGTGTCAACGGTTGCAGATTCATTATAAACCTCGGTGCCGTCATGGTCAATTGTCGCGGTTAGAGAAACGTTGTATTGTTCGGAGAACCCATAGTTGTGAACCCATGTTCCCACAGGAACCTGAAAATCAGTGCTGTCTAATGCAAATTGATGTGGAGTGGCAAAACTCTTTGAAGAAACGCCATCAAGGGCATAATGTCCGAGGTCGAATTCAAAAAGACCTGTCTTGTTACCAAGAAATACGAGCAATTCACCCGAGTCAATCAAAGGTCGGAAAAGCGCTCCATCTTCATCAGAAATCATAACAACAGGAATTGTAACGCCTGCTCCAACTGAACCACCGGCCATACCGACAGCACCACCAGGAACATTATTGATGATAATGACAGCGACAGCACCAGCATCTTGTGCTGCCAATGACTTAGCACCGAATTCACATTCTCCACGGTATAAAGCAGCAATTTTTCCGTTCAGGTCATCGGAATTAACCGAAGAGTTGCATGCAAGCGAATCTGCATCCGTACCATCGTCAAAAAGCACAACGTACTCAGTGATTTGAATCGTATCCATGTCCGCACCCCAAGTGTCGGCATACGTAAAACTGTAATCACCTTCCAGAGAAACAGGTTCTTCAACTAGAAAAACGATCTGTGCCGAAAGTGTTGTGGTCATCAGAGCGAAAATCACTGCAAGACCAGTAAGGAGTAAAGGTTTTTTCATAATGGTTTGGTTAGAATAGAAAACAAATGTAACCGTCTAGGTCAATGTCCACCCCAAATCACCAACAAAAATTCGATAGAGATTTCAGTTACAACAGATCAAATGGCGACTTAACCCCTAAATAGCGCTCACATTTAAAGCCTTCGGCATAGGCAGAACCAATTGGTCGGCCATATTCCATTGCCCTTCCTTTTATAAAATCCAGAAAGCCCTTGGAGGAAATTTCCGTTTCCGGTTCGGTGGAGTTTGGATTGTGAAATTGCGAGCTGAAAGCCATTATCGCTTTCATTTTAGTCTCAATTTGATCGGTGATGTCTATGCAGACATCCGGTTTAAGTAATCGGTCCTGATTATAATGCAGCACTAATCTTGGCCGGTGTGCTTCCTGCTCTACGCCATCCAATTCTGTTTTCACTTTTGGTAGACCAGCTAGAAAGCAAGCCTCGGAAATTAGTTTTCCAGCTCTGCCGTGATCAGGATGCCGATCATGCATTGCATTAGCAAATACAATTTCGGCTTTACTCGCACGAATGGCAGAGATCAACGGCATCAAATGCTCTTGGTCGTGTGTAAAAAACCCATCCTTAAATTCAAGGTTGATTCGATAATCAGCTCCAAGGATTTGTCGCGAAGCTTCCGCTTCTTGCAGTCGCAATTCGGCACTTCCACGGGTTCCTAGTTCACCTTGAGTTAAATCTACAAGCCCAACTTTTTTGCCATTTGCTACCTCTTTGATTATCGTTCCAGCACATGCGAGTTCAATATCGTCTGGGTGGGCTCCGATGGCTAATATGTCAACTTGCTGGGATGTGGGCATTGGTTATCAGTTACGGGTGATAAAAGTTGAAAGCACTAAAACTTAAAATTCGAAATCATACACTTTCTGGCCTAATCCTTAATCACTAGACCTTACTCCTTTTTTACTTCCCTTTAATCCAAGCGATAACTGAATCGTTGTATGGCTTCTCTTTTGGAGAAATCATTCGTACAAATTTCCCATCCTCATCAATGAGATATTTTTGGAAGTTCCAGCCAACTTTATTGTCTTCTACTCCATTCTGATCCTTTGCGGTCAGCCATTGATAAATAGGATGGATGTCTTTTCCTTTTACATCAATCTTGCTCATCATGGTAAATGAGACGCCATAATTTTTCGAGCAGAATTCAGCAATCTTCTCATCCGAACCTGGTTCTTGCTTCATAAAGTTGTTGGCCGGAAACCCGATGATTTCGAAACCATCTCCGCCAAATTCCTCGTATAATTTTTGCAGATCCTCGTATTGAGGCGTAAGCCCACACTTGGATGCGGTGTTTACCACCATTAGTTTCTTTCCCTTAAACTTACTTAGGTCAAGTTGCTCGCCTTCTATCGTCTCGGCAGTAAAATCGTGAAGTGTTTTCATGTCTTGTGAAAAGCCTGTACTTGCTGTAATCGCGGCAAATATCAGTAGGATGTATTTTTTCATTTTGGTTCGTTAATCTGTAAGGACTGCAAAGTAAGCCTCTTTGTTCAATCCATACATTTGCCCCATGGCACTTTGGCCCCAAATACAGGCAATTCTTTCTAAAGAGATCACTTTGGAAATGCGTAATCGGTACGCCATCAACGGTATATTGCTGTATGTGGTCAGTACCGTGTTTGTCTGTTATCTCAGTTTTCAAAAAGTATTGACCGTACCCGTTTGGAACGCGTTGTTTTGGGTCATAATGCTTTTTGCCTCCGTAAATGCGGTAAGCAAAAGCTTCCTTACCGAGCATCGGGAACGAATGCTGTATTACCATGCTTTGTTTAGCCCACAGGCATTTGTGCTTGCCAAGCTGATGTACAATATGGTTTTGATGATGGTGATTTCCATCCTGTGTTCATTGGCTTACATGATGTTTATTGGTGACCTGGTACAGGATTACCTGATGTTTTTTGTCGCCCTTCTTCTGGGAAGTGCTGGATTCGCGGGCATTTTTACATTGATGTCGGCCATTGCAGCAAAAACGGACAATAACCTTGGCCTGACAGCCATTTTGGGCTTTCCGCTACAAGTTCCATTTCTAATCGTTTTGATCAAGTTTTCTAAGAATGCAGTTGATGGATTGGATCGATCTGTCAGCACCGACTTGGGGCTAATTCTACTGGCAATCAATGTGCTTGTAATCACCTTGTCCTATCTACTCTTTCCCTACCTTTGGCGCGACTAAATTATCGGTTGGTCTGAAGGCCCATTTTCTTCGTTATGCTCATGAATCGATCTGCTCATTTACATTCGTAAACTCGCATTTCAATTCAATCGCAAGCCTCGAAACTGAACCATCATCCTCAACCTAAATTGACATTGATATGGGTTCTTTTGTACAGAGCCTTTGAGTAGAAATGAAGATTGCAGGAATACATTGGTGGAAATTGGTTGGGGTTCTCCTTGTGGCGCTTGCCATAGTCGGTGGGTTACTGATTCCTGTTCCTGAGCTGCCTATTCTTCACGAAACGATTCGAAACTTGTTCTATCATGTGCCGATGTGGTTTGGCATGATGATTCTCTTTACGGTTTCGCTGGTGACTGGAATCATGTACTTGAGCAAGGGTGATCCAGATTTGGATATCATTTCCTACAGATGCACGAGTGTTGGGATTTTTCTTGGCGGGCTAGGGTTGCTTACCGGCTCTTTATGGGCCAAGTTTACATGGGGCGCCTGGTGGGTTGCAGATCCGAAGTTAAATGGAACGGCCGCGGCTATGTTGACGTATTTGGCTTACCTCGTATTGAGAGGAAGCATGGATGACGAACAGAAAAGAGCACGCTTATCTGCCGTCTACAACATCTTTGCATATGTGATGATGATCGTATTGATCATGATCCTTCCAAGATTGACAGATTCACTTCATCCCGGAAACGGTGGAAACCCTGCCTTTGGAAAATATGATATGGACAACACAATGCGGCTGATTTTTTATCCAGCAGTAATTGGATGGACACTGCTTGGTGCATGGTTGGTCAATCTGCAAGTACGATTGGATCGCATGAATTTGAAATCGAAGACAAAATGAGAACAATACTTACGTTGATTCTGTCATTGATAAGTACCGTGTCCGTTTGGGCAAAAGGTAATGACATTGAGATGGCTGAAATGATGCGATCAGAGGGAAAGATCTACATCGTAATTGGTGTGTTGATGATTATCTTCATCGGGTTCATTTTCTACCTTATCAGATTGGACAGCCGCATTACCAAAATGGAAAAAGAATTCGATAATTAAACGAGATGTCTCGCATCTAGGATATCTACATGAAGAAAACACACATCATAGGAATCATCATTATTGCAGTGGCAATTGGGGCGATTCTATCTACCGTTTCAAGCACCAGCGAATACGTCTCTTTTGGTAAGGCGGAACAAGATGAAGGAAAGCAGTTTCATGTGGTTGGAACCTTGAACAAAGACAAGGACATGACCTATGATCCTGCTGTTGATGCTAACTTATTTTCATTCTACTTGGCCGACAACGAAGGCGTTGAACGCAAGGTGAATTTCAAGGGAACCAAACCACAAGATTTTGAAAGGTCAGAGCAAGTGGTATTAATTGGTTTTGCCGAAAATGGAGAGTTTGAGGCAGAGAAGATATTGATGAAATGTCCATCGAAGTATAATGAAGGCGCACCAGAAGGAGAATTTCAAGAATTCTCTGCAAGCGCAGGTTGAAGTTTATTTCGAGCCTAACCTGATAACCCCTACAAAGTGGAAATAAACTACATCGGAGAACACATTTGGGCTGGAAACCTCGGCCACGCTTTTGTGATTTTGGCGTTCGTCAGTTCATTGATGGCAGCCGTTTCTTATTTCTTCGGGGTTAAAGGCGATAAGAGCTGGAGAAATTTAGGCCGGACCATGTTTTTGGTTCATAGCTTTTCAGTTCTCGGAATCATAGGAACACTGATGTACATGTTGGTCAACCACATGTTCGAGTTTCAATACGTTTGGCAGCACAGCAATACAGTTATGCCTCTACGCTATATCCTTTCCTGTTTCTGGGAAGGGCAAGAGGGAAGCTTTTTGCTTTGGACGTTCTGGCATGTGATCCTTGCCATTTTCATTATCAGAAAAGGAGGAGAATGGGAGGCGCCAGTAATGGCACCTTTCTCAGTTGTTCAGGCATTCCTGTCAAGCATGTTATTGGGGATTTACTTCGGAGATCAAATGATTGGAAGCAATCCATTCCTACTTCTTCGTGAGCATGTTGATTATCAAAACTTACCGTTTGTTCAAAACGCTAATTACCTGTCTGCACTTGATGGACGAGGCTTAAACCCGTTACTTCAGAATTACTGGATGACCATTCATCCACCTATCCTCTTTCTTGGATTTGCTTTAACAACCATACCGTACTGCTTTGGTATTGCTGGCCTTTGGACCAAGAAATACACTGAGTGGTTGCACCCAGCATTGCCATGGACTTATACCGGAATTGGAATTTTGGGAGTGGGAATCTTGATGGGCGGAGCTTGGGCATACGAGGCACTTAGCTTTGGAGGATTCTGGGCTTGGGATCCTGTGGAAAATGCCTCACTGGTGCCTTGGTTAACGCTGGTTGGCGCAGGTCACGTAATGGTGATCCAAAAGAATAAAGGACAATCGTTGATTATGACGTTTGTTCTGTCGCTGATTTCATTCATCCTAGTTCTATACAGTACGTTTTTGGTGCGAAGTGGAATCTTGGGCGATTCTTCGGTTCATGCATTTACCGATCTTGGTATGAGTGGTCAGCTTCTGATTTACTTGTTGTTTTTCGTATTTCTCGGCATTGGTTTAGTAGCCGCCAATTGGAGTAAGCTACCTCGGTCTAAAAAGGAAGAAGAACTATGGAGCCGAGAATTCTGGATGTTTATTGGTGCTCTGGTTTTGACTTTATCAGCATTTCAGATTACGGTCACAACTTCAATTCCAGTTTATAATGCGCTCTTTGATCAAGATGTTGCACCTCCGGTAGATGTAATTCAACATTACAATTCGTGGCAATTGCCGTTTGCCATTTTGGTTGCATTGTTCATCGGTTTCACTCAATTTTTAAAATACAAATCGACCAACCTGAGCAGTCTTAAAAAAGACCTCGGAATCACTGTTTCGATTGCTGTGGTGCTGACAGTCATTATTGCTGTTGCTTTTCAGTACACCAACTTCTTCTACATTTTAATGGCGTTTGCAACGCTATTTGCAATTACAGCCAATCTCTATTATTGGATCAGCAAGCTGAAAGGGAAGCTGAAATTTGCCGGTTCCTCAGTCGCGCACATCGGTTTTGGATTGGTGTTGTTGGGCGCATTCATTTCAACATCAAGAATGCAAACCATCTCCACAAACAGTTCTGGGGTGGACGTGGCACAACTGGGTGAAGAATACAACAACAGTGAGAATATCCTTCTTTTTAAGGATGACACGGTGAGAATGGGTGAGTGGCTGGTTTCATATCGTGGAAGCGATAAGCAAGGAATCAACGTATTGTATCAGGTTGATTACATGGATGTGAATGATCCGGCCAACACAAAGGCTGGGTTTACACTTTATCCTCGGGTTCAAACTAACCCTAGAATGGGAAATGTGGCGGAACCAGACACCAGACATTTTCTGGAAAGGGACGTTTACACCCACGTTACCTATGCCGAGATTGAAAAGAAAGAGTTACCAGAAGAAGGGTTTGCTTCGCGAGGCACAACAGAAATTTCCAAAGGCGACACGATACTTGCTTCAAATGCAATTGTAATTCTGGAAGATTTTATTCGGGATGTTGATCCAGTAGAAAATGATTTGGAGGAAGGTGATCTTGCTGTTGCAGCAAAGTTGCGCATCATCGATATCACGAGCACTGTTCGCTATTCTTATCCTGTTATGGTGATTCGAGACAGGAGCATTCTTACACGGGAAGCCATAAATGAGGAAATGGGCTTAAAGTTTATCTTCAAAAAGATTGATCCTGAAACCGGTAAAGCCGAAATCGAATTCTTCGAAAGCAAGGAGAACAAGCGAGAGTTCATCGTTATGAAGGCGCTTGTTTTTCCAGGAATAAATATTCTTTGGGCCGGTTGCATAGTCATGGCGCTTGGTGTTGCAATGGCGGTCTACCGCAGACGAAAGACCGCCTAATCCTTAAAATCTCCCGGCTTCTGATCCTTCTTCAAGCCATTCAAGCTTCGGTTCTCAGCATTGTGATCTTCGATAAAGATCCACTTACCCTTTTTGAACTTTAGCGCATCGTAGCTAAAGTCTGGGCCGTAGAATTGAAATTGTCCCTTTAACCGTGGATGTTCAGGAGCAAGATGATCCATCACAATCAATTTTTCATCCTCCTGAAAGTTGAGCGCCATGTTGGCATCGTTCGCATATTCAAAAATGAGCCGGTGTTGTGATTGCCCATCCTTTTCAAAGATTGGAGCACCGAACCTGGGTTGGGTTCCTGATAAATCCAGCACATCAACCACTTTTCTGTTTGATCGGCTGTTGTTTCCATCCCAACCAATCAGCGTGTAATAGGTATTCTTCTTATATCGATTTACAAGAATCTTGTAGTACAACGCACCATACCACTCGTCTGGGTTGAGCGTTTGAAAACTCAATCGATCCCAATCCGTTTGCTGGTCCTTTAATCTGACAACATTTATGTTGCTTTCGTTCAGCCTGTGCAGCAGAATACAGTGATACTTATACGTGCCATCGGTAAGCGGATAGTTGAATGTGATCAAACGCAGTTTTTCATCCTCAGAGGTCAGTTGACCGAGAAACGATAGCGTATCAAATGAGTGATTGAAGTTTTCACTCAATTGAAAAAAGGCCGCCAATTCATTTTCCAATTTGTCAGCCGATTCAGCTTTCAGTGCATCATCTTCTGATCGAAAATCGTTGAACCACCCCAAGCAATCACCCTCAATTTCGGCAATATCGTATTGCTGGGCTTGGCTCTGAAGAACGAGAACGAAGAGTAAAAATGTGGATATGGTTTTAATCACGGTATGGCAACTGGCTAAGGATGTAAAAATTGCATAAAAAAAGGCGTGACTGCAAAAGCCACGCCTTCATTTATCAAGGACTTCATCTTAAAGATGCAGACTCGCTTTCTTTTCTAGGTTTTCCTCTTTTGTATGAGGATTGTCTTCATCATCAACACAGCAATCTACTGGGCAAACTGCCGCACACTGTGGCTCATCATGAAAACCTTCACACTCGGTACACTTGTCTGTAGTGATGAAATAAACATCCATGTCTACTGGTTCCTGCGGGGCGTCAGCATCGGCTGTAAAACCGCTAAATCCTTTGAATTCTCCTTTAACAGAAGTGCCATCGGAAAATCTCCATTCTGCACCTCCTTCGTAAATCGCATTGTTCGGGCATTCTGGTTCGCATGCTCCGCAGTTAATGCATTCGTCTGTGATTTTAATCGCCATAATGGACTTGCTTTGATTACTACTTTCGGGCGTCAAAGTTAGCACCCCAATATGGACCTGCAAGAGAGAAAATCTACGTTTGTTGAACTTGGTAAACGACTATCCAAAGTTGCTGGTGGAGAAGGCTCTGAAGCATGGAAGGAAACCATTCTTCGAGCCAAGGCTAGAAACGGCTGGTTTATAGAAGAGAACGTACTTACAGCAATTTCTGCTATCGTAGAAATGTTGAAGGAAGATGCGCTCGATAAATGGTTATTAGAGTATAATCTTCCAACCGAAGAACCTTTGAAAACCGTTGGAGTTGTGATGGCTGGCAATATTCCATTGGTTGGATTTCATGACCTTTTATGTGTCGTTTTGAGCGGAAATAAGGCTTTGGTAAAGTGTGCCACCTTGGATGCTGAATTGCCAACTATGTTGGTTAAAACGATTTCTGAGATTAACCCAACACTGGCAGAGAGGATTATCATTACCGAAGGGAAGTTTGAAAACCTAGAAGCAGTGATTGCAACCGGATCAGATAATTCGGCCCGTTATTTCGAATACTACTTCGGAAAGTATCCGAACATTATTCGAAAGAATAGAAGCTCGGTTGCCGTTTTGGATGGTTCGGAATCTAGTGAAGATTTAATGGCTTTGGGCCGAGATATATTCAGATATTTTGGACTGGGATGCCGGAATGTGAGTCAGTTAATCGTGCCGGCCGATTATGATTTAGTCAAGTTTCTTGATGCATTGCAACCTTGGGAAGCCATTCAGCATCACTCAAAGTATTACAACAACTACGAGTTTCACAAAGCCATTTTATTGGTTGAGAAGGTTGTCCATTTGGACAATGCATTTCTTCTGCTGAAGGAAGATATATCTATCCACTGTCCCGTAGGAATGCTGCACTTCATTAAATACAATGACCAACAAGATTTGGCTCAGATCCTCAAAGATCAAGAAAGCCAGATTCAATGTGTGGTTTCAAAAATGGATTTGAATGTGGAGGTAGTTCCTTTTGGAAAAGCACAGGAACCGGGTCTATCTGATTATTCAGATCGAATTGATACGATGGAGTTTTTGATAGGTTTATACACCTAATAGGTTTTCAAAACCTGTTAGGTCTTCTAATCACAGCTCCAAACTGTAGTTCCGGATGATGAGAACTCAAGTGTTGTAGCCTCTTGGTCATCACAAACCTCACGTGTTTCTGCTACAAAGTTCCCAGCAACACCTCCAATGGTTTTAGTGCAGGTTTGACATTTCTGACAGCTGTTAGCCCCAATCAGAATCATCACCAAACACAGAACTTGCTTGTGTGTTTTCTTCATTTCAAGACTTCAATTATTCCGTCATCCAAAGGAATAGATAGCACTTCATTGCAGCACCTTTCGGAATCAGGAAGGGATTGGCCAAATGCAAATAATTCCTGCTGGTGAAGTGGAATAGGGTAGTGGATTCCATAACCAAACCCTGCGTTTTCCAACTTTTGAATCAGCACATCACGAGACCCTGATCGTACAGGAAGAAGGTGACAAATGTCTCCTTCTTGAAGTTCTTCAGTCGTAATACGGTCAGCTGACATTAGCTCGTCTATCAGGCTTTCCGCCTTCGAAATCCGGTCAGCATTCCACTTATCCAGATGAGGCAGTTTCACGTTTAAGACAGCCGCTTGAATAGCATCAAGCCTTGAGTTCTGTCCTTGTAGCCTTGTATTGTCTCGAATTGTCCAGCCGTACTGCGCAAGATTTCTACACTTCTCTGCTAATGAATTATCGTTTGTAGTAATTGCTCCTCCGTCTCCCAGTCCACCAAATGGTTTAGTGGGATAGAAACTGCAAACATTGATTGTTCCAAAAGCGCCAACTTTTCTCCCGTTAAACGAAGCTCCTTGCGCCTGTGAAAAGTCTTCGATTAGAATAAGATCGTGCTCCTTGCATAATTGCAGGATTTCATCCATCGGGCAAACTCGACCGTAAAGATGAACCGCAACTACTGCTTTAGTTTTTGAAGTTATTTGAGCTTCGATTGTCTTCTTAGAAAGCAATAATCTGTCAGAATCAACATCACAGAAAATTGGTTTCAGGCCTGCATTCAATGCCGCCAGTGCTGGAGAAACGTGGGCATTTGCCGGGATAATCACTTCAGAACTTGGAGGCAAGTCCAAAGCTTTAAAGGCAATCTCAAATCCATCGGTAGCGTTACCAACTCCAATGCAATGACCAATTCCGATGTATTCTGAAAAGGACTTTTCTAATTGCTTTACTTCTGATCCGCCAACGAACGTTCCTGAGTTCAGCACGCGAGAAATGGCATTGTCTAACCCCTCCCGAATGGAAGCGTTTTGCTCTGCCACATCATGCAATGGGGTCATTGATCTAGAATCTGCTTTAGGCCTGAATAAACCTTTCTTAAAGGTAGGCCCATCACGTTAAAGTAGCAGCCTTCAATTTTCTCTATTCCGATATACCCGATCCACTCTTGAATGCCGTAGGCCCCGGCTTTGTCCATTGGAGAATATGTGGCGATGTAGTAATCGATTTCAGCTTCTGTCAGTTCTTTGAATTGAACCTTGGTAAGGTCGTGATCAACGATTCGATTTCCTTTCCAGCGAAGGCAGATTCCGGTATAAACTTCGTGTTGAGCACCGCTTAATGATTGAAGCATAAGCTTGGCTTCGACTTCATCTTTCGGTTTATTCAATTCATAGCCGTTGATCCAAACGATGGTGTCTGAGGTCAGAACGATCTTGCCATCGTCAAACTCATCCTCACTAAAAGCATCGGCTTTTTTGCTTGCCAAAAACTCGGGAATTTCGTGACGCTTCAACTCCGGCCCGTAAGTCTCTTCTGCGTTTCTTGGTTCCGTTTTAAACGGTAATCCAAGTTCGCTTAATAGCCATTTTCTTCTTGGAGAAGCAGAGGCAAGTATTAGAGGATGATCAGTCAGGTCAAGCATTCAAGAAACTGTATCGAAGGGTTAACATGGATAAGATTCCTCCAAGCATAATGAGTTTCACCAATTTGCTAGGGGCTTTCATATCGCTCGGAATTTGCCCTGTGAAAAGGAGGACAATCAACACTAATGTTGGGATTTGAACGCCAGCTATCAAATAGTAAAATGTAATCTGATCACCAGAACTAAAGCGGATGGATTGCATCATTCCAACTCCGACCATTAAAGTGATTGTCAAAAGGATCGAGATCCACTTGGCCCCAGAAAAACCAAGAGCTATTGGAATTGTGTTGGCTCCTTCGTTTCGATCGCCATCCATGTCTTGCATGTCTTTAATGATCTCTCGGATCAATGTGGTCACGAATGAAAACCCAGCAAACATGAAAATGAATCCTTGCCATGGAAACGTTATTCTGCCACCATGATTAGACACAGCTTTAGCGATGGTTTCGTTATCCATGGTGCAGCGGTACTCCATAAAGAATGGAACCAATAGAACCAAGGCACCAAGTAAAGCGATGGTCAGGTTTCCGATCAGAAATTGTCCTTTGAAGTGTTGGGCATAGAACCATAAACTGCCAGAGCAGAATATGAAGACCATTCCGTGGTAATCGCTTGAAACTAATTCAGCTACCCAAATTCCTGAGACAAGGCCAATAATAGTCAAGCCGTAAAAAATGTTCCAAGAGGTATTCTCCGAAATCATTTTGCCAACTATTAACCTACCTGGCTTGTTAATGGCATCAATGTCTTGATCCATTATGTCGTTGATCACATTGCCGGATGCTGCGATTGCTACGGTTGCCAGCGTAATCAAATACCAATGAAGATCAGTTAGACAAGCGGGTATGCCCATCAAGTCCGAAAGCGGGCTGACCAAACAGAATCTGGTCAAGAAAATGATCAATGCTATAATGATCAGATTGGTAAACCTGATCAATCGGAAAAATGCCGTTAGGCCGGACATCAATCTTCTTCGCCTTCCTCAGCAGGAGGATTCTCGATGTCGTATCTGTGATTCAATTCACCAACAACATCAGATGTGATGTCTAATGCTTCGTCCCCTAATAGGATTCCACCACCTTCGGCATAAGCCAAAATGTACGTGAATTTGTGCGTCTCGTTGTACTCTTTAAGATAGTCTTTGATTTTGGTCGTAATCTCACCTGCATCTTTGCCTTCCTTTTGCATAAGGTCGGTCGCTAATCGCTCACGAAGTGCCATCACTTCTTGCTCAGCGCTCATCTGGAAGCTACGAGCATTGGTTTCCAAATCCTGTAATTCTTGCAAACGTAGGTTTCGAATAGATTCGTTCATAGTTGGCATGCTGGCTTCCAATGCTCCAGCTTTGGATTGCAACTCCTGCATCATCTCGCCCAATTGGGCTTCCAAGCTGCTTGTTTTGTTGGCCACCTTTCGCTCCGCTTTTATTCTTTCGCTCTCCAACACGCTTAGTTTATCAGCTACCAATTTGTAGTTGCTCCAAATCGAATCTGTGTTTACATAGGTGATTTTCAAAGTCTGAGACAGACTGTCAACCGCTGCCATATTCACGGTCTCAGTTGGACCTTCAGTTTCTGAACTTCCAGAAAAGTGGAAGAAATACAGGATAGCAACTGCGATTAGCAGAACTACATTCAATATTGGGGATAGATTTTTCACGAATACTTATTTAAAATTGGGCGGCAAATATACGTTCCTGTCTATTGCGCGGACAGGATATTGAGTGCTTCCTTAATATGCTTGGTTGGGCTAAGTTGAGAATCGAATTTATGGATGACTTTTCCTTCCATATTAATGACAAACGTGACCCGGCCAGGGATCATTCCGAATAAGTCGTACGCATCGTATGCTTTGCGTGCTTCTCCTTTTGGATCACTCAATAGAACGAATGGCAATTCATATTTACCAGCAAACCCTTGATGCGAAACAGCACCATCGCTGCTAATTCCAATTACTTCAGCTCCAACTCCGGCAAAGTCTTCGTAGTTATCTCTAAACGAACATGCCTGGGCAGTGCAGCCGGGAGTATCATCTTTTGGATAGAAGTAAACCACAACATTCTTCTTTCCTCGATAATCCGAAAGCTTGACAATGTTGTTGTTCGCGTCATTCAATTCGAAGTTTGGGGCTACATCACCCACATTTAATTTTGCCATGGTCGTATCTGATTGCGAGCAACTTATCTGGGTCAAAGCCAAGACAAGTGCTAAAGAAATCTTGAATGGATATAACACCTTCAGGTGATTAAAGTTCCTTCACCGATTAAACGATTACTCAAAAGTGTAGTTCTCGTTGAAGAAGGTTTCGTAACGCTCAATATTTCGGTCGGAGAAGAACTTGGTAAAGTTTGGTTGGGAGATGACGAATTGCTTGAAATCCTGCGGAGCAAGTTCAGTCAAAACCTCATTGTTACCTTCTATGGCAGTGAAATAGTCTTTGCACTTTTTCAGCTCCTTGAACCCTCTAACGTAAACCATATTCATTTCACGGCCCAGCTTGGCAGTCTTAATACTCAACCGCTCAAGCGAGAAGAATTCCCCGTTAAAATCTGATAAGCTGGTTTGCAATATGCGTGTATCCAATTCAGGATTAGTTACCACTAGTAGATAGAAATGCTTGTCTGTTTCCACGAATTCATACTCTAGAGCTGCAGCTGCCTCTGCGGCCGCTATACTGTCGCTGGCAGCCGCTTCAGTTTCAGTTTCAGATTCTTCTTTCGGTTTTTCAGACTCTTTTGGTTTTTCTTTCTCCTCAGGTCCCGGCTTTTCTTTGGAACTCGTTTCTCCTTTTTTGCTGCCCTTTTCAGGCTCATCGCCTTTGCCTTTTTCCTTTCCAGATTTTTCAGCTTCGGCACCTTCAGTTTTAGAAGGACCTTCACCCATCATTTCTTTTACATAGCCAAGCAATTCTTCAGCTTTATCTTTTTCAGGAGTTGCTGGGTACTTTGCTACCACACCTTCCAGAGCTCTGCGATATGCAATAAGACGATCCGTTTTTCCAATAGCCATTGCTTTCAGCAAATCGAATTTTGGCACCAACTCATCCTTTTCGAAAGCTACTAATGCAGTATCGCAACCGGCAAGGGTAAGTTCATATTCACCTTCTTGATAATTCTCATACGCCCGCTGATAGATTCTTGCCAACTCACCTTTCATGGCTTCCAGCTTTGCTAAATAAGTTGGATCCGTTAGAATTTTGGCGTAGTCGGAATCAGGGTATTCTGAAATGACTTTTTGCTTGTATTTGGCCGATAGTTCTGGTCGACCAGCTTGGATGCCAAGCAAGTACAACTGGTAATAGGTTTCTAAGGCATACCTGCCATTTGGAAATCGTTCTAAGTAAGATTGGAATGACTCAATAGACCTTTCTAGGTCACCGATCTGATCCTTATATATCACACCTAAATTATAAAGGGCACCTTCTAAAGCAATATAGGCACTGTCAATAGCACCTTCTGTTCTCGGAACATTTTGAAGATAATATTCAGGTGTTTTCTTTAGTTCCGTGGCGGTCGAGTCGTCCATTCCTGCAAATTCATCATCTTCTCCTGAAATAGCAGTGCTTTGCTTGTTTCTTCTGCGCCAGTTGTCCTCCAATACACGCTCACCCCACTTATTCTTAAATTCTTGAACGCCATAGCTTTTTGCAGTTTGGTTGTAATAATACCAGCCCGACCCTCCAATGGAACGCGGTTGGTCTTGTTGTTGTGAGTTCGCACCTTCATTTAAAGCCAAAACCGCAGCTTGTTCTTCCTCTTGAACTACGCCTCGAATAATATCAGCAATAATATCATCAATCTCAGAATCACTCATGCCAGAAAGCAGAATCATACTGTCTTGATGAGCGATGATGTCCAAATTCTTGATCAGGTCAGCTAGATTATCACGTTGCGCTTTTACACGATCAAACTGCTTGTGTTCCTCCGGAAGCGCAGTCATCGAACTATCATAATATGCCGCAGCATCCGGATAGTCCCGTTCTTCAAACAAGATGTCTGCCATCGTGAAATACGATATGGCCTTCTGAACCGGATTGTTTGTGCTTGCCTGAATACTCCTGGTCAAGTACTTTTTAGCTAAAGGAATATCTTCTTCGTCTTTGGCAATATCCGCCATTGCGAAATAGATGCGATCGAGATAGTCTGCGTTCTTGTCATCACGCGACATCTTTTTCAATTCCTTCTTAATGCTTGCAAGATTTCCGCTGGCTGCACTGGCCATTAACGCACGATTGATTCGAGCATTGAATTCCATGTCGTAAGGCGTATTTCTCTTGATCACCTTGGTGAAGTACTCGCTCGCACGGTCATCATCCTTTTCTTGATACAACTGCCCTAGGATGTAATTCATCCGGTTTCGCTGCTTCCCTCTTTTACTGACTTCGAGAGCAGCCTCCAACTTAGGAATGGCCATGTTGTAGTCAGCTTGCTTTATGTAGTACTCAGCAGTGGCAACAGCCAATTCAACCTTTTTCTTTTTAGGCAGTTTTTCATCTTGTTCCAGTAGGAGGATTTCTTTTTCCCCATCCTTAAATCGAAGAAGTTCAATATTAGCTCGGATCAACCACAAGTGGCCGTCATACCGGCTCTTTTTGTCTTTGTACTGTTTCACCATGTAGGTGAAGATCTCATGACTGGCCATAAGATCCCGCTTGTAAAAGTGTGATTTACCAATTAGCAGATAACTATCATCGATCCAATTACAGTACTCCTTGCCTTTGATTAGCATCGAGTGCTTCTTAATCACAACAGAAGCCTTTTCAATCGCCCGATCCATCTGTGGATAAACCGACTGAGCATCTGCTTTCGTTCCGAGTGGATAGATACTTAGGATTTCTTCAAAGTTGTCCTTGTTCGCTTTGTTCAAGGCTACAACGCCCTCTTTTTGACTCTCACGACCATTGAAGTAGCCATTGTATTTGGCGGTAACATTGTGGTACGCTCTATTCAGAAGCCCCTTCTTTTTAGTGGAACAACTGGCTAGCAGAACGAGCAGTAGAAGCAGAGACGAGTGCTTAATATTTTTTCTGAGGATGTTCAAGAACCTACGTTCGGGGTCTGTGTAACTCAAGGCCGACAAAAATATTTTATTTTAAGGAATATAACTCTGTTTTCAGGGGTTGTTGGGCGATTGACGCAGGTTAATTTTCGATATTTGACGCGATGGCCGTGGATCAGGACAAAAAATCGAAAAAGAAGATCAGTAAAAAGCTTCAAGTTAAGTATCGTTTGGTCATTATGGATGACGAGACGTTTCAGGAAAAGCTGTCTCTTATCCTCTCTCCACTTAACGTGATTATTGTCTTCGGATCCATTTCCATACTCCTGATTATTTCAGTGATTTACCTCGTGGCATTTACTCCTCTAAGAGAGTATGTGCCTGGGTATGCGGACATTGAGACCAAGCAACAAGTCTATTATAATGCGCATCGAACTGATTCGCTAATTAGAGAATTACAGCTTCGCGATACCTATCTCGAGAACCTGAATAACATCATTACCGGTGATCTTCCAATGGAAGACTTGAAGGAACCTGATACAACCAAAAAGTATTCGGATATCGAATTCAGTGTTTCAAAACAGGATTCAATTTTACGTGCTAGGGTGGAGGCCGATGAGCGATTTAATCTTCAAAACTTGAATGTGAGCCGTGTTGCTGATACCGAAGCTGACATAAGCAACATCTTTTTCTTTGCGCCTTTAAACGGTGAGGTGGTTGATTCCTTCGACATTAACGAGGAACATTATGGTGTGGATTTGGCTACAACGCCTGATGCTCCGGTTAAAGCTACACTAGATGGTACAGTCATCATGGCCTCCTGGACTTACGAAACCGGAAATGTAATTGCGGTTCAA
The DNA here is from genome assembly GCA_047611425.1 of Bacteroidia bacterium. GTDB lineage: Bacteria > Bacteroidota > Bacteroidia > UBA10329 > UBA10329 > JBLFWJ01. The sequence continues at coordinate 7,253 of JBLFWJ010000015.1, read as the reverse complement.
CATGCTTTTGGTCTGACTACGTTTTACAAACACAATTCAGTTCTGCTTAAAAAGGCTGGGGATATTGTAAAGGCCGGGGAGGCAATTGCCATAGCTGGAAACACTGGCGAACTTACCTCAGGCCCACATTTGCATTTCGAGCTTTGGCATCGGGGCAGGCCGATTGATCCGACTGAGCATATTATTTTTTGAAAAAAGCGAATAGTAACCTGTGATTGGAAAAGATCATCTAGTTCACCTTAACGATTTTCTTAACAGTTTGATTGTTTTCGAAGTCAACTGCAATTATCAAAACTCCATTTGGTAGATGACTGATGTCGATTGAGTAGTTATCCGACATAATTGACTTTCGAAAAAGTTCTTTTCCCTGCACATTGAAAACCTTAAGGTTGGAGTTCGAAGCATCATTAACTATAAGTTGACCCTGTCGAACTTCAATTTCGAACTGCGCATTTTGTTGTTCAATGGTGCTGAGAAACACTTGGCATGTGTCAGGGAAATTGTTGGCTAGTTCATTATCTGTGTAGCAACGAAACCTTTTGGGTTCGTATTCTGAGATGAGATTTCCTTCACACCTGAACCCGTTAGCTGTCGGGTGATCAGTTATAAACCCCAATCTTTCTACATATTGACTTTGCATTGAGCCAGCTTGTCCGGGCCCTTCGATCAACGACATCTGGTCTTCAATTAGAAGTTTGTAATGGAATCTTCGTAATTGATGACCTTGATATTCCATGGTATCAATATCTTCGATGAGCATGGTGTCGTGGTTAAAGCAAAGGTCGGCTGCGAAGTACACAACCCGAGTATCTCCAACATCTACATTAAGGTCAAACGCTAACTCAAAATTTCCATCAACGTACTGGAATATAGAATCACCGCTTTGCCAAGTGTAGCTGGTGTCCTGCTGGAAAAATGTTTCTCCCCATGGAAGCTCACCACGCCATTCTTGCTTGATCACTCGGACATCGGAGTGATTGCTGATTGTGGTGTCTCCAGAATATTCATAGTGCACCTGACTGTGAAAATTATTCGCTGACCCGATATTTTCATAAAGCCATCGTGCACCCTCAGGACAAAAAGTTGACTGAGCTAAAGTGTGTTGTCCAAAAAAGAACAACAGTCCAATAATCGTGAGACGATTCATACTTCCGAATTTACGGAAAGAAAAAAGGCCACTTCTCAGTGGCCCTTCAATTCTAATAATTCTTGTTTCGATTTCTGAATCAGTCCTCGCTCATAATGGCAGCGCTTATGTATTCTCGATTCATCCGAGCGATGTTCTCTAGAGAAATTCCTTTCGGGCATTCAACTTCGCAAGCTCCTGTGTTGGTGCAGTTTCCGAACCCTTCTTCGTCCATCTGCTTTACCATGTTTAGTACGCGGTCTTTTGCTTCAACTTTTCCCTGCGGAAGCAAAGCAAACTGGCTCACTTTCGCAGCAACAAAAAGCATGGCCGATGAGTTCTTGCAACTCGCAACGCATGCTCCACAGCCAATGCAGGTTGCTGCATCAAAAGCTTTGTCGGCATCCGCTTTTGGAATAGGAAGTGCGTTTGCGTCCTGTGTATTTCCAGAGGTATTAACGGAAACGAAACCGCCTGCTTGCTGAATTCTGTCAAACGAACTTCGATCTACCATCAGGTCTTTCACGACCGGGAAAGCCGCTGCTCTAAATGGCTCGATATAAACCGTTTCGCCATTCTTGAATGATCGCATGTGCAGCTGGCACGTGGTGATCAATCTACCAGGTCCGTGTGCTTCTCCATTAATATATAAGGAGCACGTTCCACAGATACCTTCACGACAATCATGATCAAAAGCAACAGGATCGTTGCCTGCATTGATCAGATCTTCGTTCAACATATCAAGCATTTCCAAAAAGGAACAGTCAGGCGAAACATCCTTTATCTCGTAAGTCTCCAAAGAGCCTTTGGCTTTTCCGTCTTTCTGTCTCCAGACTTTTAGTGTCAGATTCATCTTATTAGCGAATAGTGATTAGTGAATAGTGACCAGAAAAGAAGCCCTGGTAGTAAACTCTAGTCGGTTCTACTGTCAACTTTATTTATCAAAGAGGTGAGCATTTTCCCTAGTTCTGAAACCAAGGATGAAACTTCCCTATTTAGTTCATTCAAAAAATTCAACTCAACAGAAAGTGTTAATTGAGTTTCTAACTCACACAAAGACCCACGGGCTATTTTAAGGTGATTCCCGAAATACTTGTTCTTTCCTCTACCCCAACCTTCAGTAATATTCGAAGGAACGGAAACTGCACATCTTCTCATTTGCGAAGTCAATCCAAATCTTTCTGAATCAGGAAAGCCCTCGGTCAATTTGTAGATGTGTTTCGTTAATTCCATTCCTTTTTGCCAGACTTTAAGCTCTTTGTATGAACTTATTTTTTCTGGCATCTCAAATACTATTCACTGGTCGCTATTCACTTATCACTTGTAACTTCTTTGCTTCAACTCAATATCGTTGAACTCAAGCTGTTCTTTATGAAGCTTCGATTCGCTCGGATCCCCAGTCCATTCCCATGCTGAAACAAACGCGAAGTTCTCATCATCACGTTTGGCTTCACCCTTTTGTTCACCATCTAACTCAACTGATTCTTCACGGAAGTGTCCGCCACAGCTTTCGTTTCTGTCTAAAGCATCTTTTGCAAAGAGTTCTCCTAATTCAAGGAAATCGGCAACTCGACCGGCTTTTTCTAGCTCAGGATTCATTTCATCGAGGCTACCAGGAACACGAAGATCTGACCAGAATTCCTCACGGATTTTTTTAATCTCCGCCATCGCTTCTTTTAGGCCCGCTGCGTTTCGAGCCATTCCAACATTATCCCACATAATCTTGCCTAATCGCTTGTGGAAATGGTCTACAGATTTGGTTCCTTTAATGTTGATGAACCGGGCTAAACGCTCTTTAACGTCCTTCTCTGCGGCATCAAATTCTGGAGAATCCGTTGGGATTTTTCCTGTTCGAATCTCATCCGCCAAGTAATCACCAACGGTGTAAGGAAGAACGAAATATCCGTCTGCCAAACCTTGCATCAAAGCGGAAGCTCCAAGTCTGTTTGCTCCGTGATCAGAGAAGTTTGCTTCTCCCGCACAGTAGCAACCAGGAATGGTCGTCATCAAATTGTAATCGACCCAAACACCACCCATCGTATAGTGAACAGCCGGGTAGATCATCATTGGCGTTTTGTACGGATTCTGATCTACAATCTTCTCGTACATCTGAAAGAGGTTTCCATATTTCCCCTCAACCACTTTCTCACCTAACGCACGAATTTTTTCTGGCGTTGGATTTTGGATCCCACTTGTAAGTGCCTCCGTAGTTCCGTATCGTTCAAATGCTGAGCTGAAATCTAAGTAGACAGCTTCACCAGTTGCGTTTACTCCATATCCAGCATCGCACCGCTCTTTGGCCGCTCTCGAGGCCACATCTCGTGGAACAAGGTTTCCGAAAGCTGGGTAACGCCTTTCCAAATAGTAGTCGCGGTTTTCTTCGCTGATTTCTACTGGCTTCAGCTTTCCTTCTCGAATCGCCTTTACGTCATCGAGATTCTTAGGAACCCAAATTCTACCATCGTTTCTCAACGACTCTGACATTAAAGTCAATTTGGATTGGTGATCCCCAGAACGAGGAATACACGTTGGATGAATCTGCGTATAGCAAGGATTAGCGAAATACGCGCCTTTCTTGTGGATTTTCCATCCAGCAGTAACGTTAGAACCCATCGCATTTGTACTAAGGAAGAAAACGTTTCCGTAGCCACCACTTGCAATTATCACCGCATGTGCCGAATGCCTTTGAACCTCGCCAGTAACCAAGTTACGAGCAATAATTCCTCTTGCTTTTCCATCAACCAAAACAACATCCAACATTTCGTGTCGGTTGTGCATTTCTATTTTGCCTTTAGCAATCTGGCGATTCATAGCCGAGTAAGCTCCGAGCAACAATTGCTGTCCGGTTTGACCCTTCGCATAAAACGTTCTTGAAACCAAAACGCCACCGAACGAACGGTTGTCCAAAAGGCCTCCGTAATCTCTCGCGAATGGAACACCTTGAGCGACACATTGGTCGATGATGTTGGCGGAAACCTCGGCCAATCGGTGAACATTCGCTTCTCTTGCGCGGTAATCGCCACCCTTCACCGTATCGTAGAATAATCGGTAAGTAGAATCACCATCATTCTGGTAATTCTTAGCAGCGTTTATACCACCCTGAGCAGCAATTGAGTGTGCTCGTCTTGGGCTATCCTGATAGCAGAAGGCTTTTACGTTGTAGCCCATCTCGGCCAACGAAGCTGCGGCTGCGCCACCCGCCAAACCAGTACCTACAACGATTACATCGATGTGGCGTTTGTTGGCAGGATTTACAACGTTAATGTTGTTTTTATGATTGGTCCACTTCTCCTTTAAAGGACCAGCAGGAATATTCGCGTTCAATTTTGACATGGTCTATAAGTTTGAACGATCAGTGATTGAGAAAATGAAAAACTGCAATGATCACGAAGCCAAGAGGAACGCCAATTCCATAAATGTTGGCTGCTTTCTTAATCAATGGAGTGTATTTGTTGTGGTTGAATCCAACCGATTGAAAGGCTGATTGAAAACCGTGCAATAAGTGTAGCCCCAAGAAGACGAAGGAGAGAACATAAATCCCAACTCTAATCGGGTCAACAAACTTGTGTTGAAGTTCTTCAAAGTATCGCCATTCGCCAGCTGCATTTAAACCAGACATATCTCCTACAACAAACTTGGTGTTCAATTCAGGAATCCAGAAATCGTAAAAGTGGAGGCCTAGAAAAAGCATTACTGTAACTCCTGTGTAAATCATGTTTCTGCTCATCCAACTGGAATTGGCTGAAGGCTTATTGAAAGCATAATTGATTGGCCGAGCAGAGCGATTCTGCAATTCCAATCTCATTCCCATAATAAGGTGAGCAATTACTCCGAAGGCTAATATCGGTTGAGCGAGGTACTGAACAAACGGGTTGGTTCCCATAAAATGGGATGCCTCGTTGAATGCGTCAGGACTAATAACCGATAATGAATTGATGATTAAATGCTGGAGCAGGAAGATCACAAGGAAGAGACCTGTGGCTGCCATAAAGGCTTTCCGAGCTATTGATGCGGACATTGTATGGTCTAGATTTAATGCTGAAATACCCTTTGGTATCTCGCGCAAATGTAATATCCAAAGCTATACGTAGAATGACGTGTGGCATATATTCTCGTTGCAAAAATCAATCAAGATTATAACTCTTCTTCAGTGTTTTGTTGGATGAGGATGAGAACTACCTTTACATCAACATTTTGAGATATGAGATACGATAAGATTGATACCCAATTGTTTGTGAATAATCGGCAACGGTTTATTGATGGATTGGTGCCATTGAGCATTGCTGTTTTCAATAGCAATGACATTATGCCAACCAGTGCCGATGGTGCTATGCCCTTTAAGCAAGCAACTGATATTCTTCACTTAAGCGGGATTGATCAGGAAGAATCTATCCTCGTTCTTTTTCCAAACTCTAGGGAAGAAAAGCATCGCGAGATTTTGTTTCTAAAGGAGACGAGCGATCTTATTGCTGTTTGGGAAGGCGCAAAGTTGACCAAAGAGCAAGCTACAGATGTATCAGGCATTAAGACTGTTTACTGGTTAAGTCAGTTTGAAAGCATCTTCAATCAGCTGATGTGCGAGGCTTCTCATGTTTACTTGAATAGCAACGAGCATGGTCGGGCAAACACCGAGGTAGAGACCCGCGAAGCGCGATTTGTAAAGTGGTGTATGGACAAATATCCATTGCACAAGTTCAGACGAAGTGCACCAATCATGCATTCTATCAGAGGAATTAAATCTGATATTGAAGTGGCGTTAATTCAAAAGGCATGTGACATTACCGAGGCTGGTTTTAGACGAGTGCTGAAGATGATCAAGCCGGGTGTGATGGAGTATGAGATTGAGGCTGAATACATGCACGAATTCTTAATGAATCGTTCTACCGGATTTGCCTACACACCTATTATCGGTTCTGGCGCGAGTTCATGCGTGCTTCATTATGTGGAGAACAACAAGGAGTGTAAGGATGGAGATATCCTATTGATGGATGTTGGCGCTGAGTATGCCAACTACGATTCAGATATGACGCGTTCTATTCCTGTTAATGGACGTTATTCGGACCGACAGAAAGAGGTTTACAATTCTGTTTTGAAGGTGATGAACGGAGCAATCAAAATGCTTCGTCCAGGAATGACCTTTAAGGAATACAATGCTGAGGTAGGAAGAATGATGGAGTCAGAATTATTGGCTTTGCGGTTGATTAGCACTACGGATATTGAGAACCAAGATCCAAACTGGCCAGCGTTTAAAAAGTACTTCATGCATGGCACGAGCCATCACTTGGGACTTGATACGCACGATTCGGGTTATTTCGACCGTCCTATGGAAGCTGGAATGGTTTTCACCTGTGAGCCAGGAATTTACATTCCAGAGGAAAACATTGGTATCCGAATCGAGGATGATTTGGTATTGACGAATGGGGAACCGTTCAACTTGATGAAAAACATCCCTAAGGAAATTGAAGAGATTGAGGAGGTGATGAATTCTTAACAGGAACTCTGAGAGTCATCCTGAGTGGAGGGTTTATTGAGACTGTGGAAAGGTCGAAGGATTACAAATTGAAAGGGCTGCATTATGCGGCCCTTTTTATTACCAATATCTAAATGCTATCAGCGCTTGGTGGTTTTTACACTTCCTTTTTCGCTCGATGCCTTTTTCTTGACATAGCCCATTTTTTTTGGCTCACCAACAGCCGATGCGGCACGCGCGCTCGACCTCGAAGGGTAATTAGAAAGTTTGTTTCTTGTTTTTCCACCTGCCTTAAGGTCGTACGGGTGCATCAATACCTCAAATGGAATGTGAAGATGCTTGTTCAGCATCACCATCATTTCCACACTCAGGCCGCGTTTTAAGTTCAGAACCTCGCTCACGCGACTTTTACTACCTATCAATTTCGCGAGGTCAATCGCCTTCATTCCATGTTGTTCCATCATAAAACGAATGGCCTCAACAGGATGCGGGTTCTCAAATGGGTACTGCGCATCCTCATAGGTTGAAACCAACAAGCCCAAAACCTCTAATTCCTGCAGCCCGATGCCCTTGGTTTCCACCTCCTGCACCAAACTGTCTATTCTGGCCACAGCAGCCGTGTAATCTGCTTTGGTTTTAATGATTTTTAGCGTCTCG
>JBLFWJ010000014.1:0-32237 GCA_047611425.1 Bacteroidia bacterium | reverse complement strand
GCAGTCCAACTTAGTGTTGGGGAATTAGAAACGCTTATTGCTCCATTTGCAGGTGTAACCAACGTGACTGGACTTGGGGATGCATCTAAAACTTCAAGAGTTAAATTCTCGGCTTGATTACCCGAAGTACTTGTTGCATTCACAGTGAAGGGGTGGCTTCCAATAGTTACTCCGGCCGTGTTTGAAATAGTTAGCGCAGAGTTGTTTCCTGGTGTAACAGGATTAGGGCTAAACGTTGCAGTGGCAGCACCAGGTAAACCTGATGTTGAAAGTGTAACAGGATCAGAATACCCACCAATCGACCCAACGGTAACCGTATAAACGGCATTAGTTCCAGCGCATTCTGAAGCCGTTGCTGGAGATGTAGAAAGCGTATAATCGTCTGTGATTACACAAATTCCAAGGCTCCAACCATCAATGGATCCACCGTCACCATTGGCATTGTCAGTTACTGTTAGAGTCCAAACCCCAAAAGGATCTTCACCATTAAATGCAGCTAATGCTTGATTTGGTTGAAACGTTCCTCCACCAACTGCCGGGCAAGGAATGGTGTTGTGGGCCGCTCCTGCATCATCAAAATTGAGGTCCATATTATCATTGTTGCCACATATTTGATCAACAATGGTAACGGTGGTACTATTTGGACTGGTCAGGGTGATCTGTAGGTCATTGATCCAAGTATGTGGAATATCCAATCCTAATAAATTCAAATCCGTAATAATTCCAGCGGTTCCAATAGTAAGAGTCGAAGTAACAGTTGGGCTTCCTGAAGTGGAAATAGCTACCGGCACATCTGTGCTGGCCGTAGTTCCACAATTATTGGTGGTAAATGAAGAGGTAGTTGAAAAGGCAGATGATGCACATGCGTTATCTACCCGAACTCGCCAATAATAGGTTGTACTTGTACTCAACCCAGTAACAGCCAAAGAAGTAACAGCGATACTAGAAGTAGATTGAACAATTCCAGTGAACCCTGCATCGGTCGCAACATCTACAGTATAAGTCACAGGTGTTGATGCGCTAGCCGTCCAGGTCAAAGTAACCGGAATTGCCACATTATTCGCTCCATTTGCGGGGGTGCTATTGGAAACGGCCGAAGGCGAACCGGCATTTATTGTCAGCGTAAGGTTCTCAGTTTTTATTCCAGACGTGCTATTACCTTGAAGGATCAATGCATAAACCCCTGGTGTTGCCAGATTTGTATTGGAGATTGTAAGTGTGGTACTGTTTCCAGGGCTGATCGGACTTGTTCCAAAGGATGCGGTCGCACCAGCAGGAACACCAGAAACAGAAAGAGTTACAGGATCGGAGTAGCCTCCTATCGACCCCACATTTACTGTGTAAGTAGCGTTAGCCGGCTGACACGCACTCGCTGAACTAGAAGTTACCCCTAAGGTATAATCGAAAGTCGCAGCAGTTATTTCGAAGTTATTATCAGAAATATCGAAAAAGGTTCCATCCTCACACATCACCATAATACGAGCAGTGGTGGTAGCCGTATTTGGAACAAGCACGCTCTGTGACCCATCATTGGCCACGTTATTGGCGAGTTGTGTTGGGTAGGTAGTACCGCCATCAGCTGAAAGAAAAATGTCCACGTTTGCACAAGAAACACCTCCTCCAGTTGTTCCAGCTACATTCCAAGTTACCGTTTCGTTGGTATTTCCTGCCCAAGTAATACCTGTAACAGATGGATAAGCCACAACGAATGGACCAACTGTAGCATCCACGGTTACTGAAATGTCTGTGTGATCTGTACAACCGCCACCTACAGCATAATCTCTAAGAGAAACTCTGAAGGGCATTGACCGATCTACACTTGGCAGTACCTCCCATGTTGTTGCAGCCCCAGAGGCTAGGTCGGTGAGGTTTGGGAAGTATCGAGTTGGATCGGTTGTTGGATCAAAGGACCTGAAATTTGGGCCTGAGGTACTTGTCGCAACAGGAGACATGGTTGCAACAGAGGGGTCCATCTGTTCCCAACAGTATAGAATGGTGTTTGCATCAGGATCTGTTGCTGTTGCCGTAAGTGCGAAAGGCGTGCTACCTGGAACAGTTATGTTTCCTGGCGTGCCAGTAACCACAGGGGCATTATTTGCCAATGGCGTTACAACTGGACATGTGTGGCCAGCACTGGTTACAAAGTTTCCGGCTTCTTGTAAACTGATGGCGTGGTAATAATCATCTGAATTGTTCTGGACGTTTGGCGCACAGATTCCAGCATAACCCATAATGGTAGAAGCACTACCAGGCTCCATTGATGTTGTACCATTCCGGTTACAACTGTTGTTCTGCGTATGGTTGCAACCAAACTGGTGGCCCATTTCGTGGGCTACGTAATCAACATCAAAGGTGTCTCCAACGGGTGATCCTGATCCAGTTACGCCTCCAGCTTTTACGCTATTATTACAAGGCGATTGTAAGTAAGCAACACCACCCCCTCCAGTAGAGAAAACATGGCCAATGTCGTAGTTGGATGAACCTATGACCCCATCGCAGGTGGTTTGGTTTTCGCCAAGCATGCTACTCCCATTAGTGTTAGTATAAGGGTCTGAGCCTGCGTTTGTGTAAATAATGAGGTTATTGTTTCCAATGATGTTCATTCGTATTGACATCTCTAATTCGAAGACACCATTAACTCGGTTCATTGAAGTTACTTGAGCCGCCAGCGCGCCAGCCACTGTACCACCATGAAAAGCAGTGTACTCGCCAGTTGCCCCAAGAGCTAATCGGTACGTGCGGAGCTGACAATCGCCATATCGCGCATTCTGATCGAAAATGTCGTGTATGTCTAAGGCACTTTCTCCGTTTACACTGCAACTCATTACCTCAGGAACAACCCTTCTATGGTCACGTTTTCTGTAGATCACATAATATTCCGGATCAATGGTTCCGAAATTGTAGGGATCGATAAAATAGATTCCGCCTTTCCTTGGCCAAACCATGGCGTGAAATCCTTTAGGCGTATGATCTAAACGGACGTAGCTGCCATCAGCCGAATAACCAGCATAAGTTCTAATGTCAGGGAACAAATCGGCCAAAGGCTGTTCCACAACCGGAGAGTAGTAGATGTTGAAATCTACCATGTTTCCATCCGGATCTGGCATTGAGAAGACAACATTTGAAGGCGTTAATTGGCCAACGATTTCCGTTGGAGAGGTTAGCAAAACCTCGTCAATTGCATCAATATCTAATTGAAACGTCTCGTAAGAAGTTGGATCGATGTAGCGGGTACCGCCCATCTCGATTTCCGATTCTTTTATGGTATTCCAAAAAGAGGATGATTGTGCAAAAAGGCTAGAGCTGGCAAGCAAAAATGCCAGAGAAAGGAATATGGTAAAATTCCGCATGAAGGAAGTGATTGGTTAGAGCTGCTCGCACTTACAAAGGTCATCATTCCAAGGCGACCTTCGCAAATCAGGTAGCAATTTTTGCATGAGTTTTAGGTTTCCGATTTGGCCTTTTTCATCAAAATGAGAAATACGGTTGGTCTAACCTTTGAAGGTTAGATGAAATGATGAAGTATTTTCGTGCTCAAATGCGTTCTATTCTGATTGTCATTTTCCTTGCTGCAACAAGTGTTGCGGCCATGTTTAGCGAAAGCTTAAAGTATGATGCTGAACCCGTATGTGCCCAAAAGAATACGGCTTTCAAAACAGGAGAAAGAGTGACTTATAAGGCGGGATATAAATGGGGCTTGATTAGCGTGAATGCCGGTGAGGCAATTTTTACCGTTGACACCTCAAGATTTGAGGACAAACCGAGCATTCATTTTGTAAGCGAGGGCCGAACTTACAAAGCGTACGACCCGTTTTTCAAGGTGCGTGATCGATTCGAGACCTACTCAGCTATTGATGACCTTCGTCCATATCGGTACATCCGAAACACAAGCGAGGGAGGGTACAACGTGTTTAACGATAATGTTTTCGATTATGAGAACGGACTAACGTACGTTGTAAGGGATCACGTAAAGAACATCAACCGATTGGACACTATGCCTATAAAAGGCTGCACTTACGATGCGCTTTCTATGATTTACAATGCTCGCAGCATTGACTTCGAAAAGTATGAACCGGGTGCCCAAATACCGATCTCCATTTTTTTGGATGAAGACGTTTATGAACTTGAAATTCGATACCTAAGGAAGGAAGTGGTTAAGTGGAAGGGACAGAAATACAGGTGTGTACTGTTTAGTCCGTCATTGGTGTCAGGAACCATTTTTAAAGAAGGGGATGAAATGAAAGTTTGGATTACGGACGATGCAAACCGAATCCCCTTAATTGTGGAATCCCCTTTAATAGTAGGAAAAGTAAGGGCAGTGGTTAAGGAATGGGAGAATCTTCGTCATCCAATTACATCGCTTGTAGCCGACTGAGCTTATTTGGCCACAGCGAATTTTCCTTTTATGATGTTGTCTGAATCAAGTGCCAAAACATGAACATAGATTCCATTCGTTAAGTTCAGATGTACTCGTTTTCCACCCGTTATTGTTTGAGTTAATACCACTCTTCCAGCAGCATCTATAATTGACAAGTTCGAAGTCTGAGTATTCTCAGCCTCCCAAATCATACTTACACCTTTACCTGTCTGACGAATGTTCAATTCGCCAGCAGTAGAAGATTCTTCGATCCCGGTAATTTGAGATAAACAATCTAAAACATGCTGATTTACTTGGGTGTAGGTAATTTCTTCCTCGTAGCTACGATCCGTACAAATAATCTTGTACTCTGGCTGGTACTGTACGCCATAAAGATTTGCTACCCAATTTGCTTCGCCAATCACGGGAAAAGTCAAATTATTGTTGTTTCGGTAGGTGGTTGCGTGAACGTTGGTTTCGTTGGCATCTCTGTCTAAAGCCCAAAATTCAACAGGGTCGCCATTGCTTTGATAAGTATCGTAAAGTGCTTGAACATTATCTGCCGTATTGTTGCAGATGCCGCACCAGTTGGTGAAGAATTTTAGCACCACCACTTTGCCTTCATCAAGTGTGCTGTAGAGGTTATGGCTATTGCCGTCAATATCCGTGATGGTGAAATCGGGTGCGGTCTGGGCATTCATTCCCAAAACATTTAACATGAAAAAGACAGAAAGAATCAGTCTCATTTTTTGCTTTTTATTCTTTGGTAAAGGTGCTGGGTTTAAATGCGGAAATGTATATTCTTGCCGACAGAGGCTTTTTTCACTTATCCATTTACGGCCTCTACCGACTGAACTTCGGGCAGCATGTTTTTAAGCAGACCTTCAATTCCGGCTTTTAATGTCATTGTTGAGGATGGACAGCCGCTACAAGCCCCTTGCAAAAGGACATGAACTATTCCTTCTTCAAATCTTTGGAAAGCAATGTGACCGCCATCAGATTCAACACCAGGCTTTACGTACTCGTCAAGAATATCGATAATTTTTTGATCGATTTCGTTGTCACTGGAAGTGTGATTTTGAAGTGGTGCTGGAGCAAATTCTTCGGCCGAAGCCTGTGCCTCATCCGAGATTAATTTGATTCCGTTTCTCAATTCATTTTGAATGAATTCTCGAACCTCTATCATCACCTCATCCCAACTTACCATATCGTTTTTGGTAACGGTGATAAAATTTGACATTATGAAAACGCCTTTCACAAATGGGAATGTGAACAATTTTTCGGCCAAGGGGCTTGCCTTCGCTTGCTCCATTGAGGTAAACTCGTAGCGGTCTTTTTCAGTAAAAACCATATTGGCCACAAACTTCATTGTGTTCGGGTTGGGGGTAGTTTCGGCATAAATAGCCGCAGGAATCTTTGTCATTGGATGAGTTGTTTCATTTGCATTACAATGCTGAACTTGTTTCAGCATCTAGTTCAGGCCTGAAATTGCCACGTTGGCGAAGTTCGGCTTTTCTTGGGCATTTGGAGCATTATCGAAACTGGATGCATCAGTGCATTGTACTTCGTTTTGCGTTTCTGTTATGTGCTGGCGCACTACTGGCTAATAATCAGTTTCGTTCTAGCGGTTCCTTCACCTGTTACCAGATTGAGGAAATAGAGCCCTACAGATAAGTTGTCGAGGGTAAGTTTCTCATTCAATCTGTCAGTTCTACTGAACCACTGCCTGTAAACCACTTTACCCAACTCATTGTTTAACTCAATGAATCCTTTGGTGGGGGTTTTAAACTTAGTAGCAATTGTTACTTGATCGAGAGCTGGATTTGGGAAGATCAAAAGTGATTCTTCCAAGAAACCTTCTTCGATTCCTACACCAAACGGAACAACCGTTACCGGAAGAGTAGTTGAAGTGGTGCAATTGTAGTTAATCGCGTAAAGCGTGATGGTTACATCAGCCGGTTGGCCGTATGCATGAATTGGTTCGAATTCCGATTCTGTTGAACTTCCATCCCCAAAATCCCAACTGTAAGTTATAGCGCCAACGCTGTTGTTCGTTACCGAAACAGTGGCTCCTCCAGAAAGGACAACCGTGTCTGGATCGAGAGTGAATTCAGCACTCATATTTAGTGTAGCGCAATCCCAAAGGACATCAACTTCCGACCAAGCCGTATCAACGCAGAAGCCATTTCCAACAATCATAAATACTGGCCTTGGCCCGATAGCTTCAAAAGCATGGGATGCGTTTTGGGTGTTTACAATGGCTGACCCATCGCCAAAATTCCAGGTCCAGGATGTTCCACCTCCGGTGATATCGTTGAACTGAACGGGGTTTCCAAAAGTGGCAATTGTTGGCCCGGTAAAGGCCGCATTCAAAGCTGGGGAATCACTAAGTTGGATGACATCGGATGCTTCACAACCAAATTGGTTGATTAATATGGCGGTGTATAGTCCGATTTCGGTTGGTTGAAATTCTTGGGTGTTTGCCACCGTATCTCCGTTTAGGGTCCACGCATATTCCACGCCCTGTGGTCCTGCGTCTAAAACTGGAAACGGGTCTGTTTCGCAAACTGTAATATTTAACCCAAGGTCCATAAATGGGTCACTTACGACAACTTCAATAGAATCCTGGCCTGTGCATCCATCTATTTCGGTAACGTTTACGGAATAATTTCCCGGTACGAAGACTTCAAGAAATTGCGAGTTTTCTCCTATCGGGTTTCCATCGAAAGTCCAAGCGTAGTCGGCAGAATCCACAGCAGCATCTAAGATTGGTAAACTTTGCCCAGCGCAGATAGCTGTGTTTTCACCAAGATCAACAGGCGATTCGGTATAAATGCTGATTGAAACGGTATCTGATCCGGAACATGTTGGCCCGTAGCTTAATTCCAAGGTATAATCCCCGGTTATTGTAGTTTCCAAAAGTTGTTGATCCGATCCTGTTGGGTTTCCGTCAATGGCCCAAGCGTAGGTTGCACCATCATTTCCATTTCCATCAAGAATTGGGAGATCGCCAAGGAAGCAAGCGCTTTGGTCGGGCCCAAGATCAACCTCAACCGTTTCTAGAACATGAATGGTGTCTGTCGCTTTTGATGTTCCACAGCAGCTGGTTGTGGTCAATTCTACTATGTGATCACCTGGTGTGTTGAACACAACAGTTCCTACATTTTGTTGATCACTCGCAGCGATTGATCCAGTTGGTATCGTCCAATCATAGCTTAAGGCGGTAGATGAAGTACCAAGTGTGATGCTTTCTCCAACGCATAAAGTGGTTCGATCAGCTTCAATCTCGGGAGGCGTAAACTCGTCTCGAATCTCAACATAGTTGGCGTAGAAATAAGGCACCCCGTCTACAATTAAAGTAATGCTGCGGAATCCAGTAGGGTTGCTGTAGAAAACAGTGTCGTTGGCGCTTTCACTGTTCTGGGGTTCAGCTCCAAAGCCAAAAATCCAATTCAGATTTCCTGTTGCGTTTGTTGAAACAGTGACCATCGAGTTAGTACATCCAAAGTATTCGACTTCGATATCGGGTTCCCAAGGGTTGTAAATATTGGGATCAAGAACGGGCGAACCATTATCTTGAAATAAGCCCTCGCTTATTCCGTCAGAGCCAATACCTCCGTTTCCACCAAAACCACCTTGTCCACCTTGCCCACCATCACCCCCTTCGCCAACGTGGCAAGAATTGTCGGGACCATTGTCGCCTAAAACTCCACCTAGGCCTCCAATTCCGCCTATTCCGCCTATTCCTCCTGCACCACCAGGACCGCCCGAGCCACCATCACCAGCGTTGAAAAAGCAATCTTGAACTACACCGTTAATTCCGTTGTCGTAAACAAAAACGCAGAAACTTCCTCCTGCACCTTCGCCACCGTAACCACCAAAGCCTATCTGGCCGCCTTCTCCACCACCACCACCGCCACCACCGGCTCCCGCAGTGTGATATGCAGTGTCTCCCGCATATGGCATAGGTTCGGTAGAAGGAATGTATGGCATCAATGCCGCAGGTTCACAACCTTTGGCGCCACCACCGCCACCGCCACCGCCTCCGGCCCCGTGACTAAATCCATTGTCACCAACAGTGCCAATTCCTGGTTCATAATATCCTGCTCCATTTACAGAGGCAATTCCCTGCAACCCTTGTGCGCCATCAGTTCCGTCCGCCCCAATATTTCCATCCTCGCCATGATTGAAAGCATTGGCAAGGCAATTTGTATTCGCGTAGGTGAGTGCGCAAACGCCAACGCCTTCAGCACCAGCCT
This sequence comes from Bacteroidia bacterium, assembly GCA_047611425.1. Classification (GTDB taxonomy): domain Bacteria; phylum Bacteroidota; class Bacteroidia; order UBA10329; family UBA10329; genus JBLFWJ01. The sequence goes on along the minus strand of JBLFWJ010000014.1, from coordinate 23,621 downwards.
GTCCACCGCCAAAGCCTAAACCATCCAGTCCTTGATTACCAGGATTGGTGAATTCGCTAGCTGGTGTAATAATCCATTGGCAAAAAACGATTATTGGTGTACAGATTTCCTCTACTTCAAATCCACCCCATTCTCCACCCATGCCTCCATCACCACCAGCATTGGATCCAGCAAAACCTCCTGTTCCTCCTGTACCGTTCCAACGGCAACATGGCCCTTCATCTTCACCGGGACCGCCTTCAGTTCCAGATAGCCCGTCAAGCCCGCTGGGTCCGGTTGTTCCGGGTAGGCCACTGGATCCATCTCCCGTATTAATCACACAGCGAGAAATCGTGTATTGAGTACAGCCATTTATATAAATGCCATAAATGCTTACACCGTTTCCAGGAGCATCGTCAACATTAATCGTGATATCGCGAATGCTGAATGCACTTATTCCATGGCAGTTGATGCCTTTCAATGCTTTGTTTACTTGATCATGATTATCGGAAGATCGATGGAAGATAGTTTCTGCCGAATTTGTTTTAACCCAATCACTTTGTCGGAAGCCACCCTCTAAAGTAATTCCACCCAACATTAACAAGTCATGCTCAAGCTCATAAAGTCCGTGTGCAATTCTGAGATGGTTATCTGTTGCGTCTGTAAGTAAGAGGCCGTAAGCAAGATTGGCAGGCGTGTCTCGTGTTCCGGCAACACCGCTAGTCGCCCCAGTAGCGCTTACATAAACGTATCCACACTCTTGGGCATGAGTAAATATTGATCCAAGGATCAACAAAAGGGTGGCTAAAAATGAAGTTGAAAATTTCATTTGATAAGGGGTATACAATTTTACGAATTTGATCCCGTCAAATGGGTCTTCCAGCTATTTTAGCATGACATTCTAAATCTGACAAATGGCGCTAATCAAATCCGTTAACGGTAAGACCCCAGAAATTCCATCCAGTTGCTACTTGGCGGAGAATGCCACTGTAGTAGGAGATGTGAAAATGGGCGAGGAGTGCAGTATTTGGTTCAATGCAGTTGTACGTGGAGATGTAAATGCAATTGTAATGGGGGATAGGGTGAATGTTCAGGATGGCGCAATTGTCCATTGCACGTATCAAAAGGCCTCCACGAGCATCGGAAATGATGTCTCAATTGGCCACAACGCGATTATTCATGGGTGCGACCTTAAAGACAATGTTCTCATAGGAATGGGAGCGATTGTGATGGACAACGCGGTGATAGAGTCGAATGTGATTATTGCGGCAGGTGCTGTTGTTTTGGAAAATACGCTGACAGAGTCAGGCTGGATTTATGCTGGAGTTCCCGCAAAGAAAGTGAAGCAGCTCACCAAGGAAAATGCTGAAAAGATGATAGGGTCTACAGCCAGCAATTATGTGAAATACATAGACTGGTTTAAGTGATTATTGCACGGGGAAACGGTGTTCTTCCAAGTGAAGCTCTTCTCCAAAAAAGATTTGGGTCGCTTTTTCGAATGCCTCGGTTCTATCAGAAACAAAGAATTTGTGAGTTGATTTAGATTGAGTGGCTAGTAGATTTCTTTGTTTCAGATCTGACTTGATGAACTCAGCAACTATTCGAGGGGCATCAATCACATTCACGGTTCCTTCAAAAAACGAGTGAATTTGATTTGAGATTAATGGATAATGTGTGCAAGCAGGGATGAGTGCATCTAGATTCACAAACTGAGTATCCTCCAAATAGGCCTGGATGACGGCTTTGCTAATGCTGTCATTATGAAATCCCTCTTCAATCATTGACGCCAAAAGTGTGGTGGCCTTTTCCACGACAATCATTGATGGGTCACCAGCTAAAAGTCTACGCTGATATATTTTGGTAGCTATTGTTCCTTTGGTTCCTATAACACCAACTTTTTTGCCGGTGAAGGATTTTGCTACGCTTTCCGTTACAGGGTCGATTACATTGTAAACGGGGAAATCATACTCGTTAGAAATGCTTTCAAAAGCAATCGAGCTCGCAGTATTGCAAGCAATTAATATGGCCTTGCAATCCTTATTCTTTAAAAAATCTGCAATTCGAAGTGAGTATTCTTTAATTGACTCTTCAGACTTATCTCCATAAGGAAGGTGGGCCGTGTCTCCAAAATAAATCAACCGCTCACTTGGTAGCGCCTGCAGAATCGCGGTTGCCAAGGTGAGGCCACCTATTCCAGAATCGAATATGCCTATCGGTCGATTATCCATTGTACAAAAAAAGGACACTTTCCGCATGGGAGAGTGTCCTTTTTGTTTTTGTGAGTTAAAGATTGATTAGATGCCCAATTTGACCTTTACTTCAGCCATAATGTCATTGGAATCCTTCATGTACAGCAAAACACCTAGTGACGCGTCAAACACGTAGGTATATCCTTTATCGTTTGCAACCTCATCAATGGCCTTTCTTGCTTTCTCCACAATTGGTCCAAGAACCTCCTGCTCTTTTGTGCTAATCTCGCCTTGAGCATTCTCTTGAAACTGCTGAATTCTAGTTTGCATGTCCTGAATTTCAGTCACTTTTGTTTGACGGACTAACTTGGTCATACCTTCCTGAGTTGATTCAAACGCCACCATTTTAGACTCAAGTTCCGCAGCCATTTTCTTCAATTCATCGTTGAATGGTATGGCAAATGCCTCAAGGTCTTTTTCTGCCTTTGCCTTTTCAGGCATTAGGTCTAGAAGTGCTGCGGAGTCAATGTGTCCGAATTTTTGTTGAGCAAAGGTTGGTGCGGCTATGGCCATCATCAACACTACTGCAATTAAACTGCTTATTTTCTTCATATCAATTGTTTGTTATTGGTCGTTTTTAAGGGCGGCAAATGTAATTATTTGCCTTTAGGGCTGGTGCTTCCTCCTTTGCTAGAACCACCGGTTGGGCGAGTTGCGCCATTTCCTTTATCTCCAGAGCTTCCAGATTTACTGTCCCCACCTTTAGCGCCCGCTCCACCGCCTTCTTCGACAGCATATCCAAGTTCTTCTAATATATCCTCACTCAAGTCGTACTTAGAGTTTGTATAAAGCATGGTCATAGCACTCGCTTTGTCAAAAATTACAGCATAACCTCGGCCCATGGCAACATCTTTAATTGCCTCATAAACCTGATCTTGAAGTGGTTTAACCAATTGTTGTCGCTTCTTAAAAAGGTCGCCTTGATATCCGAACCGCTGGCGTTGAAGATCTTTTGCCTCGCCCTCTTTCTCCATTATATCGTCCTCACGTTTTTTCTTCATTTCATCTGTAAGAAGGATCTGTTCTGCTTGAAAGTCTTTGTACATCCGGTCAATCTCAGAATACAATGCTTCAACTTCTCCTTGCCACTGAACGGCAATTTCGTCAAGCTGAGATTGTTTCTCATTGTACTGGGGGATGTTCTCAAGAATGTAGTCTGTGTCTACATAGGCAAAGCGTTGGGCTTGGGCAGAAACCCCAATCACAAGAGCAAATAATAGTGCTATTAAGTTTTTCATGGTTTTCAAGAATTAAAATTGTTGACCGATTGAAAAGTGGAATTGACCAGGGGCCATTTGTTCTTGACCCGGAATGTCATCAAACCTCCAGCCGTAATCGAGCCCAAGAAGCCCAAACATTGGAAGGAAAAGTCGAAGACCAACTCCCGCAGATTTTTTAACGTTAAAAGGTTGAAAGTCGTTAAAGCTATCCCATGCATCTCCCGCCTCAAGAAAGCCCAACACGAAAATGGTGGCACTTGGATTGGCTGATATTCTATAGCGTAGTTCAAAATTGTATTTGCTAAAAATGCTACTTCCTTGACTCGATGATACAGAGTTATTGTCATAACCTCTTAAAGCGACAATCTCTCTTCCATCTAGACCAAAGCCAGACAGGCCATCACCACCGACATAAAACCTTTCAAACGGTGCGGTTCCAATATCTGGGTTATAATGACCAAGGAATCCAAACTGCAACTTCACTTGTATTACCAAATTCTTTGCCAATTGTTGATACCACTTGGTATCGAACTTCCATTTGTGGTATTCAATCCACTCATATTTCTGTGCCGCATCTGCTGTAGAGTAATCTATACCTGATGTGAGTAGAGAAACGGGAGGTGTGGCTTCAACACTTAAAGACACAACGCCTCCTCCGGTAGGAAAGATGGGGTCTCCTATAGAGTTCCTAGACAATGTCAATCCATAAGAAATTGCGTTGGATGATCCATTGCTCAGGCCGTCCACCAAAGTATATCCATCCAATGCGTAATGCTGATAATTGATGCTTTGTTGAAGGATAAAGAAATCGTCAGGCCATTTTAATCGTTTTCCAAGACCAAGTGAAGCACCAGTTATTTGAATCAAGCTTCTATTCTCGTCACCTTTTTGCAATCCATTACTTTGGATTGAATGATAGACCGAAACGGATAGTGAATTCGGCTTTTTTCCTCCAAGCCAAGGTTCTGTAAACGATGCGTTATAGGATTGGAAAAACAATCCGTTTGACTGCGCCCGCAAGCTTAGTTTTTGTCCGTCACCTGCCGGCAATGGCCTCCAGGAACCTTTTTTGAACATATTTCGGGTGGAGAAATTATTGAATGAAACACCTAGTGTTCCTACGATTCTACCAGCTCCCCAACCTCCAGAAAGTTCGATTTGATCGGAAGGTCGCTCGACAACCGTATACTCAATGTCAACTGTTCCGCTTACAGGGTCTGGTTTAGGCTCAACTCCCATTTGTTCGGGGTCAAAATATCCCAACTGAGATAATTCTCTTTGCGATCTGATAATATCAGCGCGACTAAACAATTGCCCTGGTTTCGTCCTTAGTTCTCGAAGGATAACATGATCATTAGTCTTTGTATTTCCTTTTACAATCACCTTACTAATTGTGGCTTGTTTACCCTCATGAATCCGCATTTCTAAGTCAATGGAATCATTTTCTACAAGTACTTCCACCGGTTCAATTTGGAAGAATAGATAACCATCATCTAAATAAAGGGAACTGACATCACGTCCATTTGGGTTCATGAAAAGGTTGGCATCCAATCGGGCCTGATCGAAAATCTCACCACTTTTAATCGCCAAAATCTTATCGAGAGCTTCGGTTGTGTATTTAGTATTTCCAACCCAACTGATATTTCGGAAATAGTACTTGTTTCCTTCTTCAATATCTAAGTCGATAATTAGATGTTTTCCATCGCGGTAAACAGAATCCTTGGTGAGAATAGCATCACGATAGCCAAGCTGATTGTATTTAGCAATCATCGCAATTTTGTCAATTTTGTAATCGGACTCAATGAATTTGGATGCTTTCCAAACTCTCCAAAATTTCTTCTCCTTGGTCTCTTTCATTTGCCGTTTAAGCTTTGAAGACTTAACCTGCACATTCCCGGAGATGTTGACTTTCTTAATTTTTACCTTCTTCTTCTTATCAACCACGAAGGTTAGTATGACATTATTCTTTAGAACCGAATCTGCCAGTTCTTCTATGTCTACCTCTATATTGTAGAATCCTTTGTCGATAAAGTGATCTTTGATTGTGTTGGCAGTACTGATCTTCAAATTATCAGTCACAACTTTTCCTTTGATTAATTTGATTTTTTCTCGAATGTCATTCGCCTCACTTTTTCTAACTCCTTTAAGGGAAAATTTTAGCAGTCGAGGTCGTTCTTGTAGAGCAATGTTTAGGAAAATCTTTTCGTCTAGCACCTTCGTAGCCTTAATATCTATTGTACTAAAAAGACCTTGATCCCATAAGTTTTCAATTGCTTTAGTTACAGCTTCACCTGGCACCATTACCGTATCGCCTACCGTTAATCCCGATAGTGATGTTAGAACTCGCTTATCTAAATATTTTGTTCCAGAAACGGTAATGCCACCTATGGTGTATTGCCTAGGACTGGAATAATCGATGAGAATTTCATCTCCTCCTACCTGGACTTGAGCCTGAGTATTCGAAATAAAAATAACTGTGGTTAGAGCGATAGCCCAACCCCTTAAAAATTTACCCATGCAACTGATCACTTGTCTTTCCGAATCGTCTTTCACGGTTTTGGTAAGCAATTATTGCCTCGTCAAAATCGTCTTTGTTAAAATCGGGCCAGAGTTTGTCTGTAAAATATAATTCCGAGTATGCCAGCTGCCAAAGAAGAAAATTGCTAATCCTTAACTCACCACTGGTTCTAATCAATAACTCAGGGTCTGGAATACTCGAAGAGCAAAGGTGACCACTGATTGTTTCTTCTGTTATTTCTTCTGGGTTCAATTCTCCAGATTTAACATTTTTTGCCAGGTCCTGCATACACTGGGTGATTTCCCATCGCGAACTGTAGCTCAATGCAAGAGTCAATGTCATCTTATTATTCCCCTTCGTAGTTTCGATTGCCTCATTCAATTCCTTAATGCAGTTTGAAGGCAGGCTTTGAATGTCTCCAATTGCATTTAGCTTGATTTCGTTCTCCGTTAAGGTTTTTGTTTCCTTGTTAATCGTTCGCACTAGAAGCTGCATTAGAGCATTAATCTCCAATTTGGGCCTGTTCCAGTTTTCGGTGGAGAAGGCATAAAGTGTTAAATATTTTACACCCAATTCAGCAGCACGTTCTACGGTATTTCGCACGGCCTTCACACCGCTTTGGTGGCCGATTGTTCGAATCATACCATTTTTTTTTGCCCACCGGCCATTCCCGTCCATAATGACGGCAACATGGGTTGGCAATTTATTCTTGTCTATAGAGGTATTGGAGGACATTTAACTGTCGGGACAGCCCATTTTTTCGGAACGCGAATGTACAGTAAAACCGCTGGTTTTAGGTCATTCTCCGTAAGCGGCACACTTCACAGGTCTACCCGGTATTTTATACGAGAAAGTGAGTAGGGCGAAAGAGTACCAATCGTTGGTTTTAGAGTTACCGCGTTGTCGATCTGTATTGTCGGTTCCAGACAAGGACCTGTCAGATAATAGGCCTGCTGTCTCTCCATTTTCTTGCATAACGATATCTGGATCGGCATACACACCGCTTACGTCATCAAGATGATCTGTAAATGTGTAGCGCATGCCCCATTCAACACCAACTGAAAAGCGCTTAGAAATATTGGCCTTCACGCCAATGCCGAAAGGGATTGATGCCGTGGTTAGTGAATATTGTTTGCGATCGGGATAGAACGTTGTGCCTTGCCCTTCTGTACCCAATGGCTGCAATTCATACTTGGTCCCGTCCAATTCTGCTTTCGGGTTGAATTTGAAAAGAGCGATTCCACCAAAAATGAAAGGTGCTATTGGATGCTTCATATCACCAGGTGTATATCTGAAGAAGTTGAGCTCACCGTAAAGTGAAAATTCCAATACCTGGGAAGTAAAACTCAAGTTTCTTTCTACCTGCGAACGGACGTCAGATTGAGCATCTTCAGCTTTTACCCAACCCAATAAGGCGTTTCCTCTAATCGCCCAGTGCTCTGTGAAATTGTATCGATAGAAAATCCCTCCAGCGGGTTGAACGAAATTGAATACACCACTCGGATTAAGATCCCCCATATAGAATGAGACACCTCCTTGAATTCCTACTTCAGATCTTTGAGCGATTGCTAAAACCGGCAGTAATAAAATAATTGCGATAAATATTTCCTTTCTCATCATCCCAACTTGAAATGAGGATTAGAACTTCGGCAACCCTCTACGAGTAGTACGAATTTTCCTGTTGTATGTTATTAGTAGGAACATATAGGAGTCGAAATCTGTTGGGTCGCCACGTTGCTGGCCTGGGCAAGATTGACACGCACCAAGATAGCCCTGATCTGCAAGCCCAGCCGGAAATTGATTTAATGATGGGTCGGAAAGTGCCGCAGCAGTCTCCGTCATTCCCAGCAAATCAGCATAATCTCCAAATTCAGCAGATCGCCATTGAGAAACAACATAAGTGGTACTTACGTCATCGATATAGTCAGTGAACGCTTTTCTTAAACCATATTCAAGGCCGATACTGCTCTTCTTGTCAAGGGCGTATTTAAATCCGATTCCAAAAGGTATTGCGAGCTGCACTCTGGAGTACGATGTACGACCTGGGAAAAACTCAGAGTCCTGGCCTTCTGTGTTCAAAGGCTGTAGCGAGTGCCATTTTCCACCATACTTTGCTGACGGATTCATGTAAAACCCGGCTACACCGACAAAGCCATACACGTAAACCTGGCTTCCTTTTTTGCCTCTACCTCTAACTCTTCGGATTTTATAACGGCTACCCGTCTGCTCTCTCATCCAAGAGAATTCCAACTGAGCGGCCAATTCTACAATTGGTGACCTGAAATGCAAGTTTCTATTGCTACGATAGGGCTCTTGCGTTTGTTTATCATCGCCAGCTACTCTGGCATAGCTAAACCCAGCCTTAACCGAAATATATTGCGATAATTTGTATCGCATGCCAATGTTTAAAACGTATCGAGTTGAGGCTACTTCAAGGTCATTGAAGAAATTCGTTCCGATTTGGTTACGTCCTCCTAATTCACCCAAAAAGTTAGTGGCCCCAGCAGCGTAAACCACTTCGTAACGCATTCTCTTCCAGCGCTGTGCATGGCTCAGCGAAGGAATTAATAGCATGATCAGAAACAGGTAACGTAGTTTCATGGTCGGTTAATTTAGGATGGTTCTTTTCGGAGCCAAGAGGACAAAGGTAGGTTTTTTATAGATATTGAGAGGGATGCGGAGTAGATCTCAGTTTCTGCGATCGTGACCCCACATTAGTTTTGAACGAAGAGTAGAAAAATGATCCTGTCCATTAAAGTGAATGAAATTGACGGTAAAGTCGGCCAACTTGATTTTTAATTCAGTTCCGGGAGCAACTATGTGTGATTTGGAATCGCCCGAAATCCTGAAATTCTCATCGTTTGTGTCAGTCTTTAACCGGAGCGTTGCGCTGTCATTAATTACTAGTGGCCTTACAGTAAGGTTATGTGGGGCAATTGGGGTGAGAATAATGTTGTTTGAATCAGGTGCTACAATTGGACCGCCACAACTTAATGAGTAACCGGTAGATCCAGTTGGAGTTGCAATTATCAACCCATCTGCCCAATAAGAGTTGAGAAAAAGACCATCCACCTCTACATGAACCGTAATCATGCTGGCGCTATCACTTTTGTGAATGGCAAACTCGTTCAAGGCAAAATTCTGCTTTCCAAAGGGGTTATCAGGAATTTCAACTTCCAATAACCGCCTAGCTTCAAGGTCATACTCACCTTGATTAAGAAGCTTAAGCGTTTCAACGGCTGTATCATGACCAGCACTGGATAGATACCCAAGCCTTCCTGTATTAATTCCAAGAATAGGAATGCCAGAACGGCCAATTAAACCAGTTGTTTCGAGAATTGTGCCATCACCACCAAGGCTTACAAACAAGTCTGGGGATTTAGATTTTAACTGACCTGCAGGCACAATAACTGCATTTGCCGGCAAGCATTCTTTTACAATTTCATGTAGGTCTTCGGACACCAGCAATGATTGGCAACAATCCGCAAGGTGTGGAAAAAGGTTGCGGATAAATCCGCTGGATTGCTCATTTCTTGCTCTGCCGTGAACTGCAATTTTCATTTTCAGATATGCTTAGTGAAATGTATGAAAAAGCCGTGGTCTAACCTATCGTTCATTGAGTATTCAAGTCGCCAGGCAACGTCATAAAAAGTTACTAGATCAACACCAACCCCGGCTCCAACAATAAATCGATTTGCCAATGGGTTGCCGGCTCTGAATATATTGTCGACTACATAACCGGCATCTACATGAAAGCTGGTAAAGACCGATAGCGGGATGAGACCGACTTTTTTATTCTTGATGAATTTTAGGTTAATCATCCGATCCTTAACTGGTTGGAATCGGATGTTCGTTTTTGCCAGCCCGTAGTATTGTCCGTCAATAACGTAAAGCTCATAACCCCTTGCAAAATCTGTTTCGTAACCTAGACCACGCTGGGTGTAGTATGCCTGAGTAGAGAAAGGGGATGCCTTAAATTTTAATCCACCTGCCAGATACCAGCGGTTGTGAAGTTGCCAGAACTTCGTGAATTCCGCAGAAACATCCAGCATGTCAACGGCAGTCTTAAAAATTCGAAGACCCTCTTTACGTAATTCCACCTCAAAATGGTAGCCCTTAAGTGGGTAAACGTTATAGTCGCGTTTATCTCTTTCCATTCTATATGATAGAGCAAAATAGCGCGTGCTGGACTGATCCGGATTGAAGTATTGCGGGTTTAATTGTGCCACGGTATCTGCGATAGAAGCGTCCGTGTATTCTAATCGAATAAAGTGTGTGTTGTAAAGTTTGGGTCGAACGATTAGGCCGGCTGCACCGAAATACTTCACCTGAACAAACCGATCTGGATCCTTGTAAAAAACTCGAGTGCTATTTTCAACTCCGTAGGCAATTTCATGGTTTCTGGTGAAGTAGAATTCAAGGTCAATACCAAACTTTTTTTCTTTGTCGAGATAGGGTATACGATACTTAAACCCAAAGGAATTATTGTAGCCAAATTGGGCTAGGAGAAAGAGCGTCTCGTTTCTCCCTCTAAAGTTTGACCACCATACATCCAAGCCGTAATCCAATCGATCCACTTTCCATCCCTGAGCAACCCATTCACCCAGATTACGGTCAGCGTATTCTATAATGGGAATTGGAATAACGTACCATCTTTCCATCAACCGGATGACGACTTGCACCGTGTTTTCAAAAATGCAGGTATCTACATAGACAGAATTGAAAATGTTGAGATTGCGAATGTTGTTTCTTGAGCGTTCAAGTTTCCGATTGAGAACAGAAAGCGTGAATTGCTCTCCGACCTCTAATGTCATTTCACGATAGAGGATGGATTCCTTGGTGATTTTATTGCCTTCAAAGGCAATCGAGGTAACCTGATACAGTGAGGTTGTGTCTTGACCAACAGCTGCTGTAATGCTTGAAATAATAAAGAGAATAGGCAGCAAAACCCTCATGCGGCCAAGATACGTTACGGGTTTACAAAAGGCGCTAGCCTTAGATGTTGATGTAACGCATAAATGAATCGTAGCGGGTTCTCAAGTCTTCAAGTTGTGCTCGTTCTTGAAAAGCGCCTACCACATTGTATTCGTGGCGCTCCAAGCTTTGTAAAATCGGAGCCAATTCTTCTCGATCAACCTTAATAGTGAGTTCCAATCGATCACTTTGAGACTTCGAACCTACATACGAACTAAGAATCTTAGAATCATTCGACTCAATCACATGCGCAATCTTGGCTAACGAATAATCGTTCTGATCTAATTCTAGAACAATGATTCCTCCAGCTTGGCTAATTGCAGCTAGCTCTTCAAACTTGGATAAAAGATCCTGTAGAGTGATAGAACCAAGAAAATCTCCATTCGATTCAAGCACAGCAATTGTTGATACATCAGCAGATGTGATTGTTCTCAACACATCATAGATGTGTTGCTCGTCTGTTACAAATGGTTTTCGATGCTCTTTTAGGAATTCGGTAACTGGCAAATCTCGCTGGTTGCTATCTAGAATTTCATCCTCTGCGACCAATCCAAGATATTCATGCCCGTCAACTACAGGTAAGTGGTACACCTTAAACTCTTCCATCCACTTGATGGCCTTTGACCCAGTTTCCTCTGGTTTTAGAGGCGGAAGGGATTGAGATATGAGTTCAAGTGCTAACACGCTTTTTCTGTTTAAAGAGATGCCTGAAATGTAAACGTTAATTCACATTAGAAAGTTGTCTCTACGTTACATTTTATTAAAAGCAAGATCTTTGCCGAAAATTAAATTTGCAACCTGAAACAAACCCGATGAGCGAAACGAAACTCAGTGTTAACATTAATAAGATTGCTACGCTGCGAAACAGCCGTGGAGGCATTACACCAAGTGTGGTAGAAGCAGCCATCAATGCCGAACGATTTGGCGCAGATGGAATTACTATTCACCCAAGGCCTGACGAGCGGCATATTCGTTATGCCGATGCGCGAGATTTGAAAGATGTTGTCAAGACCGAGTTCAATATTGAGGGTTATCCGAATGAAAAGTTCATTGATTTGGTGCTGGAGACAAACCCAACTCAAGTAACATTGGTGCCAGACGGCCCAGATGTGCTGACATCAAATGCTGGTTGGGACACGATAACGCACCGGTCGCAACTTCAGGAGGTAATTGCTCAATTCAAGGAGGCTGGGATAAGAACTTCAGTCTTTATAGAAACAAACGAAAGATTGATTGCGGCAGTTCGAGAAGTAGGAGCAGACAGAATTGAATTGTACACGGAAAGCTACGCGGTGGATTTTGAAAAGGATCAAGAAAGAGCGGTCAAGCCATTTCGAGAAGCCGCAATTCAGGCCAATGAATTAGGATTAGGAATCAATGCCGGCCATGATCTGAATCTTAAAAACTTGCGATTCTTTTACCAGAATGTAACTGGCCTTTTAGAGGTTTCGATTGGTCATGCGCTCATCTCAGATTCCATTTATTACGGATTTGAGAACTGCATTAACATGTACAAGAATCAGTTACGATGAGGTTGAACTTCATAGAAATAGGTTCGGGTCAACCAATGGTTATTCTGCATGGATTGTTTGGGTCCTTGGATAACTGGATGACCATTGCGAGACGCTTTGCGGAGAATCATCAGGTGTTTCTGGTTGATCAGCGCAATCATGGAAAATCGGAACATGTGGATGAACACACGTATGAAGCGATGTCTGATGATCTGCTTTCATTTTTCGAAGAACATGATTTGACTAACGTGCTTTTGGTTGGCCACAGCATGGGCGGGAAAACTGCCATGCAATTTGCAGTTAACCACACTGAGAAATTGGATAGGGTAGTGGTCGTTGACATCGGTCCGCAGGGTTATGAAGTGCATCATGACCATATAATTCGATCCATGCAAAGCCTTGATCTGGAAAAGATTACTTCTAGAAAGGAGGCGGAAGAGGAGTTGGCAAACATGATTGAACCGATTGTTACAAGGCAATTCTTGCTGAAGAATCTCTACAGAACCAAATCAGAACAAGGCATCCCGAAGTATGCTTGGAGATTCAACCTTGAAGTAATCGCGGATGAAATTGAGGAGGTCGGCTTACCAATCGATGGATCTTGCGATTTGCCGATGCTCTTTATTCGAGGCAAACGTTCCAATTATTTGATGGAAGATCAATTGGGTGAAATCAGGATCCAGTTTCCGAATTCCGAATTGATCGCTTTAAACTCTGGCCACTGGGTTCATGCGGAGGATCCCGATGGATTGTTTGAAGCGATTACCGATTTTTCAAAATGAAAAAAGGAGGCCGATCGCCTCCTTTTTTATTGACTTAAAGCCTTGAGTTACTTTACAACAAACGTTCGATTCGTTCGACCCTCAGCACTTTGTAGGCTTAGTGTGTACATGCCAGTAGACAGGTCGCTTACGTTAATGTTGAAGCGGTTCTTGCCGTTTGCAGACCCCAATGATTTTGAAAGTAATTTCTTACCAGCAAGGTCATAAACGATTGCTGTTAAGTTCTGCTGCTCGGCCAAATCAATGTTGATTGTTAATTGATCAACCGCAGGATTAGGCATAATAGAAAGGGCTCCAATTTCCTCTTCCCGAATCGAATTTGCAGTAGTCGTACACGGGAGTTCTGATGGATCATTGATATGAGTGAAATTCTCAAAATCAATGTAGCACACCCAGTTCACACTATCAACAAATGGATTTCTGTTGCCTTGCTCACTTTCGATAAAATCGTTTCGTGCAATCTCCCAAGCGTCTGGTGGATCTTGCCAGTGCCATTGCTTCAATACATCTTGATCTTGCCCGTATTGAACAATAAAATCAATTGGGTTTGGAAGCTCCCAGCTTCCACCAGTTCCATTCCATTTAGACGCCATGTAGAAAATCGCCCTTGCTGCATCTCCTTTATGTTGATCTCGTGGTTCGTAAACACGTTCACCATTAGAATCGTCACCATATTGTGCGTCCATGAAAGAACTGGCCTGAGTTTCAACTACACCCAAAGGTCGATTGCTTCTAACAGCATTTGCTTGGTCTTGATGTGTTGGAAATAGATTGTGAAAATCTGAATACTCGTCACCATCTTGATTAGGGAAAGCAGGCATCCAACTGTGTGGCCAAGAGTGCTCTCGGCTCATTACATCGTAGAAAAAGGCTCCGGTATACATGTATTGGTAGCCCGAGTAGACTCCAGTTACCACCTTGTCGCCATCGGTTGTATCACGAGAAGCGAACTTGTTAATCATAATCGGCCCGTAGTTGCTGTAAAAGATTTGATTGTACGGACTACTGATTCGATTTTGAAGATCCGTTAAGAAGCTTGTTGCATTTGGATCAACTCCATCGTAGTAATTACCCATCATGTTGGCAGGAGTTGTTACATCTCCATTTGTTGCTAAGGAAGTGTAGTAATTTTCAAACCCTGAAGGACCGTTGTACGAATACGCAGCGAAATAATAAGTCGTGCCCGCCACGTTGTAACTTGGTCTAAAAGTCTGAGCTGGCCCAATGTGAACCACCTGTGTTACGCCATCAATCCAATCGCCTTTAGAGTAAGTCTGACCATCTGTTGGAACGGCCAATGTGTTACTTCCAATTCCTCTAAGCACTATGTAATTATCCGGTACTGGGAAAGCATCATTGAAGGAGACATCGTAACCATATGTTGCCACATTAGTGAACGAAACATTCGATGGGCCAGAAGCTGGTTCAGACGCAAAGTTGCCTCCAATTCCGTACAGATTAATCACGAAAGGAATCTCATCTCCATTCCCATCATCATTGTTGATGGTCAGTGTTGCAAATCGAGATCCCGCAGCACCGGCAACAAAATAAATATTGAATCCTACCACGCCATCAGGCCCAACAACAAAGGGAGTGGTCTGACCAGAGATAGAAAAGTCAGCCGCGTTTGTACCATTGATGGTCATACTTGAAATGTTCAAATCATCACCTCCAAAAAGGTTTACATTCTCAATATTCATAACTGTGGTAGCAGTGTTTCCGATTACGAATGTTGAGTTATTGGCAATGTTCTCCACACCTGAGTAAACACCAATCTCAGATGCACTTGTTGGCACCTGAGGAAGTAATTCTATTTCATCCAGGCCAACATTTCTTCCGCTTTGTTTCTCCGTAAAATACCAACGAACAAAACGAGAAGCGGATTGTGGATTGTCGGTGTATTCACCGTAAGAACCGCCATCCAAGTCAGATCCAATCAATTCTCTCATGGTTGTCCATGATGATCCGTCCACCGATTCTTGAATCGTGAAAATGTCATCGGTTTGCTGCGAACCCTCTCCTTTAATGTTGTAGATCACTGCGCTACAAACATCCGTGAATTCGACTGTTACAAATTCATCATCACCGTCCAATTTGCAGGCGGCACCAACAAAACCATTGGTATAACGAGTATTGCCAGGGTTCTCATCCAAGTGCTCCGTCCAACCAGCAGGTGCGAGGTCGTCAAAGTTCCAACTTGTTGGTAAAGAGGCTTGACCAAAAGAGGCAAAGCTTGCGGCCACAAGGGCAAATGTCAATAGGTTTTTCATGATTAAGTATTAAAATTTCAAGCCAACGCTGGCAGTCCATCTACGGCCTTGGCCAATGTAAACCGAGGCACCAGTAGCGTCAAAGGATTGTGTGTAAGAATTATTGGTTGCATCCGAGATGTACAACTCATCCAAGAGATTGAGAATGCTAGCGCGGATTGAAACGTCCATTTTTTTCAGTTTGATTGTCCAACCAGCGTGTATATCCATTGTGTAGTATGCAGGAACCCTCCAAGATTGTCGGCCCTTATTTTCTCCTTGTAGGCTAATCGCGTTGAAGTTAGCGTAATGCTTATCGAAATACGAGATTCTGGCTTTTATGTAAACTCCCTTTGCTGGTTTTATTTTCAAGCTACCGGCCAATTGAAATTGGGCCGCATCTCCCACCAACACGCCTTCTGCATCAACATCAAATGAATCAACCGGAAGGCCAGTAGATTGATCGTAGTAAAAAGCCTTTGACTGACCAGTCCATCGCCAATCACCGTAAGACACAAGTCCCTCAATATCGAAGAACCAAGGTGTTTTATACGCAGCATCGAGTTCTGCTCCTTGGTGAAGCGAACCTAAACCAGGAACCGCAACATTTAAACGCTCACCCCCAACGAAGACAGCCGTAATTAAAGGTTTATTCTCCCAAGCCGTTCGATACAAGTTTAAGTTACCTGCCCACTGTGGATATCGAATTGAGTAGCCCAGTTCCGTTCCCCACGCAAATTCATTTCCTATTCCTTGAACAAAGTCAAAAGAGAAATTACCGTTGTAAACGTTGCTTACGGTTGGGGGTCGAAAGAAAACGCCTCCATTAAAGAACACATTCATGTGATCATTGATGTTGAAATTCACACCTGCTTTGGCCGTTCCACCAAAGTAGTCGACACTTCCAGTTGTGGCATCTTTGGCTTCACCACTTTCATGGGTGTAAGAGGTGCCATTTCGCATGATGGTATCATTGATTCCTAAAGCTTGTTGATACGTTGTATCGGCTAGGATTAGATCTTTCTTTCTGTATTGATCTTGCCTTATATAGTAATTGTACCCACCAGAAGCACTAACAAAGGCAGACCATCTATCCTTGGAATATTCTAGCTGGGCAAAGAGACCACCGGAGTACACATTTGTACTAGTTCTGTATCCAGCAATGTCTCCTTCACGCTTTACGTTGTCTGCTGGGTCGAACAGATCATTTTGATTGGCAGTTGGGTTTATTACAGCATAATCACCGCCTAAAAGATCGTACGGAGTGCTGTAATGCTCTACCCAGTAGGCACGTGCATCAATTCCAAAAGAAAGGTCCCAATACTTACTGAAAGACTTGCTGACAGTGGAAAGCAATCCATACCAATAGTGATTGTTTATTGAAGACTGGATAAAATTTGTTGATTTATATTGACTTGTATCGTTGACTGCGAGCGTGTCAAATGGTGGCACGAAAACAGTTCCAGTTATGTTGTCCTGATATAGTGCATTCATATCAAGGTGTCCCGTTTCATTGATTGTAGTTCCACCTCTTGACCTGGTTCCACCACCCTTTCCAAGGGAGCCGTATACAATATTTGAAACAGCCCATGTATCCTTAGCCCAAAAGTGACGAAGGTTCATTATTGGCTTGTGATAGTAATTGATGTTTGAGTTAAGTAGCTCAGGTTTCGCGTCTGGATCGTTTCTGTTTCGAGAAATCGTTCCCCAACTAGGATTGAACCTTCTGCCATAATTCCCTTCAAGGCCAGAAGCCACCATGGTGGTTACGTAGCTAGTGGTGTCAAGGTCAGCACCTAGCTTTCTAGCATATGCCTTGTCATACATAAATATTGGCTGCTTCCCGGTGCGCTGGCCGTGCGATTGCGGAGCACCCATTGCACCAACGCTAATCATGTGGTTTCCTAATTGCTTTTGAATTTTCACATAGTAAAAGAATCGCGATGCCCAGGTTTGTTCCACGTATCCGTCCTGACGGTCATAAGCGAACGCGGTTGTGATACCCCAGCCGCCTTTAAGTCGGCCAGAATTGTACCCAACATTGGTTCTTAAAAGACCATCATTTCCAACGGTAACCTTTACGGTTTTATAGGACTTTGAGGAAATGCCTTGGGTAAGGATGTTCATGCTTCCACCAACTGCCGGAATAGACAACTTACTTGCGCCAAGCCCACGCTGCACCTGAATTCTTTGTGTTACCGCATCCAGGCCGAACCAGTTGCTCCAGTAAACCCAGCCATTCTCCATGTCGTTCATAGGAATGCCATCAATCATAACGGAAAGATTACTCTGGTCGAATCCACGAATGGTCACACGGGCCTCTCCAGCACCGCCACCTTGTTGCGTAGCATAAACACCGGGAGTGGAGTTTAAAAGCATCGGAATGTCTTGAGCGGCCAATTCCTCTTTGATTTTCTTTGGTTCGATATTCGTGAATGCAACAGGTGTTTCACGATCTAGCGCCATATCGGCTACAACCCTCACCTCATTCATAGTGATGGTTTTAAGGCTGAAATTCAATTCAACCGCTCCTCCGTTAGCGTTAAGGGGGATTTCTTGAGCCTCATAACCGATGTAGGAGACATTCAGTGTATACGTACCATTCTCAAGTTGAAAAGAGTACTTACCATCAAGGTCGGCTGCAACGCCTTGCCCTGCAGCATAAAGAATGTTTGCCGAAATCAACGGTTCGCCAGAATCAGCATCCTTAACGGTGCCGGAAACGCGGGTCTTTTGGCCGTAAGCCAACGAAGACAATAAGATTGCCGCTAGAAGCAGCGAAACGTATCGAAGCATTTTAATTCTGCTTCGTTATTATTTCTGTAGCGTGATTTTTCTCGAAATGGTAGCACCACCATCAAGTGTTACCCGAACGATGTAAAGACCATCCTTCAAACCTTTAAGGTCGAGACGTTGAGTGTCGGCAAACTGATTGCTTAAATCAATCTCTTTTGCTTCTTGCCCAATGATATTGAAAACCTGAATCAGGTCAATATTCTTGTTTGCAGAAACGTTAAGAATTCTTGTTGTATTAGGATTTGGATAGACATTGATTCTGTTAATGTCTTGATCGTTCACACCAACATCTGCACAATCGCATGTGTGCCATCCCAATTCAGTAAAAGTGTTTTCTGGAAGACTGTCCCATTGAACTTCTGGTAGAAATTCATCTAAACCATTTCCGTCACCACTTAAAACGCTTGCTTTTCTAATCAACGTTTTGTCCGTTGTCCACCACGTACCGTTTGCGTCTGACCACGCAGTACCAGGGTCTTCTCCAATTCTTCCTACAACATCTTTTAAGTTGGATGGATCACTAGCATCTCCATTGAACAATGGAACGGCGTCATCACCATTAAAGTAAAATGGAGAGTTGCTTTGTACATAAACAGGGTTTACGAAGATATCTGCAACTGCTGCTAATGCTGCATCTACAGGCTCGTCAAAACCAGTTCCGTTTGGGTCTTGCTTGTCAATAACAATTACAAACGTGCTTAACGAAGCAATCGTTCCTGAAAGGTCCAACAACATTGGGGTACCTGATCCATCACGGAAGCGTCCTACTTTGTATGTGCTAAGGTCAATGCTGTTTGCCGTTGGGTTGTATAGTTCAAGTGCTCGGTTGTTACCAGATCCCACAACATATTCAGAGATGAACAATTCAGAGCAGTCCTGCGCTATCATTGAAGATGCGGCTGCTGTAAAGGCAATAGAAAGTAGAGTTCTTTTCATGTCATTATTATTTCGAGGTGCGAATTTACGGCAATACTGCCTTCGGTTGTGTCGTGGCGCAGGATTAAGCTAAAATCGACAATTACTTGACCTTAATCGGATACTGATAAACAGTGTAGACCGAAGCGGACAAAAGACCAAGCGCACCAAATTGGTGTGCGACAGCAATTGAGATTGGAACGCCATAAAGAATGGTCAGTACACCCAAAGTAAATTGAAGCAGGACAAGAATCATTGTGAGATTCAAGCCACGCAGCTGATTGGCGTTTGCACTCCTTCGGCCAGAATACCACAGGTAAATCACGAATCCAGCAACCAAGTATGCAAATGTTCTATGAACGAATTGCACAGAGATTATCTCATTGAAAAGAGTTCCCAAACCGGATTCTGAAATACGTTGGCCGATTATTGTCGGCATCCAATCAGCACCCATTTTAGGAAAGGTTGGAAACACGTATCCCGCTTTGAGACCAGCGACAAATGCCCCGAAAACAATCTGGACAATTACGAGCAAAAGAGTGATCCGAGAAATCAATGTTGTCGAAGCGCTCTTTGAAACACTTCTTTCAGGCTGGAGGTGGGAGAGGAGTACCCAAAGAATGTATGAGAAGGTTCCAAACGCTGCACAGAGGTGAATGGCCAACCGGTAATGGCTTACGCTTGGACGGTCAATGAGCCCGCTTTTAACCATGAACCAGCCTAAGAATCCTTGGACTGCGCCAAGGCCAAGAAGGATGGAACTTTGGATAATCAATTTCCGACTGAAGCTTTTTCGAATTAGGAATACGATAAAAGGAAAGATGAATACCATCCCAATGATTCTACCGAGAAAGCGGTGAAACCATTCCCAAAAGAAGATTGATTTGAAATCTTCAACGGTGTAATGACTATTCACTCTTTGAAATTCTGGAAATTGCTTGTACTGTTCGAAAGCCTTGTTCCATTCCATCTCATTCATTGGAGGAATCATGCCCATAATCAGCTTCCAATCAGTCATCGAAAGGCCGCTGTGGGTGAGACGGGTAATGCCACCGATGATCACCATTCCGGCAACCATAAAAGCTCCTGTTACGAGCCAGGCAACAATCCAATTTCGGTCTTTCAACATTGGCGCAAATGTACTCAGAGGAGTACAGGTGATCACGACATACTAGGTCAAAAAAAGAACCCGTTCGCCTAAGGCGAACGGGTTTTAATTAATTGCTTTCTCCGTCTTCAGCAGCAGGTGCCGTTTCAGTTGGCATAGCGTCTTCCGAATTGTTCTTTCGTTTCGGTTTAAACCGCACGCCAATCATGACCTCATGTGTTCCAGAAGAATAATTCTGCAGGTTAGACATTGGAAAATCATAGGAATATGCGAACATCACAAAATTCTTGTGGGTGTATCCAGCAATTACAGAAACGGCATCATCATGACGATAAGTGGCGCCTAACCAAACTGTTTCCCGATAGCTGAATTTAACTCCACCATCTATTTGAAGTGGAGTAGGTTGTACATACTTCAATAACACGCTTGGTTGAATATCGAAGTCATTGCCAATGTGGAATGTGTACGATCCCATCAACATAAAGTGTCGTGCAAGACTGCTTCTGGTCGCTTCCGAGGCCTCATAAAAATCCAACTTGTTTCCGATAATCTGCGGAGCAGAGAATCCAACATTGAAATTCTTGTGATAAAGATTGAATCCGAATGTTGCATCTGCAGTGTAGACTGTTTGAACATAGTCGCCCAAAGCAACATCGCCATCGTCACGAAGTGTGATTTTGGTTCCGTCAATTCTGAATTGCAACAATCCAACACTTAGTCCCATTCCAAGTTTCAACGAAGGCGAAAGCTTTAAATGGTAGGCGTAGGATAGGTATGCTCCTGTTCTACTTGTTGGGCCAGTTACGTCAGAGAAAATGGCACCACCAAGTCCCATGTTCAAACTATTTATTGGTCCATGAACAGATAACAAGAATGTACGTGGGGCATCGTTAATGCCGACCCATTGGATCCTGTTATTCGACTTCACCTCAAAGTAATCGTGCATTCCAGTAACGGCTGGATTGAGGATATAATCGTTGATCATGTATTGACTGTACTGCGGAATCTGTTGGCCGTAACTGAATACGCCAAGCAGCAATGCAACGCTGAGTAGGGTTAGTCTTTTCATCATCGTACAATAGTTATTGGTCCGGTCAATGCTTCTTCAAGATCTACAGAATGTATCACATAGTAGTAGGTTCCAACCGGAAGGTCTTTGCCTTTGTATTTACCATCCCAAGGTTGAGGGTATCCTGGTTCACTGACGAACATTTGCTGTCCCCACCGATTGTAAACTTCCACAATTGCATCGCGGTAGTTATCGATGTTGTCAATTACCCAGAACTCATTCTTATCATCTCCGTTCGGTGTAATTCCGTCAGGGAATGTGATGTTCGGCAATACTTCAACAAGAATTGAATCAGTATTCGTACATCCGAACTCATCGGTTACAGTTACATAGAACATGGTGGTCTCATCAGGAGAAGCGAAAGGATTTGAAATATTCGGATCATCCAAGAATTCCGTTGGCTCCCAAGTATACTCCCATCCGGTTGCAGCTCCATTTGCGTTGAAGTTGATTGATCCTCCAGGAAGAATTTGCTCATCGTTTCCAGCACCAACTGCCGGTGGAGGTAAGGCGACTACCGTTGCAGAATCTACAGCGGTACAAGTACCGATGCTCGTGGTAAGAATGAACGTTACCGTATCGTCTTCCAATACAACGGTTACATCCTGCGCGTTTGGATCATCAACCATAGAAATTGGCTTCCAAGAGTAGAAGTCTCCTCCTTCACCGAGTAGCATGAACTCTTCACCTGAACAAACAGTGTCTGGTGCTGTGATTTCGGCATCAATGGTGACAAGTGTTCCAATTTGATAAGTGGCAGTATGTGTACATCCATCAGCATCGGTAATCGTCATTGTGTAGGATCCAGAAGTCACATTGATCAGGTCTTGAGTGTTGAAACCACCTGGAGTCCATGTGTAACTGTAAGGTGTGACTCCACCTACAACGCTAAGATCAATACTACCATCGGAGATGTTGCTGCACGAACTTGGCATTGACGTAGCATTCGAATTAATGGCGAGAGGGCCATCAATGGTTACACTAGCAGTTGTTGTACATCCGCTGGCATCTGCAATGGTTACCGTATAAGTTCCAACACATAGATTAACGGCAGTTTCAGTCTGTTGACCAGATGGGTCGTTCCAAAGGAATGAGAAAGGTCCGGTTCCACCCACAGCAACAGCTGTCGCAGATCCATCACATTCGCCACCACAACTGATGTCCGTTCCTGTAGCGGTTGCTAACAGTAATGGTGGTTGATCAATTACAACAGTTGCTTGTGTTGTACATGCCGGAACTTGGCTATCGAATATGATTAACGTATAAGTACCTGCACAAAGACCAGTTGCTGTTTCAGTGGTTTGATTGAATGGATCATTCCAAGAGTAGAAATATGGAGCTACACCACCAACAGCGAATGCTGTGGCAGTTCCGTCACATTCTCCATTACAACTTGCTGGAGTAGACAGCGCGATTGAGCCAATCAGAACATTATCATCATTGATTACAACTTGTGCAGTTGCTGTGCAACCAATCGAATCGGTTACAATCACATCATAGGTTCCAACACAAAGGTTGTTCACCGTAGGTTCTGTTCCTACACTTGGTGTCCAAGTGTAGGTGTAAGGTGGCGTTCCTCCATCCGCTGTAACAGTGGCACTTCCTGTACAACCATTTTCACATAAGACTTGTGTAACATCAGTAATTGCTGCAGTTAACACTGGAGGTTCAATCAATATGAACGTATCGGTAACTGAGCAACCATTTTCATCTGTCAACACAAGTATATATTCACCAGCACATAAATTGTTAATGGTTGGAGTTGATTCTCCATTTGGCAACCAAAGAATGATGTAAGGTGGTGATCCTCCAGAGGGTGTTACGGTAAGCGAACCATCGCATTCACCACCACAAGTCGGATTAACTTGAGTTACAGGACCGAAGAGTTCAGGTGGTTCGGTAACAGTCAAGGTTAGAGAATCAATACAACCATTGGCATCTGTTACAACCACTGAGTAATCACCAGCGCAAAGGTCAGTGATGAACTGCGTAGTCGAACTATCAGTATCATTCCACTGGTAAGTGTAAGGTGCTGTTCCACCAAGCGGAATGACGCCAGCTTCACCATCACATTCTCCTCCACATGATACGTTGATTACCGAGTCGATCAATGCGATTGGAAGCGGCTCGTCAATTACTACTGTAGCGGTGTTAAAGCAGCCCAATGAATCAGTAACAAGAACTGAATAGATTCCTGGACAAAGGCTATCTGCTTCTGGTGTGTTTTGATTTAGAGGATCGTTCCATTGAT
>JBLFWJ010000013.1:0-32382 GCA_047611425.1 Bacteroidia bacterium | reverse complement strand
AATCGGCATCCGATTCCGACAATTGCAATTGGTTCTAATTCCTTACTCATGTTTGTTTTTATAGGACGCAGATTGAACTGGTTAAAAAGATTCTCATGATCAATTCTTCAAGTCAATCCGTGGTTCTTATTCTATCGTTAGTTGATTTTATTAGACTGATGTTTTTATCATTGAAATCAGTCCTATCAGTTTTATCTGTGTTCTATTTTATGTGATTGGCACATCAAGGAACATTCGTGTATTTCCGTCAGCGCCAGCCGACTGCTTTTTGAATTTATCTAGCTCTTTTAGATCTCTACAGATGACGAAATTCATGTACTCATCGCTGAGCAAACTTTTGCTGATTTTGTAATACGGATCACCTTTGAATGTTGGGAGAAACGTTACTCCAACGCCATGCTCTTTGTGGTACTTGTAGCTCAACCCTTTCATCAGTTTTGAGAATTCTTTTGGCTCGCCAACACCCATCAAAAAGCGCAGAAAACTCTCCATCACTCTTGATTTCTGAATTAGCTTGAAAATGCCTTTCGGATTCTGAATCTGGAATTCGAAAAACTCTCCCCAGTTCATGGCGATGGTTGCTGCAGCGATGCTTCCGTCAGCTTTTGGAATCATGTACACGCCACTCGTTTTTGAGTACTCAACCATTTTCACAATCATGTCTTTGAACTCATCCCAAGTGACATAGTGGAAGAATAAGTAAGTGCCCATTCGTGCCTTTACCATCTCGTACATCTCCTTCAATTTCTCCTCATTATTGGTGATGTCCACCAATTTTTTGCTCTGGCTTTTACTTCCATAGATCATGTTGATCTTGGAGAAAACCGTGAACGGAAGGCGTTCATAAAAACGGTTGTTATCGGTAGCGTTGCGATGAAGTGCACGCTTGATGCTCAAGTTCTCCTTGCCCATGCATGCGTAGCCGTAATTCACTCCGTGAATTTCAACTAAGTCATTCATAATGGCGAACATCAGCGAGAAGACTGACATCCTTCTGTACACTCTTCGACCCTCGACTTTCTTATCGCTTACACGTAGGATGTTGTAATAGAATCCTGTCTCAACATTGGTCTTATCCTCATGTGGGGTAAAATCAAAAAGGTTGGCGTGGATGTAACCGGCAACGTGGTATCCAACGGGCTCTGATGAGGTAATTGGATCTGCATCTGGATTAACCGCCAAGACAATCAATGCTCTTGGATTCACAGAAATCACAGATTCAGGGATGTTGTGAAAGAAGCTTTGGAAGCTCATTTTACCACCACCCTTTTCGTTTTGATGATTCTCGGCAACCGCAATGGTTTCCTTGCATTCATCCATGAAGTACTCGTAATCTGGCTTCAGGTTGAAGTGCTTTAACACCTCAGCGATGTTACTCAAAAACTCAATTGGAAACGAGAACAAAAGCAAGTCATCCTTAAACTTAGCTGCTGTGCTCAACTGTGAAGTTGATACATCGAATGTGAATTTGCCGTTGATATCCACTTTTCCATTTCTGATGGAATGATGAAGTCGCTTTCCTTCCTCCGCAACAATTGTGGCAGGATTTTGCTTTTCTGTGATGGTTGATTCCATGTAGGTTTAGTCTTATCTAGGTTGGGTGATGGAGGTCCAGATGGACTGAATAATTGTATTTAATCGGTCTTCGGTTAACTCAATTCTGTCTAAATGAGCGAGCTGAAGTGTGAAAATCATGGGGCCGTAAATCATGGCGAAAATCATTTCAACAGGTAAATCGAGGAACTTGAAATCATCTCCACCTGAACTTAGAATACTCGATATAGGATCCAAAATGATGGCACTTTCATCCAAGTAAGAATCCTTCATGTAGGAAGAATCGGAGTACTTCTGTAAGAATTGAAATTCCAATCGATGCTCGATGTAGTAATTGGCTAAACTCTTAACGATGCTCTTGAATTGCTCGAAAATGGACGCTTCACTGCGGCCGATTCCGTCCATAACTACCAGTAACATCTCCTGTCTAAGCGATTCGAAAACGGAACGCAACAGCTCTTCCTTACTCTCGAAATATCGGTAAAGTGTTCCCATACCCACACTTGCCTCTTTCGCAATGAGGGCGGTGGATACACCTTCTAAACCATGAGAGGAAACCAACTTTAAAGTGGCTTCCATCAGGTCCTTTTTCTTCTCTGGTATTTCGGCTGTTAGCATGCGGAGTGAGCGTTCACTCCGCGAAGGAAAGCAATCTGTTCTAACTGGAGGTACGATTGGATTAATTCGCACCAAATTCTTTGTTAAAATGACTTTTCGAGAATCCTATTACCTTCGTTCTAAACGCAATTCAAGTTCAGATGAAATTATTGAAGATTAGTGTCCTGTTGCTATTGGTAACATTCGTGGCCTGCGATAAACATCATCCTTTTGGAAACAAACAGGAAAAGATGGAAAGCTTGGAAGGAATATGGTACCTACAGAAATACGAGATTGATGGACTTGAAGCTGAGCTAACGGAACAGGAGGAATCCAATTACCTGCAATTAAAAAGCGGGAAGCTGTTCGAATGTCTCGAGAATGGAAAGGCGGTTGAGGGAAATTGGAATTATCGTGCAAGAAGTGAGACAATAAGTCTGATGGAGGGGGGCGTGAGAGAATGCATAGACTACGATATTATTGAGTCGACAGAAAACCTGTTGGTATATGAGAAGAAAACCGAAGAAAGTACTAAGATGAAAGTGTGGATGACGTCAATTCCAAGATCAACAGAACCCGTTTCGCTCGATTAATTTAGAAAGCTCGTTTAAAAAAAGCCAGACCACAATTCAGTGGTCTGGCTTTTTTCGTTTCCTCGGTAGTCTGTTTAATGCTTGTCTGTAAACATACCCAAAGCGTAAATAAATTATGGTGTTAGATCAGATTTTAGCGGTGAACAAAAACCTATTTACGATGAATTTATGGAACATTACCTTGATGAGCAAAGTTGCAAACAAGCGTTCAGGGCTTATCGAGAACAGGAAGGTGTGATTAGGCCAAGACCTCTTGCAATATTTGGTGACTCTTGATTTCCTTCATTCCATCTAAATGCAGTCGGTAGTAGTCTATCAGCGAGCTGAGAAGGGTTCTTCGGTCCCGAGTAGTCATCTCTATAGAGTGATGATTAGAAAAGGAAGCCTGAACCAGGTCGTTTAGTAAATCGCTAGTTTCAGGGTCCAAATAATGTTGACTCAACTTAGCGCCCAAATCGTAACGGCCTTCAATAAGGTTGAATAAGGAGCCCGAAGTGTAGGATGCTCCGTCAGGATAGAACCCAAGGTGCCCAGAAAGCTCAATCAAGAATTTGAGATGAAAATTGGATAAGGATTGATCATCCAAATTGAGAGACTGGACCGCTCGCCAAAGGAAATTGAACAAAGAAGCATTTCGCTCCTCCTCCTGAATGCTCTTTAAAACCATCTCTGCCATAAATAAGGCAAGCGTGGTTTTGATTGTGTCAATTGTGATTGACATGGTCATTTCTGCCCGCTCCAAACTGCTTGGGCGTTTGATGCCTCCTTTGCTTTCGGGGTTGAACCCAATTTCTAGCAAGGTTAATGGTTGAAGTAGAACGGCTTTGCTTGCAGACCGTTTGCCTTTGCCAACATTCACCATAAACGGCAACATGCCGTGCGATTCGGTGTAAACCTTGGCAATTACACTGTTGTCGGAATACTTAAGAGAATGGAGTAAGATGGCTTTTGTTGAGACCAACATGGCTCAATTCATCAACAAGATCTTGGTAACCAAAGCCTCTTTGCCATCTTCGTTAGAAGCAAAGACCAAATAAACACCGGACTTGGCTCTAATTCCGCTTGGATTGTTTCCGTTCCAAACAGCGGTACCGCCTTCCGCAGAAGTTGCGTAAACCACGTTTCCAGCTACATCAGCAATTTTAATGTCGGAATCTCGAACAAGACCTCTGATAGCAATTGGCCCCTGATAGTTTGGTTCTACCGGGTTTGGGAAAGCGACAACATCGTAGTCGTCAGTTGAGGTTCCTCCATATGTGGCTGATCCACGGTAGGACATAATTCCTTTATCAGTACCAATGAAAACCTCGCCTGTAAGGTGGTCAACGGCAATGCTCACAATTGCATCTGAAAATAACGGGCTGTTTTCTGAGGTGAAATGGTGAATTTCTTCTGTGCCGTCATCCGACATTAAAAATATTCCGGCCCCTGAAGTTCCAATCCATTTCTGATTAGCACCATCTATCGCAATGTCTGTTACTGTTTCGTTTTCAAGAAGATGCTGGACGTACCCGTCCTGTTCAACAAGAATTTGTTGAGAATCAAAATCACCACCTTCAAATACAGATTCGGGGGCATAGAATACCGAGATTCCGTTGGTTGTACCAACCCAAATTTCTCCGTCAAGATCTTTTGCAATTGCATTAATATCGTTGCTAGCCAAGTTTCCGTTTCCAAGGCTTTGGGTTAATTTTGTTATTTGGTCGTCACCAGTGTTGTCAAGCGTTCCTCCATCATTGAATACGATTAGACCTACACCCCGATGTCCAATTATCCATTTCTGTCCAATGCCGTCAATAACCAAATCACCGAATGTGCTGAAAGTGGGTGCGACCAAAGCAAAGTTATAGCTGTGCCACTGCCCAGTTACAGCTTTGCAATAGAGTAGGTCGCTTCCTGTTTCACTTCCACTGATCCAAAGGTTACCATCTGGGTCAAATTCCATCCCTATTAAACGAACGTCATTTTGCGACCCTTGGGTAGGCAACAATATTGAATTAAGTGCATTATGGACTGCGACAGGAAGGCCATCATATAATTCAACTAACCCAGTTCCCCAAGTAGTGGCATAGCTAATTCTACTATCCTGTGGATTTACTTTCACTCTTACGGCATCATAAAACAACTCCAGTTCTGGTACTGTTTCAGAGTGAATTCGAGACCAACTCTCATTTTCAAAATGGAACACTCCGGAGAGGCTATATGTGTTACCCCACGAACTAGTAATGCTTCCAGAAGCGACAAAAAGGCGACTGTCCCAAACATTTATGTCGGATGCACCAATTGAGTAAGGGCCGTTTATTCCAAAATGCTCGCAGTAATAATCTCCAGAAACCTTTACCAATCCAACGTCAAAATCGGCAACCCAAAGAGAACCGTCTGGATCAAAAACGATTTGTGAAGGGCGACAGCCTAGGTTTAGTGATGGATACGAACCCGCGTGCCAGTATGAATTAAAATTTACGTCTATAGCATCAAACTCGCGATCGCTTGAAATGGTAAAGGCACCATTCATCGATTCTAATGAACGCACGGTAGCATATGAAGTCGTGTCAAAGTAATTCCACGGACCAAAATCCTTCCAAAGGAGTGTATCGTGTGCCTCGACCTTTCGGTTTATCAAAACCTTATCACCGAGTGCAGCAATCGTATTGTAGTTGGCAATAGGTAAAGTTGAGTCTATGCTCCATTCTTGGTAATTGGCTAAAAAGACCGATGAGGACTGAGCTTTATAAAGACCTTCGTTTGTTGCCGCTAAAATGAAATCATCGTTAATATCAAGATCATTAACAAACACTTGGGCCCCGTTTTCACCTATATAATAAGTATCCTCAACCTCTTGTTTAAGAAGGTCAAGAACCACAATACCAAAACCACAAGCTAAATAAGCCCGGCCATTTTCAACATGAATATTGTTGATGGTTTTATTGCCAAGAATAGGCTTGTTTTTAATGTCTGGCAGGTTGTAAACCGTGTTGTCTTGAATTAAATCAACGTTTGTGTTTGAGTATGCAATTACCAGGGTGTTCGTGCTGTTATCGTACGCTAACGATGAAAACCCAACGTCAGATAATCCATTAATCTTGGATAAACGCTCAAGAGAATTGTCTTCGTGATTGGTTGAATAAAGCCCAGACTCGGTTGCACAATATGTTTTGTTTCCTGCATATGCAACGCTAATTCCTTGACGGTAAGGTAGATGTTCTCGCCACTGACCTATTGCAACTTGCGCAAACATTGGCCATTGTAAAATGGTAATAAGTAAAAGGGGAAGAATGGTACGTTTCAAGATTTGGGGATTGAAATGCATTAGACAATATTAAGCCATGGGCAGGGAATGAACTGTCGTAGGCCCGATTTATTGTAATCGTTCCGTCTCCAAAAGAAAAGCCCCACTCAGAATACTGGGCGGGGCTTTGAAAAGACGCTTATGAAGATTACTTCAATACCACTAGTACCTGCTCGCTAATGCCTTTACTATTGGAAAGTGTTGAGAGATAAATACCAGACTCAAAATCACCCAACTCAAAAGAAACCTTATTTGCTCCTTTTTGTGATGAGAAGCTTTTCCGCATAACAGTTTTGCCGCTTAGGTCGGTAAGACTAAAAGTGATTTTTTCGTTTACCTCGCTAGCAAAATCAATTGTGACCAAGCCATTGGTAGGGTTTGGATACAGGTTAAAGTCAAAACCAATATCAGATTCAACAGAAGCTAATCGTTCTGGAGCAATAGTAAATGAATCTAGCGGACTATAAGATTGATTTCCTCCATCTAAACAGATGGACCGTACCTGCCATTCATAATTTCCTGATACCAAATTTTCCAACTCTAGGAAAGGCTGTCCTCTGTGATCATAGGACCAAGCACCACCGTTCAATCGGTACCTGATTTTGTAATAATTGGCTCCCGTTAGGTTCCAACTTAAAATTGCTGAGTTGCCAAGTACAGTATTTGATGCAATAGGTGTCGGACATGTAATTGGGCGCGTCCAGAAAGTAGCCGTATCTCCATAAGTAGCATTTTCTCCGGCACATCTAGTACCTGCCCTAAATGTATATCTAGTGTTCGGCTGAAGGCCATTCACGTATCCGGATTGAGCCCCAGACGGAAGGTTTTTCCAACTAAAGTTTGGACTGTCACCAAACATGTGATATCTAATAACTTGTGCTTCACCATCTTGGCTACCTGTGAAATTGATGGTCATACCATGGTTACTGACATTGCTGTTTCCTGTAATTACTGGCCTAACCTCCTTAACCGTAAGGCCCATTTGGTCGGTCCCTAAGGTTGCGGTGGTGTTCCATTCAAATATTCTTAAATAATATTGAGAACCAGCTTCGGTGCACATTTGAATTAAGGGCATTAAACCGAAAGGAGGATTATTTGAATCATCATCGCAACCAACTAGAGTACCCCCACTGGAAGGACAACCGTCCCAAACCTCTAGAACGAAATCTGCACTCCCACCTTGAACAGAACCATGAATTTCTACAGGAGTACCTGTTCCTACAAAAACATACCAAGCATCATCATCGGCACCGGAAGAACTACTGCAGTTTGCATCTGGCCCATCCTGAGTCAAACCGTTTGCAACGATAGTTGTGTCATCAGCTACTGCAATTGATATCGCTCCGCTACACGCATCATTTGGCGCAGGGCTGAAGAACTCAAAGCAATCAACACAACTCCAAGAATTACCATTACCATTTTTCACAAGACTGACATTGTAAAGACCAGCGGTTGGAACACCGCCACCTTGCGACATGTTCAAGCTCATATTACCACCACCGTATGAGTAGCCGTCTGTAAACCCGTTGAAATAAGTTGCCGAACCATCATTTATTGTTGCGGAGTATGTAGTTGATGACCCTGCTAAAAAGAAGTTTTGGGCCGAAGGATCGGAAATTACCAGACCGAATGAGCTTACACTGTTTAGTTGCGGGCTACCAGATTCCACATTAAGCAACTGATTAGTTGAAAAGCCAAAAGGACCAGTCCACGTACTTGAATCGCCTACAGAACAGATTGACCGCACATAGTATTGATAATTGGATTGAACTGACAGCCCTGAAACTAAATGAGGATTTGACCCTGTGATTATCGAAGTTCCGTTGCCTAAACCAAAGCCTTGAGTACCATATTCAATTTCCCAAGAAGAAGCACTTCCAGCCTCTACCCATGCAAGGGTGGCGGTAGAGGAAGTAACTAATAAAGTAGACAATACCAAAGGCGCAGGACATGACGCAGCTGTTGAGAAGCTATTACTAACCCAAGCACTAAAATCACCCGGGCCACAAACGGTTCTTACATAAAACTGGTAATTGGTGCCTGGGGTTAGTCCTGATATTGAAGTTGAATTGGTTCCGGAAGTAGTCATGACTCCAGTACCTAAACTAAATCCGGTTGGACCGTATTCAATCTCATGAGACGTGGCATAAACGCTGCCTACCCAGCTGAGGTTGGCTGTTGTAGTTGCGATGCTTGATGCACTAAGGCTTGTTGGTGTAGGACAACTAATTTCAAAACAGCTGGAGCAATTCCAAGTACCCCCACCATTATTCGTTTTTTGAAGCTGAAAGTCATACAATCCAGGAGCCGCAGTTGGAGCAACTCCCTGAGACACTCCTAAATTCATATCACCACCACCGTAGCTGTAAGGGGTAGTAAATCCTGTATAATAGGTAGTGGAGCCTGCGTTAATCGCGCCAGTATAAACATCGTAGGCACCTTGGAAATTGAAGTTTACGCCTCCGGATGGGTCTGACAGAACCAAACCAAACGAACTTGTTCCTGGAGCTTGGGGGCTTCCGCTGACAATATTAACCGTTTGGCCATTTACGAAACCACTGCTTGCCATGAATAAAACGATGGCGATCCAAATGAATTTTGATTTCCGTTGCATAAAGTTTTGATTGAATGTCTAACCTCCAAAAGTAACGAAATCAACCTTTTACGAGAAATGGTAGAATTATTGGCCGTGAAGCTGTTCTATTTGATCTAAAAAAACAGCCCGTTTTGTCGTGTCCGTCACAAAGCGTTCTAGGACTTCAACCGCTCGATCATGCTCACCGTTCATTACCAGCGAATAGGACAAATTGAAACGAGCTTCTTCAAAGTGCGCGTTTATTAAAAGTGATTGTTCGAACAGCGGAATTGCTTCATTGTAGTTCTGTTTGCTGGATAAACAGAAGCCCAGATTATTAAGCACGTGAAAGTTGTGCGGGTTAAGTTTTAAAGCGCGAGCAAACTCAGCTTCGCTTTTATCCATATTCCCAGAGTGGTTAGCACAGATGCCTGCATACCAAGATATGGGCACATTAAAATGGTCTACCGTAAAGAAGTAGTTTTCAACCGTTTCCGCTTTGCGAATGGCTCGTTCAAATTTCTTTTCAGCTTTCAGTTGAAGGAAATCGAAGTAGTGCCGCTCTCCGCTAAATCGGATTCCATAAATAGTTAAAGCTGAAATACCCAAAAGCAGCAGGACCGTATAAATAGATTTTGCGGCCCGAGTATCAACCTTGAAAGTGTTTGTAGAGGTTGATAACGCCAATAGCCCAGCAAACACCAATGTGTGTTCTGACCGCTCCTTCGGAAAGTCGAAAAAGGCTGCCATTGCGTAGGCTAAAACACCGAATAGAAAAACATTGCTGATGTCCTTTTTCAGCCAAAAGTCTCTAATCAACACCAGAAAAACCAGAAGCCAAAGCAGAAGACCAACCATTCCAGTTTCAGCCAAAATCCATAGGTAGTCATTATGAGGTCGAAGAAAAACGGTATTGCGAAACTCAGCCCGGTCCAAGCCACCTAACCCATTGCGTGGAAACTCCAGTTTCCAATTTCCGGTGCCAACCCCAAAGAAGGGAGCACTCTTTATTAGCTTGAAGGTTTTGCTCCAGAGAAAGTATCGCTCATTGATAGACCCGCTTACGTCAATTGTCTTATTGTCTTTGTTCAGGTCCAGGTTGGCAAGTTCCTTTCTAGGCTCTTGATGTTTTGCCAGACGCTCGGTCTTTGTGGTTGGTTCAGCTTTCTTAAGGTTTGAATACCACCAGTGAGTACCACCAATACCCATCAGAAGAATGGAAACAATCACTCCGTATTTTTTAAAACGGCTCTTTAAAAAGACAGCAGTTAAAAGGCTTAATCCGACAAAAACCAAACTGACACTAACTGAACGTGTGCCGATTATAAAGAGAGCTGGCAGCATTGCAACGATGTTTACCCCACCCAAAAATCGCTGCCAAGCTTCCTTCTTGGTCAAAAGAAAAATGTGAAAGCAGACCGAAAGCATTAGATAAATCGAGATCAGATTCTTTTGCGTGGATGGGTATGCCACGCTGTAAACCGAGTCTGCATCCAACCCAAATTTCTCGTGAGCTAGCATTAGCTCGCGGTAAGTCAGAGCGAGAAAAATAGTGGCGATAACAGAAAAGATCAGCGGTAATCGTTGCCTCCAGCAGTCGTGTGAAACAAGAAGAAACCTGAAAAAGCCGTATGACAAAAGAAGAGCGATTGCTTTGGCTCCATCGTTAAAAGCCTCCGCTTTGTTCGGGGCCCAGGCAATGCAGATTATCTGCCAAATGCAAAAACAAAAAAGGGCTATATCTAAGTGGCGTAGATTATTTTCGAAGAATTGAACGAACGAATTTCTGTACGCCAGTAGTGCAATTACCGTTATAAACAGGACACCAGAGAACCGAATGAGAGCGGTACGGTCAACCAAGATATCGGTGCTTGGAAAAGTTCCTGCTAACAGTAAGAGGGAGCAAAGAAGTATTTTCAGCCAATCAATTTTCATAGTGGAAATGAAATTCAGTAGGACAATTCGTAGTTTCCAAAAGGTGCCATAATGATAAAGATAATCCCAGCGTACGTGGTATTAGTTGCCTTATCGGTAACCGGATTATTTGGTCAGGATTTCAATCGACCAATACCGAATGGTTTTCCAAAATATGAGTTTCGCCAATTTCTACAGCCTACATCAGAAACGAACTATTTGACTACGCCACTTTACCCATCTTCGGTTTCAACGATTCGGCACATCTCCATGATGGATGAGAATGGGTATTTGAAGTGGTACGCGGGAGATGGTATGGAGATTTTCACAAACTTCGAATTCCACCCTGGTCATGACCTTTTTTCCTACTGCGCACTAAATGATTTTACCACGTACATCTGGAAGTTCTACGTTATGGATCAGGCGTTTAACATCATCGATTCAATTGTTCCTGTTGGAGAGCCCGTTCTCGATTCACATGAGTTCAGAATTCTGGAAAACGGAAATTATCTCATTGTTGGAGTAACACACACAGAAGAAAACCTTTCGGGATATACGTTTGATGGAGTGCCAGGGGGCAATCCCAGCGTAGTGAAAAGCTTTGTCATTCAGGAATTCGAAAACGGAAACCTAGTCTTTGATTGGAAAAGCATTGACCATATTCATCCCGAAGAGTTTATTGATAGCTACAGCTTTTGGTTCTCCGACTTTGATTACGCGCACGGAAACGCAGTTGAAGAAGACGTGGACGGCAACTTTCTGGTATCATTCCGGCATTTGGATGCGATTTACAAGATTGATAGAAATACAGGCGAAGTCATTTGGATTCTTGGTGGCAAATCAAATCAATTTGACTTTGTGAATGATGATGGCTTTAGCGGACAACACGATGTACGTTTACTGGATAACGGCAATATTACATTGTACGATAATGGAAATAGCAGGCCTCCACCGAGGTTTTCTAGGGCTGTAGAATTCGAAATGAATTACACTGACATGACGGCTACGAGGGTTTGGCAGTACTCAGATCTACATAATTCGTATTCTAACGGCAGGGGATCCGTTCGTGAGGGCCCAGATGGAGAACGCATAATCGGATTTGGAACAAGCACTCCACCTACGGCATCGTTTGTTCACTTGAATGCGATTGGTCAAACAGTTTCAGAAATGCATTTGCAGGATACCGTTGTGTCATATAGAGCAACCAGACATAGTTTCAGCCTTGATATTGACCGACCGATAATAACCTGCTTTCAAGATGAATTTGAATTAACACTCTCAGCTCCGGATGGCCACGACACCTATAGCTGGAACACTGGCGACACCACGCAGACCATATCCGTATCTGATACAGGCGCGTACCAAGTCTGGGCAAGTACGGGAGGAATTGGAATGATTGGTTCGGCCCCGTTTTTCTTGTCAGATTTATCTGACCCATGTGGATTGGAAACAGGATTAGATCCGACTATTAATCAAGCGCAGCAGTTTATCAAAGCCGGAAACGGAAATGGTGTTTTCGAGATCCTATTGGATGGAGAAATGAGCGTTTACAATTCTGTAGGCCAAGCGATAATTCAAAAGTCGGTAGCGAAGTCTTCGGTAATTAATATCTCAAATCAACCCAAAGGAGTTTACGTTTTGGTATTTGAATCGGAGGACGAAGGGCGTGCCGTGAAGCGAGTAGTGAAATTCTAACTACTGCCCAATTTCTAAGATTAAATAGTCACTCACGAAGTTGGCCATTGCAGTCTGTCCGTTTTCATTTAGATGAGGATCATTCTCAAAGTACAATCGGTGGCCAGCGGAGTCTTGACTGTTAAAAAGGCCACGTAAATCAAGAACATCCAGACCTGGAAATGCACTCGAAAGAGAACTGTAAAACATGTCGGTTGCACCAGCTTTGGATTCCGAACCAATCAAAGCCATTCTGTCTAAGTAAGTGACATTTACCTCAGCACAATGAGGAATTAAGAGCAGCACCATTTTACTGTTTTCATTCAACGAGTTTTTAATCAGATTAATACGATCGACTAGGAGCTTAAAATCCTCATCCCGTCCATTTTTCAACTCAAGAACATCTTCAATGTGGTTAGGCTCCGATTGAAAAATCAATTTCTGTCGAGCACTGTATCCGTCTCGAGAAAAGGGCAAGCCTTTCTGCGCCATTGGAGAATGAAGATCGTTATAGAACCCAAACCGAATTTGAGCCAAGCGATAATTGAGAAACTTGAGCACCCTCAAATTGTCGGAAAGGTTGTGATAAACCCGTCTTAGAAAGGGAATGCTACCAGTGGTTCTGTGCTTTATATCAAGCAGATCGTTGCCAACATAGATCTGATAAATAAGAATTTCAGGGTCAAATTCATCAATTCGAGATGGCGCCACAAATGATGCCTCCATTACTCCGGTGCCAGAAATAGCACCATTAATCAAGTTGAATGGAAGCTTATTTCTCAACTTCCCAACGTAGCTATCCGCGTTAGCGGTAAAGGAATCACCCAAGAATAGAACTGTGGGTTTTTCATTGGACTCACTAACAGAAACAGGATTTAAAGCAGCGAATTCTGGAGCATAAAAGTCGATTACGTAAAATCGAAACGACATCTCCATAAGGAGCCCGATTACCAGCAAAACAGCCAGCAATTTGCCAAACAGAATTAAGCACTTTCGCATGGTCTCAAATATATCGAGCGTAGTTTAGCCACCGTGACAAGTCAAAAAACAAAATGGTTCAACCGAGGCTTCGACTCTGCACTTAGCGCAGTAAGAATTCTCATTGTCCCGATCATCAATTTTGTTGCTGCGTACATCGTTATTCACGAGTCGGGTCAAGCCGTCTGGGGGCAATTTGTAGAGGCATTGATATTCATGTCTTTGGCCTCTATGTTTCTTGGTTTTGGCATCAAAGATTATGTGCTGAGGGAAGCTAGTTTGAATGGAGGAAAACTTGGTGAGTTGGTCAAAAGTGGACTTCTCGTCAGGGCTTTAATTCTGATTCCCTGTATTGCAATTGGCTCATTATTTTTTCCGTTGGAATATTTGGGTTGGTTCGTTTGTTGGCTTTTTGCCATGCTGATTTACAATGGCATAAGCCCGATTGTAAACTTTGATCGAAGCTATAAACCAGCAATACTTGCGGAGGTTGTTTTTGGAGGATTTCTCTTCGCCTACCTGCTATTTGAAATGCCCGATATCTACGGGTTGATTATGGCATTTTCAATGGCTGCCGTTTTGAGGTCCTTGGTCTTGCTCGTTCTATTCAGAAAGCCATTGCAAAGGGGAAAGGCCAAGTTCGATTGGAAATTGCTTTTGGCTGGACTGCCGTTTTTGGCCATGGGTTTTTCGGGAATGATTCAATCCAAAACGGACCTTTATCTGATTGCAGGTTTGCTTGGAGACGAGGATCTAGCGGTTTACCAAGTAACCGTAAACTTTTTTGTTTACCTGCAGGCTGTGTCGGGCTTAGCACTTTTGCCATTTGTCAAAAATTTGATTCGATTGCCGGAGAAGGCTATTCTAAAAGCAAGTCTCCGTTTTGGGCTTTTTGGCTTAATGATTTTGGCAGTTAGTTTACCAGTCATTCAATGGGTTTTGAATGATCTTTATTTCTTCGGCTTGGGAATTGAAGTGATGATTGTTGGTGGGCTTCTCGTTCTTCCATCCTTCATTTATACGCCAATTGTGTATAAACTAATTGGGAGAAAGCTGGAAAACGCGGTCCTCTACATCAACACCCTTGGCGTAGTTTTTAACCTTGTTTTAAGCTATTTCTTAATAGTTAAATCCGGAATTATTGGCGGCCTTATTGGTAGTATGATTGCACAATGGGTGATGTTTGCATGCTACGGTATCACAATGATTTATGGAAAAGATGATCGTTGATACAGAGGGAAATAAGTTGATTGACCCGTCTGGTCATCCAGCATTTTCGTACACCAAGCATGGTGAGGTGCACTCATTCTTAGAGCCAGAAACAAGAGCTCGGCTCGAAAAATTTCTCTTGGCGTTTGAGGACTTCAGAAGTCAAAGGGATGATCGAATTTTAGACTCGAACCTCTACCCTAGTTTACCGTACGTTGATCAAGATTTGAAAACGTGGAAAAACAGACAAAGGGACCTGGAGTTCCTTCAAAAAAACCATCCTATTTCTGGCAAACGAGTTCTTGAAATAGGTTCGTGGAACGGTTGGTTGGCAAATAGATTGACGCTGGGAGGAGCTACTGTTTGCGCTGTAGACTACTTCGTGGATTTGTTTGATGGACTGGGCGCGATAGCCCATTATCCAGATTCTGAATGGACCGCAATTCAAATGGATTGTGAGGATTTAAGTGTTTTGGAACCTGGATTTGATTTGATTGTTTTCAATTGGAACCTTATGATGTTTTCCAACCCATGGAAAGTGCTTGAACAAGCAAAAGGTTTACTGGGAAAAAATGGCGTGATAGTAATTCTTGGCATTATAGTTCTGAGAAATGGATCAAAGTCGGAGAACCACTTTAAGCAGCTTTCTACACAATTCGAAAAAGATTACGGCATCCCATTTGGGTTGAGACCGTTCAAAGGATTTTTTGGGTTTTCAGAGCTTCAAAAACTTAGACAAAACGGTTTTGAAACCTCTGCTTACCAAGGATTACTTACGAAAATGAAAGGCCTGTTGAAACCAACATCCTCCCAACCATATCGCGCTGTTTATCGCAGAAATCAATAATCCCGATTTCAATCGTTTCGCGTTAGAGGATATTCTATTTTTGAGCAATGCTGGTAGAGAGGATGAAGGGTTTGAATCGTGCGCTAATGCCGCAACGATTATTGTACTCTCCACAATGGTTGGTTTTAGGCGTGAACAACATCTGCAATTTGCATTGTAAGATGTGTGATGTCGGTACCAAAACCAACGAAACCAACTTCGCTGTTAATTTGGTTGGGACCACACCGTTGCACATGCCGATGGATTTATTCAAGCAGATTTGCGATCAGGCGGCTCAGTATTTTCCAAAAACGAAGCTTGGCTATGCATTTACCGAGCCTCTGGTTTACAAGCATTTACAAGAATCACTTGCGTACGCAAAAAGTAAAAACCTGTACACGGCCGTTACAACCAATGCGCTAAACCTGAGAAAGGAGGCGGATCAAATGATTGAAAACGGAGTCGGTGATATTTTCATTTCACTCGATGGTCCGGAGGAAATTCATAATGAGATTAGAGGGCACAAAAGCTCATTCCAACGAGCAATGGAAGGAATGGAAGTGGTTTGGTCCAGTAAGAATCCAGTTAACATTTCTGTCTATTGCGTTATAACAGAATGGAATTATTCAAACCTAAAGGAGTTTGCAGACTTTTTCAAGGACAAACCGATTCGGGAGTTGGGGTTTATGCACACAAATTTTACACCTCAGCATGTGGCTGATGACCATAACTTGCAGTTTGGAAATAAGTACCCTGCCACATGCAGCAACGTTGAAGAGTGCGATGTGAGCAAAATAGATTTGGACGTTCTTTGGAAGGAAATGGAAGCCATCCAAAAAGCAGATTATCCGTTCAATGTTGTCTTTTCTCCCAAGGTTGAAAGCCGAGAACGGCTGGGAACTTTTTATGAAGAACCGGAAAAATTGTTTGGCAAAAAGTGCAATGACGTATTTTCAAATATCATGATTAAGTCAGATGGATCAGTGATTCCAGCACATGGCAGATGCTACAACCTAACGGTTGGCAATCTATATTCCGAATCGCTAAAAGATGTCTGGAATTCAATGACACTTGCCGATTTCAGAAAGGATTTAAATAAGAATGGTGGCCTTTTGCCAGCCTGTTCAAGATGTTGTAGCGCGTTCGGATGAGTGGAACTGGAGTCATATTATTCAATCCGCGGAGCGCAACCGCAAAGCATCGAATTCCAAATTCGATCTTGCAAGTCGGTGCGTCCATTCAAGGGAAACGTCACTACGTATTTGTAGATGGCAACAAAGAGAGCGACCCACTAAAGGTGATTCAAGACCATATTAAAACGGGTAAGTTTAAATACTTCGGAACCACAGTTATGCCTGGCCCACAATTGGCACAGGCGATTCCGTTTAGTAAAAAAGTAAAGGAAGAATTTCCGGAAATTGTGAATGTTTGGGGCGGATATTTTGCCAGCAATCAACACAAGGTTGTCTTGCAATCGGGGTTTGTAGACTTTACTGTAAACGGCCCAGGAGACAACACATTTCCGCAGTTGTTGGACGCCTTGGATAATGGAACTGACGTAAACGAGGTTAGGAATCTCATCTATTTGAAAGATGGAATGATTACCAAAACCAAGAAGGAAGAACTGCTTGATCAGGATCAATTACCGGCATTTCCATATGATACGCTGAACCTGCAATACCCAGTTTCAGACTATTTAGGAAAGACCTTTATGGGCAACAAAACGGTGTCGTATCACTCGAGTTTTGGGTGTCCGTTCACATGTTCTTTTTGTGCTGTTGTTCCCATTTATAATGCGCGTTGGAAGGGACGGTCTGCGGCCAATGTTTACGCAGATATCTCAAGCTTGAAAGCCCAATATGGCATTGACAGTATTGAATTTCACGACAACAATTTCTTCACTTCAAGAAAGCGAGTAGTTGAGTTTTCTGAGTTGGTAAAGAACGATGGATTATCCTGGTGGGGTGAAGGCAGGATAGATACCCTGAACCAATATTCGGATGATGATTTGGCACTTATGCGAGATGCCGGTTGCAAGATGATTTTCTTGGGAGCGGAAACGGGCAATGATGATGTGCTTAAACAAATGGACAAAGGCGGAACCCAATCTGCGGAACAGATTCGGTCGTTTGCTGCCCGTATGGGCAAGTTTGGTATCGTGCCGGAATATTCGTTTGTACTAGGAATGCCTGGTGATTCTGAGGAAAAGGTAATGGCTCAGATTGAGTTTGATATTAAGTTTATACAGGAGATAAAAGAGATCAATCCGAACACGGAAATCATCATTTATCTATATAGTCCGGTACCGACAGAAGGCAGCGATTTGTATGATCAAATCACGAAAGCAGGTTTTGCTTTTCCAGAAAACCTGGAGGATTGGTTGGCTCCTGCATGGGAGAATTTCGACTTGCGGAAAAACCCGCTTACTCCGTGGCTTACGCCAAAAATGATCGATCGAATCAGGAATTTCGAAACGGTACTTAACGGGTATTATCCGACTGCCTCAGATTTTAGAATCAAAGGAGGCAAAAAGGCAACTCTTAAAGCGCTTTCAAGTTGGAGGTATAAAACCGGAATCTTTGCGTTTCCGTACGAGATCAAAGCGTTTCAAAAGTTGTGGAAATACCGACAGCCAGAAATTGAAGGGTTCTTGACCGAGTGATGTTTAGGCTGGTTTTAAAAAGGGTTGTTTACCCCATTCTTCAGCCGTTTTCAAAGTGGTATTTCAGCAAGCCGAGAAGTTATCGGTATAAGGACTTGAAAGTGCTGGTTAAGCCTGGTGTCTTCTTTCCGCATCTGACCATTAGCACCAAAGTTTTACTGGAATATTTGGACCAACAAAACCTGAAAGACCAGTCAGTTTTAGAACTGGGAGCGGGCTGTGGGATTGTCTCGTTTCGATGCGCACAGAAGAATGCCATAGTCACAGCCAGCGACATCAGCTCGCTCGCGATTGATAATCTAAAAGCGAATCAACAGACCCTTGGGCTGGAGGTGAAAATTCAGAAATCCGATCTTTTTGATTCACTGGCCGAGAAGTTTGATATGGTAATAATCAACCCACCTTATTATCCAAAGGACCCAAAATCAGATGCTGAAAAAGCATGGTTCTGCGGATCAGAATTCCAGTATTTCGAAAACCTGGCCAGACAACTTGGTGACCATTTGACCGAAAAAGGATTTGCTCTTATGATTCTTTCAGAGGATTGTGAGATTGATAGAATTCAGCAAATCCTTAAAAATGGAAGACTTGAGATGAATGAAGTTTCGATGGTGAAGCGATTCGGAGAACGAAACTTTCTTTACAGGATCACTTAAGACAATTCGGGTCTCGAGATGATCTTTTCAATCACGATTTTTTCAAAAGGGAAACCATAGTATTCTCGCTCACAGCGCATTCTGGCCAGTTTGTGAATTGGCCAAGTATACCATCTGGTTCTTCCGTAGCCAGCCTTCAAATAGAATTTGAATCGCTCAACCAGCTTGTAGTTTTCGTCCGTTAACCAAGGTCCGGCTGATCCGATGTAGTCAAACTTTGCCCACTCCTCAAGTGAGGTCGGAAGTTGATATCCGTCCTTAACCGCATCCATGGTGATTTTTGAACCAGGGTATGGTTTGAAGTAGAAGATTGGCGTGTTGAAGTTTTTGCTCATCGAAGCAAGTTCATGAGCCATCTTCAGCGACTTGTGGAAGTTCTCTTGGCTCTCGCCCGGAAACCCAACGATGAAGGGAAAAATGACACTGATGTTGTGCTTCAGACAACGCTCTGCACACTGATAAACCTGCTCCAATTTGATGTCCTTTTGCATCCAGTCCATCATTTCTTGCGAGCCAGATTCAACACCTATCAACAGTCTTCTTAGACCAGATTTTGCGAGCAAGCCAAAATCCGCATCTTCCAATCGACTTCCTTGATCGGCTCGCATTGTAGCGGCCCAAGAGATGTTTAGTTTCCGTTTAATGAACTCTTCTGCGACAGCCAAGCTTCTCTCACGGTATGTGAAAAACGTCTCATCCTGTAGGTTGAGGTCCGTAAACGGATTCTTCTTCCATTGAGCTTCGAGCTCCTCTCTCATTCTTGCTGGCTCAATGGCCGTCCATGATCGTTTGTAAACGAAGGGATCCGCGCAAAACGAACAACGGAAAAAGCAGCCAGTGGAAGAGATGTAATCGAATTGTCTTTGGCCCTTCTTCTGATAATATTTTTCCGGATCGATTAGATCATAATTAACCCGTGGCAAGTCGTTCATATCCTCCAAAACCCGTGGAGGATTTTTGGTAATTTTATCAGAGCCTCGATACGTGCATCCTTTCACTCCAGAAAGGTTGGCTCCAACGCTTAGCTTCTCCAGAATTTCAACAAAAGTCTTCTCTCCTTGACCTTGAACCGTAACGTCCACTGACGTTTCTTGATCCAACGTTTCAGTTGGAAACAATGAGGCGTGCCATCCACCCCAAACAACTGTAATATCTGGGTTGATTTTCTTTGCCAATCTCGACACTTCAAGGGCATCGCTAATTGGGCTTCCTGTCAGCACAGTGATGCCTAGAACCAAGGCACCTTTTACACGTTCAGAAACGACCTTTAACGGAGCCTTTTCCAGCCGTCCATCTACGATTGAAACATCAT
Source organism: Bacteroidia bacterium (assembly GCA_047611425.1). Taxonomy (GTDB): domain Bacteria; phylum Bacteroidota; class Bacteroidia; order UBA10329; family UBA10329; genus JBLFWJ01. The sequence goes on along the minus strand of JBLFWJ010000013.1, from coordinate 12,543 downwards.
ATTTTTCTTTGTCAACTGACGAAGCGATTGCCAATAAAGCCAATGGCATATCGAAGAAAACGGCCGTAGGATTGTACAGAATAACTTTCTTTCTCACTCCGGTTTTGGTGGTAAACGCTGGGGGTCCAGTTGATAGAGGAACAAGGTATCATTCCCTTCTAAAGGTATCTCTTTGTATTCAAAAAAATCCGTGAAAACCTTTACCTCTCCTGTTGGTGCAAAGGGACTAATTACAGCCAAATGATTCGCGCCATTCAGCATTAAATTGTAGATAATTACGGCACTTAAATCATGATGTGGGATGGACCATCCATTACGTCTTGCTCGATATAACAAGAGTGGACATCGCGCATCAAAACCACCATAACTGAAGATTATTAAGTCGTTTTCATCTGTATGTTCTTGTACGATGACGCCCATTTTTTCAAGATGAGGTTGTGCGTTATAATAGTTCGCTTCAGCATAGGAAAAATTCATTGTGCCAATTGCCGCTAGGGCAACCAACACAAAGGCTTTACCCACTGATTTGCTTTTCATCGAGATCAGGTCATTCAGTTTTATCAGACTTGCAGCCATGAAAACTGAAGCGGGAATTAGAAAAGGAATCTGATAGTAGTTGTGGATTAGGTTCAGATTAAAAAAGATGGCGAGGTAAGCCAAGGTGCCGAAAAACCAAAGCCGAAAGAAAGTTGATCCCCGAAAACTCAGGAAAACTCCAGAGATGAAAAAGAGCACACCAGAAAGTCCAACAACCTCGATTAACAATCGAGTACCGATAGTTTCCCAGTGACCGATCCACATACGCTGTTGCAAAGTTCCGAAGTACCAGTGCGCGCTTTCCGTAAACTTTCTGTAGGTCGGGATAAAGTCCCACTCGGGCGCAGACCCGTTCACATTTAATCCATGCAGCCACCAAAATGCGAAGGCCATAATCGGAATGATTAAGAGAGATACACTTTTGAAGATTAGTTTGGGGTCACCCGTTCTTAGCACCACAAAAGCAAGAGGAAAAACAACAGGCAGCACATATGGAACTTTGGTTACAAATGCGAAAGTTGCAAAAAGGCTTCCCAATGCAATCTGTCCAAACCGCTTTTCGTTAAAGCCGATTAAGTAGTGATAGGTCATTCCAAAAACGAAAAACATGGCCGAAAAATCTATCTGAATCGTTCGGGAAAAAAACAATCCCAAAGGCACGAGGAGGTAGATGATTGTTGATACCCGTGCCAGGTTTTTGGACCCGATGGACTCGATAATTTTATGGAAATAGATTGTACCAGCAGCATAAAAAAGGAGCATGACAGCTCTGGCAATTATGTGGCTTGGCGCAAAGATTTTGTACAAAAACGCGATGATTCCATAGACCCCGGGGAACTCTAAAACCAAATTCTTATGTCCGCCTAGCCAGCATACTTGAGGGTGCAAGAGGTCGATTCCATAAGTGTAAAACGACCAAATAACGTTGGCAGAATCACATTGCCGCCAAGCATGGGGTGAATCGATGGATTCGCCAAAATGGAGTAAGCGAAGTGAGACCAGCAGAATGAAAACAGCCCAGAAAATATATGATTCGACCTTGCTGCTCATTTTTAGAAAGTATCCAAGTCACCGAAATTTGACTTCAGTTGTCGGACATCTATTTCGTCATCAAAGCAGTAAAACCCAACTTTCCAAGACTCAAAACCGGTAAAGTGTTTCGATAGTGCGTGTTCAATTTTTGAACCGGGAGTAGTCTGAAAAAGAATCTCGTTTAGGCCTATCTGTGAGGTAAGTTTCTTCAGCTTTTTAATTCCTTTCAACAAGTCGGTTTCGGATTCGAAAACCACATCGCCAACTGAAACCCGAGACGTGATATTCAACCAAAATTTGACGTTTTCAATTTTGATAACGAGGTTATTGGTAAAGCACTTATAGCTGAAAAAGGCTTGGTCGTAAACATGGTACAAACCGCTATTTGAATTAGAGTTTTCAAAGGTTTCGACTGGAATTTGAAAAGGGAGCAACACATTCCGATTGTACCTGTTCAATGGTCCAATGAACGGTCTGAATTTTCGTAGGGCCTTTACAAAAGGAAGACCTGCAGTCTTGATGGTAAACCCTCTAATTGTGATACCCAATTCCCAGTCCAGCTTTTTGCAACTGTGAAACGTGTTTTCACTGTGGAACGCATACACAAAACGCACGCCTTGTTCCTTCATCAAATCATACGCTTTTAGCGCAAGCATTTTATGAAGACCCTTGCGCTGATAGTCCGGTAACGTCAGGCTGTCACAGGTGTGTACTGCAAGTATTGTTTCTCCCTTGTGATTCATTAATTGCGGCAGAGCTCCGTAAAAAGCAATTGGCTTTGTTCCGTCATATGCCAGAAAAGTCACATGTTTGATTCCGGTATAACTGGTGTCATACTTCTTCGTCAGGTTCTCAAGTGATATGCGTTTTCCGAAGATTTTCTTGTACAGAAATTGCACATCCTTGAGGTTTGAATCGTCAAGTCGTTCTGTCCGATATGGAGCCTTTTCCGCCATTACCAATAGCTATTTTTCACAATGCAATTCAACTGATTGTTCCAAGAGATAAACGGGTTGATACCAAACCTATCCAGAATTCGTGGGTCCAGTTTGTCTTGCTCGAAAACGTAATCAACAGCCAATTGCTGGCTGTATCCAACCAGTAGCGCAGCATCAACTAATTCTCGGGTATACGACCCATCTGGATAGGCAATTGAACGCACTTCTTTTTGAATGATGTTTTCCAAAAAGAGCTTCGATTGTTCTAATTCTTGGCAAGCACTTTCGTGATTTATGTCGCCCAGATTGTTGTGAAAATATCCGTGTGATCCGATAGAGACAAATGAAGAACTGGCCAATTTCTTAATCTCGTCAGAGGTCATTTGTTTCCAGTAATCTGCCAGAGCAGGGTCTTTTCTAAAGGAATCCCAAGGCTTTAGTGCCTCCATCATATCCAACTTGTAATTCCAGTCCTGAGACTTACAAATATGCTTTAATGTTTTTCCTTGGAAAGTCAGTTCACCATTGCGATTCTTTCGAAAAACCTGACCTCGAATTTCAATCGGTTTATTGCACTTCGTTGTGGCCATGTCAACAAAATCTGGCCAAAGAATGTCCGTTCCAAGGTCTCGTATCCCCGTGACGAAAAAGGTAGCCGGGACTTGATGTTTTTCAAGAACTGGAACCGCGTATTTCAGGTTATTCAGATATCCGTCATCGAAGGTGATGGCAACGTTTAATTTATTTTGAGAGACCCGGTTTGCATAAATGTCATCCAACGAAACAACATTAAAGTGCTTTGAGAAATATGCAATCTGTTTTTCGAAATAATCGGCACTTATAAACCGAGTGTTGAAGTCTGTTCGGCCATCGAGGTCAATGCCATGGTAGATCAAAACTCGACACCCTTTACCGCTAGTTGACAATGAAGAAACTCCAAGTGAAAAGGCCGCATCTCCAGCGGTCCATTTCAATCGTTGTATGAGTTTTTTGGTGATCATCGTGGGCTCTCAGATTTACTGAAGCGCTTTTTTTTAATTGTACAATCGCTTATATCCTTCAATGGTCTTTTGAACTGACATTATCGAGATGGGCTCAAATGTTTGTCCTAAAAGCGATAAAGAAGCGTCAGCCATTTCTTGTCTTGTTTCGCAAATTGACCACCGACCAGAAGCCTCGGCAAGCCCTACTTTTCTTGATACGATTGACATTCCACTTGCCAATGCTTCATTGAGAACGTAGCCCTGCGATTCGTAGGTGGAGGTGTGAAGAAACACGTTAGACCGTTGCATAGTTTCTAGGACGTTTGGCCTAGGAACTTCGCCCAAAAACTTAATGTTGTCGGTGATGTTAAGGGTTTTGGCAAGTTGCTCGAGGCGTGCCTTTTCTGGTCCATCACCGATCAACGTGACTCTAAGTTTTGAGTATGTTTTTACCACAAGAGCAATGACAGCAAGAAACAGTTCGTAATCCTTCAATTTGATAAAAGAACCAACACCGAGAATATCTATTTCCCGAGGATTTTCTGTGCCTGTCATTGCATCCAACCCCCACGGAATTACATGACCTGTCCCTCTACCGAGTGTCTTTTCCAACTCCTGGTTTTGAAAGTCAGAAAGTAAAACCGAAGTGAGTTTGTCAAGGTTGATTCTATTCAAATATCGATTTGAAGTAAGGACATCTTGACCCATGGCAGTTGCTACGTGCTTAACCTTGTGTGAGGTTGCCCAGCGTTGAGCCAAGTAGGTGCATTCCCCAAGCCACAACGAATGCACGACATCAACCTTTTTTTCTTTGTGAAGTTTTGAAAGTTGATTTAGTGCCTTTCGCCAATAGAATAGCCTTATTGGAAAAGGTCGATTAGCTCCTCCACAAGCAAACACCTTTATGCCGTGCCAATCGTAAGATGAAGCAGAATACGGGTATTGCAATGAGATTATCCTAATACTCAAGTCTTCATGGTCTTTTTCAACCTGCTTCAGAAATGTCTGTAAATAAGGCATGCAGAGATAGTCCGATTCACTTGTCGGAAACCCTGGGGTGATAAGAACGATATTCTTGGCTGTGCTCATTTTAATTGCAAAGCATAAATGCACCAGCCATTTGACCAGCACTTCTCTTTTTCAACCGACATTAATTTGTTTGCCTGTTCCCAATTCTGGTGTGGTACCGTTTGCTTGATTTTACCCTCAATAAGGGCCTCATTGAAAATGAAAACAGAATTATCCTCGAAGGAAGAATATCGAGTATTGAATATTTCCATTAATGGATTACCAGTGTTGTACACGTCAAAAAGTTGAGAATAAGATGAAGTGTAAATCACTTTGGCAGCACAAGTTGTTTCGACCCAAGAAACGAGTTCACGCTCAAAGTAATTATAAGAAACAGATGGCTGCATGGCTCGAGCGCAAAGCGCAATTTGAACGAAAACACAAAGTGAAAATACCACTTTTAGAGGCGCCTTCTTCGATTCAAACAACGAAGTCAATCTTAAAAATGCTGGGTAGAGAAACATTACGACCAGCGGAAAACTGAACGTCATTACCCGAGAGTTTTGGAATGGGATGCCGGATAGAAACAAGGCGTAAACAAGTATTGAGGTCAGAAGAATCAATCGGAACCGATCTCTTTTCAATCCGGTAAAGGAGAACGGCAACAAAGCAAGGCCTAAAAAGAAGGTACCGGGATGAATAGCGACACTTAAGTTGAACAGAAGGTTTGGCAGCATGTAGCTGGAACTCCCGTCTGCGTTGTGAAACTCGGTTTTAAGGAAGTTGCTGAAGCGCAATCCTTCCAAAATTACGTTTTGAATATCGTTGTTAATTCCGCCCGTTTTAAGCTTCCAGAGAATGGCGAATGAAAGCGGGATTAACCCGGGCAACAATCCTACAACGAACTTGCCAAATTGCCGTTTTGACATCAACCGAAACCCTACATAGACTAATGCGGGAAGGAGAATAATTACCGCAGGATACCTTGTAGTAATAGCAAAGGCAGAGAAAAGCGACCAAAGAATTAGCGATTTGATGGAATCTGTTTTGAGATAATTCCAGAGATGATAAAAGCTAGCTGTGAGGAAAAACATGGCAAGCATATCACTCATGGATTGTTGGCCTAACCTGAACAAGTACGGAGATAGTAAGATAGCCAGAGTAACAAACGCAATTCGAGTGTGGTTTTCAATGTGATAAGCGCGCGAAATCCATTTGTCAACAATCCAGGCCGTTCCGATTAATGATCCAACGGAGACAAGCTGTAACGCATAGATTTCCGATTGAAGTATGATGCCAAGAAAGCCTGAAACAATCGAATAATTGGGTGGCCAGAAAAATGAGCCGGGAGTGTTTCCACCTAAGAAAAACACTTTCCATTCTCTTGCATGGAGTAAGTAAGCATACGCATCCTGTCCGTACAGGCCATTAAAGTCGAAGCCAAAACGCACTATGATCCAACCAAGAATTGGAATGATTCCCCAGTAAAATTTCTTGAGGAATTTCATGGTCTAATAATGATCCACGGAAATGGAGAAGAGGAAATGCCAAGCCTGCTACCTAACTTGTTTTTTAATGAGTTCGGGTTGTGCTTTACTTCATGTTTAAACGGCCGAAGGCTATCCCAACTATGGTGAAAATAATTACTGGCCATTTCCGGAAATCCAAGAGCGGTGTAGTAGGCAACGGTCCTTTTTCGGGCGGACTCAATTTCGTTGGCTTCGTAGAAAGGACTATCAATTATGTGAATTTCTCCAGAAATTGAGAGAAGCTCAATTAATCGGTTGACCAACTTTTTGGCATCTGGAAAATACTGGACACAAGCGTTTAACGTAATCAGGTTAAAGTGACCTTTTGGGAGGTTGCTGACGAATATATCTCCGTAACAGAAGCGAACGTGACCGTTGCCAAACACACGGTTTGCCTGTTCTAATTCAAGCTGGTTCATGTCCATGCCAACCACTTCTTTGGAAACGGAAGCCAACTTGTTGGTGAACCAGCCATTGCCACAACCAAGATCAAGTGCGGATTCAAAAGATCGGTTTTTAAGACTGTTTACGACTGATTTTGTGGACGCCTGCCGGGGTTTCCACTCATCAAAATGAGGATGACCTTTGGGTACGGTGGGCAGTGAAAGGACCGCTTCATCAGTCAGTATGCGGTTTTCCTTTTCTCGTACCGCGATGTATTTCTGCTCAAAAGAATCAGTTATTGGAGTGAGGGTTGAGACTCCGTTGATCGATTTCGTCTGAGCCAAAAAGTTCATTTTCCAACAAGCTTTTGGTACTTCATTCCCAGGTAAGCGAGATCTGATCTAAGTCGATGTTTGATGGTGGATGGAGCAAATGCACCTCGTTTTTTCTTGGCTTTGGCGAACCAAACCTCGTTGGTTACTCTCCGAATGGCGTGATTATAAAAACGCTGATTGTGTGTCCGCTCGAAGTCAAGTGCTCGGTCGGGTGTAGTTTCCCAATCTCCTTCCGTGATGATCTTTGATTCTACTTCGTTAAACAGTTCTGTGCCTCGAATTGGATAGCTCAAGGTGATAGTAAAATGATCAGGGTCGGATTCTAAAAGATGGGTGATGGTTTCGGTTATGTCCGACTCATCTTCTCCCGGATATCCAACCATTATGAAAGTGCCGGTTTCTATCCCGTGAGCTTTTGTTTGTCTGATCATGGACCGTACAACATTCACATCTACACGCCTGTCCATGGCGTCAATAATGCGCTGTGAACCGCTTTCGGCACCGATCCAAATTCTAAAACAACCGGCTTTTTTGAGATGTGCCAAAACAGGCTCGTTTAGTCTTTCGGCACGCGTGATGCATTCAAAATTAAGCTTGAGGTCGGCTTCGATCATCAGGTCGCAAAACTCTTCCAACCACTTATGGCTAACGGTGAAAACATCATCTACAAACCAGATGCTATCAGGATTGTAGTTCTCTTTAATCCAACGAAGCTCGTTGACCACATCAGCTGCTGGCCGCCTGCGATAGCTTTGGCCATAAACGGCTGTGCTGCACCATTTGCAGGTGTACGGGCAACCGCGTTGAGTACTCACTGACACGGTCGTTTGGCCATGATGGTCCTTCCAAACATCAATGTATTTATTGAGGTCGATTGCCTTTCTATCTGGCCATGGAAGGTCGGCCAACTCCTTCATTTTAATTCTTGGGGGGGTCTTTATTTCTAGGCCCGATTCCAAGAAAGCTAAACCTTGGATTTCATTTAAAACGTGCTTTTTATTCAAGTAATGCTCGGCCAGCTCGAGCATCGTTTGTTCCCCTTCACCGATAACAACAGTATCCGCACCGCTATTGAGATAGTTGTGCGTGTTGTACGTTATATCGGGCCCACCGAGTATAATTTTTGTGTCATTCAATTCCTCCTTGGATCGAATGAACTTCATCAATTTGACCACATTAACCTTGGTTACCAAATTGGAATAGATGGCAATAATCTTTGGGCGCTCATCCATGATTTTTTGCTCCAACTCTTCTCTAGAGCTGAAAGTGGAATCAAAGACTTGGCAATCAACACCATTCTTCTTCAGAAAGGCGCTTATGTAAAGAATACCAAGTGGAGGATATGGCTTCATGATCTGAGCCTCCTTCGGGTCCTCCGCAAGGAAATAGCCATGTGTCAGTAGGATAGACAAGGTTAATTTTTGAGTTTAAGATCGATGAGGTAATGATCGGAAATTCCTGCGAGAAAAGATGGAGAGAACCGATTTTCTAGTCCGCTTAATGCATTTAAAGTTTTACGATGTCGATGGAAAAAGGCCTCGGTATACGATGGAGGAATCCACAAACCAATGGGTAGAAGACTTTCTGAGGTAAAGGAATTTTCGAATTGCACGCTGAATTCCTTCGGAGCGAAATAGTGAATCATGAGAAGCGCTCCTTTGTCATTCTTCCATTCAACTTTTTTCTTTCTTCTTCGAAAAGCTTCGTTGAATTGGAATCTTGAAAGAAAGTATAAAGACTCCATCATGCAGGCTGACGGCATTACAACCGAAACAAACCTGCCATTTGGTGAAAGATAACCCGCAAAGACCTTCCGAAGTGATTGAAGTGTTTCGGAGGATACACAATTCAATCCACCAAAATTGGAGAAGACCAAATTGAATTGACCTTCGAAATCAGCCGATTCGGCTTTACTGATATCTAGTGTTTTGAATTCGATTCGGTCTGAAACTCCGGCCTTCTCGGCCTTGCCTCTTGCCACATTGATCATTTCTGGAGAAATGTCTGTGGCGACAACCCTGCATCCACGTTGAGCAAATCGAATGGCATCCTCACCGGTACCACAGTTCAATTCAAAAACCCGAAAATCTTGATTGAACAGAAAGGTTGAATCGAGGTAGCTCCAGACCTTATCTCGTTGTAACCGACCAATCTGGGTGTTTGTGAATTCCTCATCGTAGCCGGCAGCCATGCTGTCGAATGCCCCACCACTCATCCTTCGGTCTTCAGCTTTTTCAATTGCATTCTGTCCAGTATTGAACTTGGAACGTAATAGAGCACACCTAAAATTGACCGCAAGGTGCGTTTGTTGATTTTTCCCGAACCAGTAAGTAAGAGTTTAATATTTTCCAAGCCTTGTTGCGTCCTGAAAACCTTATGAACGTACCGATGCAGCTTCTTATAATACTTTGGTTGATATGTGTTTTGGAACATCAAATCAAGGTCGTCAGAGTCCGTCCAATTGGATTTTCCTGTCAAGTCTTGTTTTACTCGTTCGTAAAAAACCGTTCCTGGCAATGGATAAGAAACCGAGATACCAATGTCGTCTGGAACCAGTGTCTTAATCATCTCAATGGTCAGGTTGATGTCCTTTTCAGTTTCTCCTATGTATCCGAACTGAATGAAGAATGCCACTCGAACCCCAGTTGATTTTAGCACTCGGGTTGCTTCATGAATCTGCTCAACCTTGGTGCCTTTATCCATGGCATCAAGAATTTCTTGAGATCCAGACTCAGCGCCAATCCAAACTTCTTCCAATCCAGAATTCGCCAAAACCTTCATGGTATCCTCTTGAAGTAATAAGTCAGCTCTAGATTGAATCATGTATTTGAAATTGAGCTTCCGCTTGCGCACCTCTTCTTCAAATGCTTGCGCCCACCCAGGCTTTAGTCCGAAAATATCATCACACATCCAAAAGTGTGTGGGGCCATAATTGGTGATAAGGAATTCAATTTCTTCGGCAACTTTTACCGCTGACCTAGAATTGTATCGATTGCCATAAATTGGTTTTGCACACCAGTTGCATTTAAAAGGACAGCCTCGTGTTGTAGCGATATTCAATGAAAATCGACCGTGGTGCTCTAACCAAATAGTCTTGTATTCTTCAATGTTCACGAGATCCCAAGCGGCCATCGGAGCCGAATCGAGGTCGCGCATCACTGGTCTGGAACCAGAGTTTTTGGTTACTCCACCTTCACGGTAAGAGTGTCCTGGAATTGCCTTCGCAGATTCTCCATTTTCTATGGCCGAAACGAGAATCTTTAGTGTTTCATCTGCCTCACCAAGAATCACATGATCCGCTCCCTGGTCTAAATATTGATCAAAGTGATCCGTAGAGTCTGAACTGGAAACAATCACAGTACACCCCTCGGTTTTACCCATCTTGATCATCTCAAACGCGGCCTCACGCATATTTGTAAGGCACATTTTGGTCAGGTAATTAAAGCCATCGTCATAGATTACTAAGAAGTTGGCCTTTTGGTTTTTCAGCAATGCTGGAAGTTCTTGCGGTCCAGTTTTGAGAGCAGTATCGAATAATGAGACGGAGTGCCCAGCTTCTCGCAGTAAAGCTGCAGCTGTAATAGTTCCTAAGGGTGGATAAGGCTTACGGTTATTCCACTGTTTTGAGTCGAACCGGTAGAAATACGAATGGGTGAAAAGAAGCTTTGTCACAATTAATGTACTCTCGATTTGCGGTTTTCCTCGAACTGTTTCACCCGCTCATCTAGGGCTGTAAGAACCCGCTTTTGAAAATTTTGAGGATGATGTTTCGACACATAGGTTCTAGTTTTTAATGCCAGATCAAAGTTTGTGTCATCAAGTTCCTTGAATTGTGTCTTCCAAAACTTCAATGTTGTGGACATGAATAAACGATCCAGTTTATCTCCAACCGAATTGTTAAGCATGTGTTCAATCGCTTTAGCCACTGGTCTGTTTGTATTCCCATTATAAATTACGGCCTGCTCGGTTTGGTTAGGTAGAAAATCCTTAACCCAGCTATTTGCCTTATAGAAATCGTGATAAATTCCGCTGTCATAAATAGGCTTGAGAGTGGCCGCTTCTGTTGCGGTAAAAAGGTTTTTTTCTTCAATTTCTAGGTTGCCACTATCAATGAAATAGTTGACACAGAAGAATTTGTGCGAATTAAAAAGGAAAATCTTCTTGTACAGGATTAGCAAAGTGCGTGCAACCCAAAGCCTCCCTGGTTCTGTGATGATGAAGAAATCTACATCCCCGTCTTCGTGCATAACACCTTTTGACATAGAGCCCGAAATGTATGCCGCTTTTACATAGGGAAACTTACCGATGAACTTTGCGCGTTTATAAGCTTTCTCCTGAGCGGTTTGAGCAGTTAGTTCTCCATTAACTCGCTTAGAAATGAGCGAACCAATATTCTCCCTTGGAGAGTAATAGCCGTCCTTTTGGAAAAGTTCACCATCTGTAACAAGCGCTTTAAGCTCCTCAGCGATTTGGTTGTAGCTCAAAGAACCTGAAGCGAAATAAACAACCTCATCCTTTGTGATAGGATGGTCGAAAATATCGAAGTACAGGATTGTCCGAATGATTTGCTGAGACAAAGTGGTCGACAATTTTTCTGGCTGTTTGTGCTTGAATTGAATGCGACAAGATACCATTACTTGGAAAGGTTAAACCGCAGAAAAGCCTTCTTATGGAATCAAATCAACTGACGTGACTCTGATTGGAAACAAAAAAACCACCTCAATAGAGATGGCTTAATGTGGGCCCAGAAGGTTCTGTCGCGTTAATCTTGCAAAATCATGATGGTTTAGTTTTGGTGGAAACCAAAGGCCACCAGAATGTATAAGCATCACAGATTTCCAAAAGCAATCATTCTTCAGGCTGTGTATTTCAAGTTACGGTTCACTTTGAGCTATCGAGATGTTGAAGAACTGCTCAGAATAAGAGGAGTGAAGGTTGACCATTCCACACTACAACGCTGGGTGTTCAAATTCTCACCTCTAATTGAGGCGAAAATGTATAAGAGAAAGCGCAGTGTCTGCGATAGTTGGAGAATGGACGAAACCTACATTAAAGTAGGAGGAAGGGACAGGTATCTATATCGAGCAGTGGACAAATATGGTTACACAGTTGATTTTCTGCTGACCAAGCGGAGGATGAAAGGTTCTGCCCAGAAGTTTCTCAATAAGGCTATCGGAAATAACGGAAGGCCACGAGTAATCAACATTGATAAAAGTGGAGCTAATTCTGAAGCAATCCGAACAGTAAATAGAAGGAGTTTGAGCCGGATCAGACGAAGAAGCTGTAAGTATCTGAACAATATCGTTGAGCAAGACCACAGGAATATCAAACGCAGAATCTGCATAAGTACAGGGTTCAAAGAGTTCGAATCTGCACAAAGAACCTTAGCAGGAATCGAGGTGATAAACATCATACGGAAGGGTCAAATGACAACTTCGAAATCAACCCATTTTGAAACTTTCAAGTCGTTGGCGGCTTAAAACTGGTAAGGTTGTAGATTTAAGAAACCACAAAGATTAATGCGGCAGAACCCACATTACATGCAAGCTATTTGCAAGTTTAAAGCAACTCTGTGCTCAACTGGTTAGAGCATCGTTAGCTACAAGGCACAAAAAAAGCCTCGCTTTAAAGCGAGGCTCTTCTCTTATTGCTCCTCCTCTTGGACTCGAACCAAGGACCCTCTGATTAACAGTCAGATGCTCTAACCAGCTGAGCTAAGGAGGAATTTAAGGGATGCAAATGTAATTTGCTTAGTCATATAATCCAATACCTTTGTCAAAAATTTTCAGACCTATTA
>JBLFWJ010000012.1:0-32691 GCA_047611425.1 Bacteroidia bacterium | reverse complement strand
GAGTTAGTTGCTGAAGGAGAAAACAGTTCGGTTTTTAAAGACTTTGCTCATTCACCTTCCAAGCTGGAGGCGACAACAGGTGCGGTGAAAGATCAGTTCACGGATAGAAGACTTGTGGCCTGCATGGAGCTGCACACCTTCAGTAGTTTGAACCGAGATTTCCTTGATCAATACAATGGTTCTATGGATAAAGCCGACACAGCCATCGTCTACTTCAATCCTGAAACGCTGAAGTATAAACGACTACCAAACATCACTCCGGCTGAAGTAAAGGAAGCTTTTGCGAGAGAGGATTTACTTGTGATCACAGATTCAACTGAACTTTCAAATCATCTACAAAAGCTGACTTGGAGAAATACCAATTTGCTATTGATGAGCTCTGGAAACTTTGACGGATTGAGCTTAGAAGAATTGGGCAAAAGAGTAGTAAACTCTTAAAGTCCTGGTTTCTTAGCAACCAGGCCTACGAGAATCGAAGTGAAAAAGCCAGTGATTAATGTGGCCATAAAAAAGAAGGTGGTTTGAATGAATGGCGATAACCATTGCTTCTGATTGGCAATCCCTTTTTCGATTTGTTCTGAGTTAAAATCACCGGCTGCCTCCCAAATTTCTCTGATCTCACCAACTCGTAGCTCGAGAAGGTCGGCTGCTAAAAAGCGAAACAAAATGTAGGTGAATGCTCCGATCAAAACTGTCAATGGAGCAACCAATTTCATAAGCTCCTTCAGCACTGTAGTGAATTCCATAACGCGGAATTCACCAGAGCTTGCTACAACAAATCCAAAGGTGACGGTAGAAAGCAACACTACAACCACATTAGTGATCAATGCTCCGATTGTGAGTCCAGGAAGGTCTACCGCGTTAAACAGGAAAACAAGGTTTGTGACGATTGCAATAGCAACGCCTCCGAATAAAATCGGTGAATAGACTTTTTGAAGCAAGATGATTTACGCCTTAATCTTGGCCAATCGAGGGAATCTGTAAGTAGCTGCGTGATAAGATCCGAATAGAACCGCTGTGAAGATCATATCTCCGATGAGTGTATTCCTAAAGAATGGAAGACCTGAAACGTAGCAATCAATCAATCCACCAATGTTCTGGGTATAGAACCCAGAGCTCATCCAAACAGCACCATTGGTAATGATGAAGAATAGAATGGATCCGATTCCTGCACCAACCAATGCTCTGCCAATGCTAGGATTCTTGCGAATGGCAAAACCAATCATGCCAATGATGATGAATCCTAAATAAACTGGAATCATCAAGTCATGCAATCCAATGTACAAATCGGACAAGAACATGATAGCCAACGGAATAATTAATCCATGAATCTTATTTGCAAACAGCGCTCCTCCAAAAAGAGCAATGGCTGCTACAGGGTTTACGTTTTCTGGAAGAATACCAGAAATTCGAAGTAATGCTGCGATTGCGATTATTGCGAAGATGAAAATGTTGCGTGCCATGATTGTTTTCCGTTTCGGACAAAGTTAATAACGCAGTTGATTACTCCTTACGTTCTTTCCAAGACCTTATAAACCCCTCTATGTCATCTACACCAAGTCGTTTTGCAATAATCTTCTTGTCTTTATCAAGCAGATAGACCACTGGTGTGCTGTAAATGTCGTAGCGATACTTGAATGCTGTGCGTTGCTCTGGATCCTGAACATTGAGGAAATTGAGGTTATGTTCGTTTATGAAGTCCTTCCAAAGTTGCTCTTCTTTGGTCGTATTAACACCAAAAACCTCAACTCCTAATTCATCCTTGAACTTGTCGTAGAACTTGGCGAGTTTGGGTGTCTCTTTTTTGCAATGTCCGCAATCTGGATCCCAGAAATAAGCAATTGTGAAATCGGCTTTAATTCCGTGCAAAGAATGCATGTTTCCTAGCGTGTCCTTCATAAAAAGATTGGGAGCGACTTTGCCCAATAAAACCGGATCTAATTTGATGGCACGCTCACTGATCTTTGCAATTAGTGATGAATCCGCCCAATAAGCTTTACCGGACATGTAATAGTTCTTGGCCATATGAACGAAAACTGCGTCCATGCCCATTTGCTTGGAAGTCTCATAATGATTGGTTATCCAGATTATGAAGTACTTCTGAATTTCACTAAGGTCAGTTGTTTTGGCCATTAATTTATCGGCCATTAGGTTGATGCTATCAGGAATTTGAACAACCAATTGGGTCATGTACTTCTCCATTTTCCCGTGCATCACCGGAGTTCTTAACAGGCGGTCATCATCAAGGTCGATGTTGTCCCAATATCGGTCTCGGAAGTAAAGCCATCGAACCAGATCCTTGGTTTCTGAATCTGCTGCCCCAATCTCATCAGGAACCTCTGGTTCCTTAGACACGGTTATTACCTTAGAAATAAATGCAGTCGGATACTTCACCACAAAACCTTCTTTGAAGTCAGCAACCTCTTGATTTATTCGTTGCATTTCCTCCAAAGCATTCTTGTAAGCGGGCTTCTCTTTGTAAGACTGATTTACATCTGTAGTATCACTTTCGTAATGACGCTTAATCTTACTTGGCGCCTCAATTGCCAACTTCTTACTTTCAAGATCCTTCAAGTATTCTAGAAACACTGTGTTCTCTTCTGAACCCTTTATTTTTCTTGACATGACAAGGTCAGAATTCTCGGCACTTATCGTCCACTTCTGCTCCTTGTCCATAATCACTTCAAAGTATTTGTTCTTTGGAGGTAGCACAACGAGGTAAATTCCTTCGTCATATTTCTCGTCAGACTTAAACGTGAACGACCCGGTTGCATCCACTTTTGTCGAGTCCTTGATGTACTGCTTGTTGCCGTAGTAATAAGCCAACTTAGCCGTGCCTTCGGCAGCGTTTTCAATCTTGAACTTGAGTTCTGCCCCTTGACCAAAAACAAGAGAAAGAGGAAGAAATACAGTTAAAACAAGTATGGTGATCTTTTGCATTGAGATAGTCTGTTTCTTTTCAATTGGGCGCCAAATTTAGCACTTACAATTATGTTGAATTAGCGGGAAAACGTGATTCGGTTTATCGGTTGCCAATAGATTATTTCGAATAACGTTTCTTAACATTTTCGCCCAACGGAACCTTTTGCCCATTGTCATCTATTCGAACAAAAACGATGGTTGTTGAAGACACGATTACCTCCTCGCCATTGTAAACATTATATCTTCTGGCCTCCATATTTATGGTGATTGATGTGTTTCCTACAACACCAACCTCACCATATACATTAATGGAGTGACCAACTTTAACGGGATTCTCGAAGAGGACTTCGGTCATCTTTCGGGTAACCATGTTTGGTGTTTGACAAATACGATTGGCCATGGCAACTGCCGCTTCGTCAATCCAAGAAAGCATTAAGCCACCGAACAAATTACCGTGCACGCCAATATCTCGCGTCATGCACACTTTGGTCATCAATAATTCCATGATGCGAATTTAGTTCTTAGAGCTTTCGCCCCTTAGCCACCTTTGTCGTTCTATCAACCTTCGTTAAAGTGGTCTTGTCAATCAATAGTCTTGAATCGGCTCCGCGGACAATCGTGAATACTTCCTTTTCATAATCAACCTTTCCAACTTTACCACCATTTCTGGTTTTCTTCCAGTCTTTTCCACCCAGCTTAAATCCAGAGCGATCTACAACGACACCACCTTTTCGTTCTACAATAAAAGGAAGGGCATTTCCTTCTCCATCGTCAAAACTTACACGAAGAGATCGTTCGTCATAAACCTCACAAATACCTGGTGTTCCTGCTGGAATGATGATTTCTTCAACCATCTTTCCATTCTTCATCTTGAGCTTTCCGTCCTCTACATTAACCTCAGCTTCACTGGCTTGACGAACAAGGACGATTTCTTCAGAATTGAAAAACTGAATTTGTTTCAGGTCAATCTTTTCTCCGGTTAATTGCTTTTGTGTGTCAACAGTAAAGTAGATGCGGTTGCTGACACAGCTCGAAAGTGTCAGAAGAATGGCTAGGCCGAGAAAGAAAGTTTTCATGATGATCCCTGTTTTAGAACTGCAAGGATAAGCCAACAATCGTACCAACAAATGTCATTTTTTCGAGCAAATTCCCACTTCACTCAACAAGCATAAAACGTTGGAATTTAAAATGTTAAAAAGCTGCTTAACATTTCTTAACGTGCCAATTAAAAACATCAATGGTATTGAGGCGTTGCTGGTATAATTCGATTTCTAAATTTGCACCGCACAAATCAAAAACCAATACAATGACTGACATCAAGGAGATCAATGAAATGATCGAGAAGGAAAGTGCCTTCGTGGACTTGATTACTATGGAGATGGAAAAGGTGATTATTGGTCAACACCATATGGTTGAGCGACTTTTGATTGGCCTACTTTCCAAAGGACATATTCTCTTGGAAGGTGTGCCAGGACTGGCTAAAACGCTTGCAATTAACACACTTGCATCCGCAATCGATGCCGGTTTTAGCCGTATTCAATTTACTCCGGATCTTCTTCCTGCTGACTTGATTGGTACAATGATTTACAATCAAAAGGCGGCTTCATTCGAAGTTCGGAAGGGGCCAATCTTTAGCAATTTCATCCTCGCGGATGAGATTAATCGTGCGCCAGCAAAGGTTCAAAGTTCGCTTTTGGAGGCCATGCAGGAAAAGCAAGTGACAATTGGCGACAACACATTTAAGTTGGAAGAACCATTTTTAGTTATGGCGACTCAAAACCCGGTGGAGCAGGAGGGAACGTATCCGCTACCTGAAGCGCAGGTGGATCGTTTCATGCTGAAGGTCGTAATCACTTATCCTAATAAAGAAGAGGAGAAGAAAATTATTCGCCAGAATGTGATGAGCGAGTTTCCAACGGCAAAACCGGTTCTTAAGCCGGAGGATATAATCCGAGCAAGAGAGGCAGTTCGGATGGTTTACATGGATGAGAAGATTGAAAACTATATCGTTGATATTGTTTTCGCCACTCGTAATCCTGAGAAGTATGGTTTAGATCGAATGAAGGATCTGATAAGTTTTGGTGGTTCACCAAGAGCAAGTATCGCTTTGGCTAAGGCAGCGAAAGCATATGCTTTCATCAAGCGAAGAGGTTACGTGATTCCGGAAGATGTTCGAGCAATTTGCAATGATGTATTACGACACAGAATTGGCTTGACCTACGAGGCAGAAGCTGAGAATATCACCTCTGAGGAAATTATTGCTGAAATTCTGAACAAAGTTGAAGTTCCTTAAGAACTTGGCTTACAGCATTGCTTTTCGAGTCCGAGACCACTTTTCACTATTCGCTGGTCACTATTCGCTATTAAAATGGAAACCTCAGAGCTTCTAAAAAAAGTCCGCAAAATTGAGATTAAGACCAAGGGTCTCTCAAACCAGATCTTTTCTGGGCACTACCATAGTGCCTTTAAAGGACGCGGTATGGCTTTTTCTGAAGTGCGAGAATACCAGCATGGGGATGACATTCGAAACATTGATTGGAACGTAACTGCACGGTACGATCAGGCATTTGTAAAGGTGTTTGAAGAAGAACGGGAATTGACCGTTATGCTTCTGGTAGATGTTAGCGGATCTGGAAAGTTTGGAAGTGGAGAGCAAACGAAGCGTCAGTTGATGACGGAAATTTCTGCTGTTCTTTCATTCTCTGCCATTCAGAATAACGACAAAATAGGAGTGATTCTATTCTCGGATCGGGTAGAGAAATTCATTCCGCCAAAAAAAGGAAAGTCGCACACACTTCGGATTATTCGAGAGTTGATCAATTTTGAACCGGAACATCAGGGAACTGACATTGACGCTGCACTCAAGTATTTCAATCAAGTAGTAAAGAAGCGAAGTATCGCTTTCCTCATCTCTGACTTTATGGACAAGGGTTTTGAGGATTCCATGCGTATCGCAAAGCGAAGACATGATCTTGTTGCCTTGCGTGTTTATGATCATCGCGAAACAGAACTTCCAAATGTTGGGATGATTCGATTGAAGGATTCTGAAACAGGAATTACCAGATGGTACGATTCGTCTTCGAAAGACGTGAGAACACATTTCAAGGCGAATAACTTGAGGCACGAAGGGAAGCTAAAAGAGATGTTCAATAAAAGTGGTGTTGACACTGCTTGGATCAGAACGGATCAGAATTACACCATTCCATTGATGAATCTTTTCAAAAGACGAGAAAGTAGATTCTGATGAAAAGGCTGTTTTTCATATCGCTATTGTCGCTGTATTCATTGAGTTTGATGGCTCAGGAATACAAGATCAGATCGAAAGTTGATTCCATCGAGATCACTATCGGTGATCAAATGAACATGGACATTTATGTGGATGTTCCGAATGGTTCGCAGGTTGCGTTTCCACATATAAAGGATACGCTCACGGCTCAGATTGAGCTGGTAGAAGCGAGCATCGTTGATACAACGGTAACGGATTCTGGCACTACGTTCCATCAGCGTTTGGTCTTAACCTCTTTTGATACAGGGTACATGGCTATCCCTGGTATTCCGGTCATCATTGATCAGGATACTAATAAGGTGTTGATTTCTGATATTCAGCAGATCTATGTTTCAGATGTGGTGGTCAATATGGAAGCCGAAATCATGGACATTAAGGAACCGAAAGAAGTTCCGTTCAACTGGTGGGCAATTATGAAATGGGTGTTGCTGGTTTTGGCAATTTCAGCGCTTATTGGTGGTATTGGCTATTTCCTTTGGAGGAAGAAAAAAGAGAAGGAAGGTGTGGTTTTTAGCAAGAAGCCGAAGATTCCTGCCCACGAGATTGCACTCAAGAGACTTGAAGAAATTAGAGCAGCCAAGCTTTGGCAGAATGATCAGGCAAAGCAGTTTCATGTTGAAGTTTCAGAGGCTGTTCGTCAGTACATCGAAGACCGATATCATCTAGATGCTTTGGAGCAAACAACTGATGAGATTATGGATTCTTTGAAATCAGTTCAGTTAAATAATGAATTGAAAACAGAGATTCGAAAGTCGCTGCAGTTGGCTGACCTGGTGAAATTTGCAAAGGTTAAGCCTTTAGCTGACGAGAACGAACGAAGCTTGGAAACCGCTTTCAATTTCGTAAGAACAACATTGATTATGCCTCTGGATGAATCATCCGAGGAAGAAAACCCAACCGAAGAGAATGCTGGCTGATATCACATTCAAAGATCCTTGGGTGTTGTACCTGCTTATCCTAATTCCGATTTGGGCAGGCTGGCAATGGTATCGTTACAATGATAATCGGTCTGATGTGGTGTTTTCCGATTCAGGAATGTTGGATCACAATCGAACTTTAAAGGAGCGATTGGTGCATTTGCCGTTGATCCTTAGGCTACTTGGTATGGCTCTTTTGGTTGTCGCTTTGGCCAGACCGCAATCTTCCAGCAGTTGGCAAGATGTAACGACTGAAGGGATTGACATCGTGATGAGTCTCGACATTTCGGGAAGTATGCAAGCTGAAGATTTCAAGCCTAACCGACTGGAAGCCAGTAAGAAAGTAGCCAGTAACTTCATTGATAATAGACCTACCGATCGAATTGGTTTGGTGGTTTTTGCTGGACAGAGTTTTACCCAATGTCCTTTGACTACGGATCATTCTGTCATCAAAAACCTGTTTGGTGGAATTAAGCAAGGCATGCTTGAAGATGGTACCGCGATAGGTATGGGATTGGCAACTGCGGTTAAGCGTTTGAAGGATAGCGAGGCCAAAAGCAAAGTTGTGATACTCTTAACGGATGGCGACAATAACTCAGGATCGATTGCTCCAGAAACAGCTGCGGAGATTGCACAGAAATTCAACATTCGAGTTTACACTATTGGAGTTGGAACCAAAGGCATGGCACCATTTCCATTTACCGATCCTTTTGGTAGAAAGAGGTATCAGGACATGGAGGTGAAAATCAATGAGCCTCTGTTAAGGGATATTGCAGCTAAGACTGGTGGCAAGTATTTCCGGGCCACTGACAACGAAACACTCGAAAACGTTTACGCAGAGATCGATCAATTGGAAAAGTCCAAGATTGATGTGACAGAATACCGAAAGAAAAAAGAGGAATACTTGCCATGGGCTCTGATCGGATTCCTACTGGTATTCCTTGACGTGCTTCTACGCAGTACTTACCTAAGAAGCATACCGGCCTGATGTATCGCTTTGCACACGACATAGGGCTCTACCTGCTGATCAGCGTTCCGTTGATGATTATCATTTTCATTTGGTTGCGAAACTGGAGGAGAAAATCTATGCAAGCCTTTATTGCAAGCGGCCTGCAGGATGATATGATTCCCAAGTTCTCATCTTTCAGAACCGGATTGAAAGCCAGTTTAATCACGGCTTCATTGGTGTTTCTCTCCATTGCTGTTGCAGATCCACAGATTGGGACGAAGTACGAAGAAGTAAAGCGGGAAGGATTTGATGTGATGATTGCGTTGGACGTTTCCAATAGTATGATGGCCGAGGATTTGGCACCAAACCGATTGGCTAGAAGTAAGCAAGCAATCAGCAAACTGATTGATCGGCTTAAGAATGACCGGATAGGAGTGATTGTTTTTGCAGGTGAGGCGTTTGTTCAATTGCCTTTAACCACAGATCATTCAGCGGCAAAGCTGTTCTTGAGTTCGATTGACACGGACATTATTCCTAACCAAGGAACGGCTATTGGAGCAGCAATTGAATTGGCTGCCCAATCGTTTGATGAGCAGAATCAAAAGAATCGCGCCATCATCATTATTTCCGATGGAGAGAATCATGAGGATGATGCGATGGAACAGGCTACCGTTGCTGCTGAAGCAGGAATGACCGTTCATACAATTGGAATTGGATCCACAGATGGAGCACCAATTCCGCTGTATCAACGAGGAAGAAAATTGGGCTATCGAAAAGACAAAGAGGGAAATACGGTTATTTCAAAATTGAATGACGTGATGTTACAGCAAGTAGCTGGAGCAGGAGATGGATCTTACATTCGCGCCAATAGTACAAAGGTTGGATTGAACGCCCTTTTTGACGAATTAGAAAAGATGGAGCGAACTGAATACGGTAGCAAGATGTTTACCAGTTACGAAGATCGATTTCAAATATTCTTAGCCATCGCTTTGGCACTATTGTTTATTGAATTGTTGATTCCGTCTCGTAAAAGCAAACTGTTCGGACATATTAAATTGTTTGAAGTGAAAAAGAAATGAGGATTGTCTGGGGTCAAAACACAAAATCCTTCGACCTCCCAAAGGTCGGCCACCTCCTTTTTAAAGGAGGAACTCGGCCTGTCCCCCCTTTTAAAGGGGGTGCCCGAAGGGTGGGGGATTCCTTGAAGGGAGTTTTCACCGGTATCATCCTTTTAGTATCACTGGTTTGTAACGTGGTCGTAGCGCAAGACGATCCAAATGGCTTCGTTTCAAAAGGGAACGAACTATATAAGGAAGGCAAGTTCGATCAGGCGGAAGTGGAATACCGCAAGGCTCAAGAGGGAGAAGCTGACCCGTTTGTGACTCAGTTCAACTTGGGTGATGCCATGTATAAGCAAGAAAAGTATGAAGAAGCTACCGAGCTCTTCAGAACTTCTGCCGGGCTGGCAAAGGAAAAGGATGACAAGGCAGCCGCATTACACAACATGGCCAATTCCCTTATGAAAAAGGAGAAGTATCAAGAGAGTGTTGATGCCTATAAGGAATCTTTAAAGTTGAGTCCGAAGGATCAGGAAACGAAGTACAATTACGCCTACGCTAAGCGAATGCTGCAGCAGCAACAAGAGCAGGAGCAAGAACAGGATCAGGATAAAGACGAAGAGAAGAAGGACGAGGAAAAGGATAAGGAAGAGAAGAAAGATCAAGAACAAAAAGATCAAGAGAAGAAGGACGAGGAACAGAAGCAGGATCAAGAACAAAAAGAAGATCAAGAGAAGCAGGAGGAGCAAGAGAAAAAAGAGGAACAGCAGCCCAAGCCAGATGAGATCTCGAAAGAAGATGCTGAGCGGATGCTAGATGCTTTGGACAAAGAGGAGAAGGATCTTCAGGATAAATTGCAGCAAAAGCAGCAAAAGAAAAAGGTGACCAATATTGAAAAGGACTGGTGAGAACATCGGCCGAACATATCGTTAGAATTACAAGCGTCACCCAGAGCGCAGCGAAGGGTCTCATGGCTCGGTGCTTCATTCTTTTGTTGGCTTTCTTCATTGGCCCGGCAGATTCAATTGCACAAACGCTGAAGGCCAGCGCCCCTGCTCAGGTTCAGCTGGGTCAGCAGTTTCAAATTTCTTTCAGCATTGATGATAGTGGAGATAATTTCACACCTCCAGATTTTTCAAGGTTCAGAGTACTTGGTGGACCGAACCGATCATCCAGCATGCAATTCGTTAATGGAAGCATGACTCAGTCTTTGACTTTGAGCTTTTACTTGCAGGCAATTGAAGTAGGAGAGATTAATATCGGTCAAGCTCAAATGACTGTTGATGGAAAGGTGGTCAAGTCCAATCCACTAAAAATCAAAGTATTAAAGGGTAAGGCCGGAGCAAAGTCCGGACCGAAAAAACAAAACAATCAAGGTGCACAACAACCAGCTCAGGCCAATGCCGAAACTCTTTTTGGTGAATTAGAACTGAGCAAGAGAAACGTTGATCGTGGTGAGCAGATCATCGCAATACATAAGGTTTACAGCCGGGTTAGTGTGGTGAATTTGGAAGGCATTGAACTACCAACGTTCGAAGGGTTTTGGAAAGAGGATATTGATCCCGGTGCCCAGATTCAAGTGAAAGATGAAATTCGGGATGGAGTTCAGTATCAGGTTTTGGAGTTGAAAAAGACGATTCTTTATCCTCAAAAAGCTGGAAATATTGAAATTCCCGCCACACCAGTTGATCTCGTTATAAGACAACAATCGGGTAAAAGAAGTCGATCAATATTCGACATGTTTGGAGGAGGATATCAGAATGTTCGGGCCTCTTTAGTAATTCCTGGTGCTACAATCAATGTGAAGGATCTTCCTTCTTCAGGAAAACCAGCAGATTTTACCGGTTTGACTGGAACCTTCAATATGAAAACCAAGGTGAACCGCACCGAGTTGAAAT
This sequence comes from Bacteroidia bacterium, assembly GCA_047611425.1. Classification (GTDB taxonomy): domain Bacteria; phylum Bacteroidota; class Bacteroidia; order UBA10329; family UBA10329; genus JBLFWJ01. The sequence continues at coordinate 21,661 of JBLFWJ010000012.1, read as the reverse complement.
CGAATGAGACCATCGATTTGAAGATTACAATTAGCGGTAAAGGAAATCTGTATCAGGTACGGGCTCCAGAGTTGGATCTTCCTCCAGATGTAGAATCATACGATCCGAAGACCAGCGATAAAATCAAGGTCAGTCCCTCAGGAATTTCAGGGTCAAGAACCTTTGAATACTTGCTTATTCCTCGTTATGCTGGGGAGTTTGAATTGGGGCCTTTCACTTTTAGTTATTACGACCCAAAGCAGAATAAGTATGTGACCAAGCAATCAGAAATGATTGTAATCAACGTGGAAAAAGGAGACGAGGAAGAAGGTGGTACTCAAGGAACTATCAACGTAGCGAGCAAAGAAGACCTTAAGGTAATAGGAAGTGATATTCGATACATCAAGCAAGGGCAATATCTAATCATTACCCAAGGCGATCTATTCTATCGATCTGGGAGTTTTTATCTGATCTTGTTGATGCCGTTTATTCTACTTACAGGATTCTTTGGTTACCGAGGATACATTGCTTCAACAGTTGGCAACGAAGCACACACCAAAAGCAAACGGGCCAAATCACTTTCTAGAAAGCGATTGAAAACTGCGGAGAAATTGAAGAATGAAAATAAGGAAGCCGAGTTTTACGAAGAGATTCAAAAGGCTATGTCTGGTTTCATTGGAGATCAATTCAACGTTCCGCAAAGTGAAATGAGCAAAGAGAAAATCACTTCGTTGTTCAATGAGAAAGAAGTGCCTACTGAGGTTTCTGAAGCCTACTTGAAGGTGATGAGCGATGCAGAGTTTAAACGGTACGCGCCATCTTCTGGCGGCTCAATGAGTGAAATTTATAATCAAGCAATGAACGCTGTAATCAAGATCCAAGATCATGTTTAAGCGGCTGCTCATATTGATTCTTGCGGTTGTCTTGCTTACTGTTGGAGCATTTGCCCAAGTGGAAGAAATCAAGTCTATCGGAGATAAGGCATTCATTTCTGGATCCTTAGATTCCGCGATTATTCAATACGAATCAATTCTTGGTCAAGAGTATGTTTCGGCAGAAGTGCACTTCAATTTGGGTAACGCCTATTTCCGAACGGGAAATATTCCAAGGGCAATTCTTAATTATGAACGAGCGCTAAAACTTGCCCCTTCTGATGAGGATATTCAGTTCAACCTTCGCTTGGCAAAACTTAGAACCGTAGATAAGATTGAGGCAGTTCCAGAATTGTGGTTCGTTACTAAATGGAACAGTCTATACCAGATTCTTCATGTGGATCAATGGGCATGGCTAGTTGTTTTGATAGCCTGCTTTTTGGTTGGATGCATAATCCTATTTGTTACGGCTACAAATCCCTTCATTAAAAAGAATGGATTCTTTGGATCAATCGTATTCGGAGTTTTTCTTCTCTTAAGTGTCTACTTAGCTCAAACCTCTTTTAACCACCTGACCAACGACAATCGGGCAGTTGTAATGCAACCCTCCCTAACGGTAAAGAGTTCACCAGATAAGAGTGGCAACGATCTGTTCGTTGTTCACGAAGGACTCGTAGTCGAAGAGGAAGATCAAACTGGGGATTGGAAGCGTATCAAACTTCCTGATGGCAATACAGGCTGGGTTCCCAGTAAAAGCTTGGAGGAGATTTAATTAGTGGTCCTCTAACCCTTTGGAAATAAGCGGTTCATCGGTTAAGCGTTGATTTGTAATCCAAAAGTCAAAAATCAGCAATGTTTTTTGGCATCTTTGCATGAAATACGGTTTGAACCGCAATTAAAATCAAATGAAATTGAAGAATTTTACCCGAAGGTACTGGCTTATTCTAGCCGCATTAATACCAGCAACGGCTGTTGCGCAAACTTCTTTTACCAATCAAGTTTCTAACGTTACAGACCCAACTAAATATAGTGGTGTGGCTTTGTGCATTCAAGATATGAATGGTGACCGATTAGACGATATTGTTTGCCTTGATGATGCGAGAAACCTATATATCGAGTATCAAGGGTTGAACGGAATTTGGACTGAACTTGATGGCCCTGAAATGGATGGCGGGAACGCATGGGGTATGACTGCTGGTGATGCAAACAACAATGGTTATGGAGATGTTTTCTCCGGTTTATTCGGTGGGCAACCAGACTATGCGAAAGCAGATGCTACTGGTACAAACTATGTTGTTAGTGAATTGCCATCTTACGGTTTGGATACTCAATGTGTGAATGTTGCCGATATGGATGGCGATGGATACATTGATTTCTTTTCTTGTGGAGATACCGGCCCTTCTGGTATTTGGAAGAATGACGGAACTGGCAATTTTGAGTATTCTGGAGATGACATTATACCAATGACCCCAACTGGTGGTTGGGATGGTTCTGGTAACTACGGTTCAACCTTTACAGATTTTGATCTTGATGGTGACCTTGACCTTTATATCACTCATTGTCGGCAGGGCGTTTCTGACCCGACTGACGAAAGAAGGATAAATCAAGTTTTCTTGAATGACGGAAATAACAACTATGCAGAAGATTTTTCCGACCCTTTTAATTTAAGGATAGGTGCGCAGTCATGGACAACTGACTTCCAGGATATGGACAATGATGGAGATTTTGATGCATTCATCACAAATCACGATGTAGATAATATGCTTCTTGAAAATGTAAATAACGTTTTTACAGACATATTTGCTACAACTGGTTTGGACATGTCTGTTGGTACACCTATTCAAGGTCTAATGCGAGACTTTGATAATGATATGTATGTGGATGTAATAGTTACAGGCACGGACTACGCTTATTACCGAAACAACGGAGACAAGACTTTCACAAAAATCAATGGCTTGTTTGGGTCAAATGATATGGAATCTCTGGCAGTTGGAGATTTGAACCATGATGGTTTCTTGGATATCTATGGTGGATACGCAAACATTTATACCACACCTTCTGGTACGGCTGATGCAGTTTGGATGAATGATGGAAACGACAATCACTGGGTGGTAGTAAACCTTGAGGGAACAATCTCAAACAGAAGTGCTATAGGATCTGTCGTTCGACTTTATGGCCCTTGGGGACAACAAGTTAGAGAAGTAAGAGCTGGAGAGAGTTATGGTATCTCAAATTCACTTCAATGTCACTTTGGTCTTGGAGTAAACACTGCTATTGATAGCGTTGTAATCGACTGGCCATCTTCAGGTATTCATCAGGTAGTTACAAACCCTATTGCCGATCAATTCCTAACGGTTATTGAGAACGAGTGTATTGCACCTGAAACGGTAATTACTTCAAGTGGAGAAACAGTGCTGTGTGCTGGACAATCACTTGACCTTGATGGCCCTACCGGATCCGGATATACATACCTATGGTCTAATGGAGCTACTACGCCATCTATTAGCGTGACTACTCCAGGAACTTATATGGTTCATGTAACTGCACCAAATGGCTGCGATGCGGTTTCTGCATCATTATTGGTAGAAGTTTCACCTGATGAGACTCCAACGGTTTCCGCCACTGGTGATCTTGAATTCTGTGAGGGAGGATCAGTTATTCTAACATCAACAGCAGCATCAGAGTATACTTGGTCTAACCAGATGACCGGTCAGAGTATTACAGTAAGCCAACCTGGTAGCTACTCAGTTACAATATCTGGCGCCTGTGACGATTTCACCTCAACACCTATTAATGTTTCAACTTTGAATGCACCTGCTCCAAATGCTAATGATGTGGTTATTCCAAGCGCTGGACCAGCAGATCTAATAGCAACTGGGGTTGGCTCTGAATTCAACTGGTATGATCAGGCAGCTGGAGGAAGTCCAGTTGGTGCTGGTGCAAACTGGACAACCCCAGTAGTAAATAGCAACACAACTTTTTATGTGGAAGAAGTTCATGCATACGGTGGTGGTACCACTTATGGCGCAAGAACTAATAAAGCTGGTGATGGAGTGTATCACACTTCAACTACCTACTACAATTACTTTGATGTTAATGAGGATTGCTCTTTGATTTCAGTGAAAGTCTACACTGAAACTGCTGGAAATAGAACAGCTTACATTGAAGATTCCAATGGTAATACAGTTTTTAGCCAGGAGTTCAATATTCCTGCAGGAGAATCAAGGATTTACTTTACAAATTGGGATTTAGTACCAGGAACTGACTACAGGTTTCGTGCCCTCGAAGCAGACCACGGAATGTGGAGAGACGATAGCCCTGGTAATGTTAATTTCCCATATACAGTAGGAGATATGGTTACCATTACTGGAGCAAATACAGGAAGCCAGCAATACTACTATTACTACTACGATTGGGAAGTAGAAGCTGATGGAGTTGAATGTATTAGTTCAAGAACGCCTGTTGATGTTACAATCGACCCTTCTGTTGGAATCGAAGCGACTGTTTTGGCAAATTCTATATCAGCATATCCAAACCCAAGCAATGGTATTATTACGGTTGAATTTGGGCAAACATTCAACGCTCCAATTGATATTTCTGTAACCGACCTAACCGGTAAGTCTGTTTTTAGCAGCGCAATGTCTTCCATTATTGAAGGACAACTTAAAAAGCTTGATTTTACAGCTTTAGCAACTGGAACATACCTGCTTACAGTGAATACAGGTGAAGGAACATGGACCGATAGAGTAGTGATAAAGTAATCTATCGAACCATCCTGAATAAATGAGAGGTCGCTTGATGCGACCTCTTTTTTTGTCCTCATATTTGTCCAAACTAAGAATCTGATTATGAGCGAATTTCTTCTTTGGCTGTGTCATTTCCGTTATTATCGATTGGGTGGCTGGACTGCAAAACCTGAAATGCCTGATGGAGTAAAGAAGGCGGTTGTACTTGTTGCTCCGCACACGGCAAATCGCGATTTCCCGATAGGGCTAGGGTTGGATTATCTTATGAAACCTCGTGGTCAATTCTTAGCCAAAAAGGAATTGTTTGATGGCGCCTTGGGATGGGTTTTCAAGTTGCTGGGCGGAATTCCTGTAGACCGATCTAAAAAAAACAACTTCGTTGATGAAGTGAGTCGAATCTTTAATGAAAGAGAAGAATTGTTTGTCGTAATTGCTCCGGAAGGAACCCGATCTAGAACAACCCGTTGGAAAACGGGGTTCTACCACATGGCAAAGGGCGCAAATGTGCCCATCGTATTAGCTTACATTGATTATGGAAAAAAGGAATGCGGATTTGGAAAAGTATTGTACCCATCGGATGACATGGCAAAAGACTTCTCAATAATTGAAGATTTCTACCGTTCGGTAACTGCACATCATCCCGAAAAGTTCAATCCTAAAATGGTTGATGAGTCAACAGAAAATAGGTAGCGGGGTTCCGGCTCCAAAGGATATTGAATTTGCTAAACGGCTTGTTTGGATCATGGACGAATGGATCCGCATTCCAATCATCAATAAGAGGGTAGGATTAGACCCCATAATTGGACTCATACCAGTGGTTGGTGATGTGATTACAGGATTAATTTCTTTGTTTATAGTAGCTAGCCTCGTCCGGCATGGCGCTCCAGCCAAATTAATACTCCGAATGCTTTTCAACGTATTAATAGATGTAGTCATAGGTGGAATACCAGTTGTAGGTGATATATGGGATTTCTTTTTTCAATCTAACTTGAAAAACCTCAGGCTTTTGATCGATCATCATTCTACAACTATGAATGAAGTGAACGATTCGGTTCCGGATTCTCCATCACAAGTTCTAGATTGAATCAGTATGTCGTTCTTAGTTTGGAGTGATTATGAGTTAACCAAAACCTTCCTCACGAAAACCTAATCGTCTAATTTGACCTCGGCTGATTCTGTTTTGGTAGGCTCTTTTTCCTCAATAGATTCATTTTCTTTCGGAGTGGGCTCCGAACCACTCTTATGGATTTGAAAAGCCGCGCCTTCCCAGTAACATGAGTAACACCGGTATCGCTTTAATGGAAGTATTCCAAAACTAAACCGCTTGGCAAGATGTTCTGTGGAGCTTCTAGAAGATCGTTTTAACCGATGCCCGCATTCTGGACATTTGTTCAATTCGTAATAACCCGAAACCCTAATCACCAAGATTATTACAACGTATATGATGGTAATGACAAGCAATTGCCTCACAACGAAAAAAGCAACGTCCAGAAAATCGATGGTAGCCAAAAACATGAGCGCTAAAGTAAAAAGTTGAATCTAAAATTGTCATCCATTCAGCATTCAACTGATATTTTCTTTTTTTTTCAACTCACAGATCAGTTCTAAAGGCAAATCAACCATCTTTGAGCCGCACCGTTAACTTTTACAAAAACCTTGTCATGATTAAGCACAATTTATTTTTAGTGGCATCTGCGTGTCTTTTATTTGGATGTGCAGGACCGAAAGAAGAAACATCAAATGATGATGCAAAAGCTGAAGTAGAATTTCACGACCCTTCATCAATTTACACAACATTTAAGCTGACCACAGATCTTTCCAAAGTTTCCGAAGCAGAGAAGAAAATGATTCCAATAATGATCGAGGCTGCTAAGATCATGGACGAGTTGTTCTGGAATGAATCTTACGGAGATAAAGATGAACTTTTAGCCAACCTTCCTGATCCAAGAATGGAAACTGCTGTAAGGATCAATTACGGACCTTGGGATAGATTGGATAACGATCAGTCTTTTGTTGAAGGAATAGGTGAGAAGCCGCTTGGAGCTAACTTCTATCCAACGGACATGACTATGGACGAATTCGATGAATTCGAAGATGAGAACAAGACAAGCCTTTACACAATGGTTCGTAGAGATGAAGAAGGAAAACTCAAAACAGTGTGGTATCATGATTACTTCAGCGATCAGGTGAATAAAGCTGCTGATCTTTTAGTACAGGCTTCTGAATTAGCCGAAGAAGCTAGCTTGAAGAATTATTTGACTTTACGTGCTGAGGCGTTGAGAACGGACGACTACATGGCCAGTGATTTGGCTTGGATGGATATGAAGGATAACGGTCTGGATTTCATTATTGGCCCAATCGAGAATTATGAGGATAAGTTATATGGATACAAGGCTGCTCACGAAAGCTACATCCTGATTAAAGACAAAGAGTGGAGCCAACGATTGGCGCACTATACAACGCTACTTCCACAGTTGCAGGAGACACTTCCATGCGATGACAAGTATAAGCGGGAAGAACCAGGTCGAGATTCTCAATTGGCAGCATTTGATGTGGTTTATTACTCTGGAGACTGCAATGCAGGAAGCAAGACTATTGCCGTAAATCTTCCAAATGACGAAGAGGTTCAACTGGAGAAAGGAACGCGTAGATCTCAATTGAAAAACGCCATGCGCGCCAAGTACGATAAGATCTTAGTTCCAATTTCAAAGCAACTAATTGTAGAGGATCAGCAGGCCAATATTACGTTCAATGCATTTTTTGGAAACACCATGTTTCATGAAGTGGCACACGGTCTAGGTATTAAGAATACCATCAATAACAAGGGCTTAGTGCGTGAGGCTCTTAAAGAAACATTCTCTCCGTTGGAAGAAGGTAAAGCCGACATCTTAGGCCTTTATATGGTAACTCAGCTTTTTGAAATTGGGGAGTTGACCGAAGGTAAAGTGATGGACAATTACGTGACATTTCTTGCCGGAATATTTCGTTCGGTTCGATTTGGTGCAAGTAGTGCACACGGGAAAGCAAACATGCTTCGATTCAATTATTTCAAAGAAATGGGAGCATTTACCAAAACGGATGGTCGATATAGAGTTGACTTTGATAAGATGGTAGCAGCGACTAATTCGCTTAGTGCCTTGATTCTTCAATTACAAGGAGATGGAGACCGTGATGGAGTAATCGCCTTGATGAAGGAGAAAGGAAACATCGGAGCTGACCTTCAAGCAGATCTTGATGCTTTAGGCGAAGCTGGTATTCCCGTTGATGTTGTCTTTGAGCAAGGAGTTGACGTACTGGGACTGTAATGATTGCGATTATTTCTCCGGCAAAACGTCTTGATCTGAAATCAGATCCAACCATTCGCACTTCAACAATTCCTGATAACCTTGATCAATCAGAACAACTGATAACCAAGCTTAGAAAGACTTCTGGCAAGAAGATTAAGGAGTTGATGGGAATTAGTGCAGAGCTGACTCAATTAAACGTTGATCGCTATGCTACGTGGTCGCCAGTAATGACGACTGATAATGCACGACAGGCCATATTCACCTTCGATGGAGAGGTTTATCGAGGAATCGATATTCCAAACCTTTCAGAAAAGGACCTAAATTATGCCCAAGACCACCTTTCCATACTAAGTGGGTTGCATGGTTTGCTCCGACCTCTTGACCTGATAAAACCGTATCGGTTGGAAATGGGGACAAAACTTCCGATCAAAAGGAAGAAGAACCTATATGAGTTTTGGGGAGATTCTATCACGGATAGGTTGACTGCTCGATTAGAAGCAACCGGAAGTTCGGTTATGGTAAACTTGGCCTCATCTGAATACTTCAAAGCCATCAACTTTAAGAAGTTGAATGCTCGGGTTATCGAGCCTGTGTTTATGGATCTGAAGAATGGCGAATTCAAAGTTCTGTTTGCCTACGCAAAGCTGGCTAGAGGGTACATGACGGGCTACATGCTCCGAAATCAGTTAAAAAATCCAGAAGGTCTTAAAGACTTTGCGATGGAAGGCTATCGATTCTCAGAGTTAATGTCTGAAGGCGATCGCTGGGTTTTTACTAGATGAAATAAAGGTCCATGAAGCTTTGGCAGTCTGGTTTTATACGATACTAAAATGACTAGAAAAGAATTCGTTAAAATGTGCGGAATCCTGGGCATTGGGATGGCCGGCCAAGGGGTGCTAAGTGGATATAAGGAAGGTGGGACCCAAGTAAATAAGGTCATCATAATTGGAGCTGGCGCTGGAGGAATGTCTGCAGGATATTTGCTGAACCAGCTCGGAATCGAATTCGAATTATTGGAGGCGTCTTCGGTTTATGGAGGCAGGATGAGGATCGATCCAGACTTCACTGATTTTCCAATTGCGTTAGGGTCAGAGTGGATCGAAACGGATCTTGGCATTTTCGATGAGATTGTAAATGACAATTCAGTCCAAATCGACTTTGCAACTATTGCGGACAATCCAGATCGAAAGTTTGTCAATTATTCCTGGTTCAATTTCTTCGAGGATCATGTGGTACCGTCCATTTCCGGCAAGATTGAATTCAATACAATAGTTGAGTCGATAAACTATGAGGCCGATGTGATTTCCGTTACTACTCAAAACGGGATACGAACAGCAGATCGAGTAATCGTGGCGGTTCCGTTAAGAATCTTACAGGATGGCGATATCAGTTTTGTTCCAGATTTGCCACAGTCAAAGCGGAACGCAATCTCGAGCATGCGGGTGTGGGATGGTTTCAAGGCGTTCTTTGAATTCACCGACCATTTTTACGATGACATGGAGTTTACCATTACTCCTGAAACTGATGGTCAGAAATTGTATTACGATGCGGCATTCGGTCAGAATTCTACAAAGAATATTCTAGGCCTCTTTACGGTCGGAACTCCAGCACAGGATTACATTTCCCGTTCTGGCGATGATCTGAGAGATTTTATTCTAGCGGAGTTAGACGGCTTTTATGACGGTCAGGCCACTCAGAAATATGTCAAGCATATCATCCAAAATTGGAATGCTGAACCTTTCATTAAGTGTGGCTACATGAGTGATTACGTAGATTATTCGGATGTGGCCATTTTGGGGGAATCGATTGACAATAAGATCCTTTTTGCCGGAGGAGCCTATACCGATGGTAATGATTGGGTGTCTATTCATACAGCCGCTCGGTCGGCAAAAGTTGCGATTGACGCGATAACTGGATAACGCAGAAAGATCAATATGAATTAAAGTACTCTTGAACTATAGTCTGAAACTTCCGAGTATTCCATTCTAGATTCTCAGAGTGAATGTCTAAAGTGATAGGTGGGTGTTTACTCGGTAAAGAAAAATATTCTATCGCTTTGGTAGGGTAAATTAAAACCTACGCAGTATAAGGTTGTAACTAATCAAACACTTAAAAAAAACACAATGAGAAAGACAATTTTAATATTTACTGCAATTGCTGCTAGCCTTACTGCATGTAAGAAGGATGGTGACACAACAGATAACATGGTAGCGTTTGCCGCTAGATATGGACAGACCATAACTGTGCCGACAACTGACTTTGTCGCTGAGGAAACCGAACAATTGGTGCGTGCTAATGATCATTCACAGTACACTTCTGGTGAGGTCACCTATAAGGTTAATGGTAATGAGGTAGCCAAGATTAATTTTGGTCATGGAACCGAAGCGCAAGCCTTGGTTACTAAAGACGGAAGTTCTGAGACGGTTAGCCTCAAAGAAGATGATAAAGGAGATAAGGAAGACTACGACAAAGTAGTAATCGAACCACTCGTGTATTCTGAGGAATGTGGCTACGTAATTTCCGGAATCATTGATTTTATGCATGAAGGCACATGGGTTGCCAGATTTGATTACGGTGATGGTACTTGTGATGACCTCATTACCAAGTACACAGAAGACAACACAGCTGGTTATGTATTCAGCATGAACGACTATCCTGAATTCAACAAGTAAAAGGATTTAATAGAACTTTAAAGCCCTCTCAGGTCAGAGAGGGCTTTTTTGTATCCAACGGTGACAGAACAAGATTTTAAATATTGCTACGACAGCTACTTCGATTCGATAAGGGGCTACCTGTATTACCGAAGTGGTGATGAAATGCTGTCTTCAGATCTTGCGCAAGAGGTGTTTCTAAGGCTGTTTGAGAAGGACTTCGAATTTGATGAAAACCGAACCAAGAACCTTTTGTACAGTATGGGCAATAATGCGTTTCTGATGCATTTGAGAAAAGTGAAAACTGCCAATAAACATCTGGATACCATTGAATTCAGATTAGAAGACAATGACCCGCTTCGGCAATTACAGTACAACGAATTAAAAGGACAGTACGAAAAGACTTTGGCAGCGATGCCGGAGAATCAACGGGTGGTTTTTCTGATGAGTAGGGTTGAGGATTTGACCTATAAGGAAATCGCGGAGCGGTTGGAATTGAGCGTAAAAGCAGTGGAAAAAAGAATGAGTCAGGCCCTAAAATTATTAAGGTTGAGATTGAAGGTAGGGTAAACGAACATTAGCGCAGTATAATAGGTGATGACTTCAGAAAACGAACATATCGGTAAAGAAGAACGACTTGATGAAGAGAGCGAAAAGCTCTTCAAATCGATCAAGCCTCCATTCAGTAAAACCAAGGATGAACTGTGGTTGGAGCTCAATTCTAAACTAGCTGTTGCTGAGAAGTCGAAGCCGGTGGTTAGGGAGTTGAACTGGTTCATGTACGCAGCGGCTGCAAGTGTGGTATTGGTTTTCGGGCTAGGAGGTCTATTTGCCAAACTTCATGAAGTACAGGTTGTAGCAATGAATGGTGAGCACCTAACTGAACTATTGCCTGATGGTTCGGAGGTTGTCCTAAATGCTGGGTCTGAGTTAAGTTATCACCCTTATTGGTGGTGGGCAAACCGTGATGTGGCGTTTGAAGGAGAAGGCTTTTTCTCGGTACAAAAAGGCAGCAACTTCACAGTGGTTTCGAATAATGGAACCACAGAAGTATTGGGTACCAGTTTCAACGTGAATTCTAGATGGGAATCCTACGAGGTGCTTTGTCTGACTGGATCAGTGAGAGTTAGTAACGATGGTGGAAAAGTTGAACTTGCGCCTAATGAAATCGCAATTTCTACATCAATAGGAGGACTAGAAAAGTCATTGATCGGAAACAAGGAGGAAGTGGTAGGGTGGTTGCAAAACAAGTTTTTCTTTGCGGCTTCACCCTTAAATGAAGTGATTCGAGAGGTGGAACTTCAATATGACGTTCAGGTTCAATTTTCAGACGAGAATTCTGCTCAATTAATCTATTCTGGCTATTTCAACAGAACCGAAACCGTTGATGAGGTCTTAGACATTATCGGCCAAGCAATGGGGCTTAAATTTGTGAAGGAAGGTGCAAGCACCTACACAGTATCACAAGCAAACTAGCCCTGAACACGCAAATCACCCTTATTGCCATTTGTTTATTCGTTGGAACCAGTTGGGTCCGGGCTCAGGAAGTACATCTTGATTTCGAGGATAAACCACTTAATGAGGTGATTATGCAATTGAAGTCTGACTATGATGTTCAGTTTTCATTCAATGATCAGCTGCTCTCTAATTGCATTGTCAACTCACAGAACGGCTATTCGAACATAGATGAAGCTATATTGGAGTTGGTCAAGAATTGTGGATTTGAAATTGAAAAACGAGCTGACGTCTATGTCATTCATGGTGTAGAGACAAGTAAAGAGCCAAAGTCATTCATCCTTCATGGATCCGTGGTGGATCAATTCACAAAGGAGCCTCTGCCATTTGCTTCGGTTAGAATTAGCGGTTCTGGACTTATTACAGATGGCCGGGGGAATTTTGCTTTTATCTCAACAGACAGTTTGGTTCAAGTTCAGGTGTCGCATGTTGGGTATTTTCAATTTGATTCAGTGGTGCCATCTTATGGCAACCAAATGCTAAAATTACTGGCTCAATCGGTGGAACTTGACGAGGTGATTGTGACTGCCAAACCCACTAAGTCGGATCAATCCCCAATAATTGAAACACCGGGAGTCATAAAGCTGAACAGAATGATGGCCAGCTACCTTCCGGGGAGTAGCGACAACACAATCAACAATCTTCTGAGGCTTCAACCTGGGGTTTTGGCCGCAGGTGAACAGACCAATGAATTCACCATTTGGGGATCATACAAAGGCCAAAGCCACGTGATTTATGATGATATCACACTTTTCAACTTCAGTAGTATTAGTGACAACATTGGTGCAGTAAATCCACTTATGATAAGCGATATAGAAGTGATGAAAGCGGGTTATAATGTTCATGTAGGGGACAGAACTGGCGGAGTAGTCAACATCACTAGTATAGAAGGTAGAACCGATGGTTTTCATGGATCCCTTCGAGTTAGCGACCAATCCACAGCAGCTAGGCTGAATGTCCCAATTGGAATAGGGTTGACTCTGCAGGCGGCTGGCAGATTCGTTTTTCCTCAGAATCTTGGAACCTTGATCCATTCTGGCCTCAAAGGCGAGGATGGAAGGAGAATGTTTGGTGATGGAAACGTTAAGCTGTCAGGAAGATTCGAAAATGGAGACAACCTTCGCATAAGCCTAATCGGATCAAGAGAAACGCTCGATGGATTTAGAGAAGACCTCATTGGAACAACGAAGTACAAGTTCTCCGAGACTTTTGACAATTATCAGGTAGGAGGAAGCGGATCATATGCAAAGCGGTGGAAACGATCAGGAACAACCACCGGAACCATCGCCTACTCCCGGTTTTCATCATCGCTAGGAAACACATTTATCCAGTTTGATGAATCCGATCCTGACAGTTCAATCTCAGGATCCAACTTTTCTCGGAACGCTATTTCTGAGCTAAACGTCAAATTAGAGCACAGCTTACCAGCACGAAAAGTTCAGAGTATTCGATTTGGCGTTGGGTACACTATGAACGAGTCGGCATTTTCATTTGATAGCACGACAGTTTCACTACCATCGATTACCAATTCCGTTTCGAGGGCACGTTTGTACATAAAGGACGATATCCGGCTTGGTTCGATGCTGACACTTCAGCCAGGAGTACGAATCGATCTGACAGTTGAAGATCCAACTGTTTATTTCCAACCCAGATTTTCAGCGTTGCTACAACCGAATAAATATTGGAGAGTGCGTTTAGGTTGGGGTATGTATAATCAATTTATTGCCGAAAATGCACTTGTAGATCCGCTTGGAAACGAACTTTATTTCTGGCAGGTAGCTAATGGTACTGGAGCTTTTGTTCAGAGTAGCATGCATAATGTAGCTGGTATATCGTTTAGCAAATGGGGACTGAATTTGGCGATTGAGGGTTATTACAAAACACTTGATGGCCTGATCAGGTGGACGTATGATCAAGGCACCGAATTGCCGTTTTTTCACGCCAACGGTACAGGAAGATCTTATGGTTTTGACTTTACCGCAAAAAAGAAAGTGTGGAAGTTTGATTTAAGCGCTGCTTATAGTTGGTCGAAAACCGAAGACCGGTTTAACAGTATTGAAGATGGAAAGTTTCAACGTGCACCGCACGATCAACGGCACGAATTAAAAGCATCAGCAATACTTGATCTCAAACCGTTTTTTGTTTCCCTTAATTACGTTTACGGTTCTGGTTTTCCACTTCAAAATGCTGATGGAACTGAATTTGACCGAAATTATAACCGGCTTGATGTTGCATTTCTATTCCAAAAGAAGATAAGGAAAACAACGCTTGACGTTGGTCTATCTGTTCTGAACCTGACAAACGCTAGTAACGTTCGATACAATAGCCTCAGCAGCTTTCCAGATGCTACCCGCACATATAAACGCATCACCAGGATTAAACCATTGGTTTTTATCAGTGTCAGATTCTGATGCCGAGAAAGTCGGCTACGTTGCAAAGGAATATTAAATTGGTTCCCAATGTTCAGAATTAGACTTGCCATATTCGGCCTTTTAGTATTGGCGCAAAGTGCGGCCTCTCAAGTGCTGCATGACCCGCAGCAATTTTATGATGATCCAGAAGGCTTGTTTGATATGGACTCCCTTCGAACTATTGATATTCAATTTTACGACCCCAATTATCATCAGCAGCTGGTTGATGGATGGGAAACTATGTCAGGCCTCCGGTTGCCTGCAAGCGTTTCGTTGAGTAATGGAGAATCGCTAGATAGCGTGGCAATCCGATACAAGGGCAATTCGACATGCGCGATCGCAAACGACAACAACAATCCAAAACTCCCGCTCAATTTGGATATGAACCAGATTGTGTCTGGGCAGAAACTGATGGACTACAAAAAAGTCAAGCTTGCGAATAGCTTGTTTGATCCTACTTTCTGTAAAGAAATAGTGGGATATGACATTTACAGAAGGTACTTGCCATCGAGCCTAGCCAATTTTATGAAAGTGAACCTGCAAGGCAACTACCTCGGCTTGTATGTGAATACCCAGGCTGTGGACAAACAATTTTTGAAGCAGCATTTTGATGAAAAGGATGGTGTGTTTTTCAAGTGTGACCCGGTCGGTCAATTCGGTCAAACGGGAGTTGGAGCGACTTCTAATTTGGAATGGTTAGGTGAGGACACCACCTTGTATTACGATCATTACACCATTAAATCTGATCATGGCTGGACGGAGTTGATGGAGTTGATTGCTTCCATTAATTCACCCCTGTTTCCAATTGATTCCATGCTTAACGTGGATCGGGTGTTGTGGGCTTTTGCTGTGAATACCGTTTTACTCAACCTCGATACATACAATGGGCTCTTTCAACACAACTACTATCTGTATCAAACAGAAGATGGCCTTTTTCAAATGATCCCTTGGGACATGACGGAGAGTTTCGTTGGGGGATTGCTCAACTTCAACCCGAACATTGATGAGCTATACGAATACGATCCGTACAATGGATACAGTAGTTGGTGGCAGCCCTTGTGTCATCAACTCACTTCTGACGATGCAGACCCTTTTTATCGCAAGCTGTATTCAAATCACATTAGAACTGTATTGGAGGAAAGCTTAGATGCGATGGCCATTACAAGTCGAGTTGATGAATTACAAGCTTTAGCCGCTAATGCGGCTTCTTCTGATCAAAATCAAATGTTTGGGACCGGCCAGTATTATGCTAACGTGGATGCGCCATTTGTGATTCAAAATGTATTTGCCACGGCTGGGATTACACCGTCAATCACAGCGCGACAAACGCATCTCGCTACCTATCCGGAATTAATAGCGGCAGCGCCATTAATCCTGAGTACGGATGTATTCCATGTTGGCGATTCTGCATTTGTGACTTGTCAAGTTTCAAACCTTACAGAGATTGAATTGATGGTGACAACAAGTCCGTACAATTCTAAGTTCAAATCCTATTCGATGTACGATGATGGCTCGCACGGGGATGCCATTTCCGGTGATGGAATATTTACCGCACCGCTCCCGTTTCAAGGAGGAACGGCCGAGATTAAATATTATATCAGAGCACAAAATGCCGATGCAATTAGCCTTGACCCAATTCGAGCCGAATATGAGTTTTACATCTACGATCAGTTTCTTAGCGTAAAAGAAGATGTTAATTCAGCGTTTACTGTTTTTCCTAATCCTACAAATTCCAGCGTTACCATTCAAACAAATGGATTTAATGGTTCTGAATATTCACTGACCTCCATTCTTGGAACGCAGGTTCTATCAGGTCGGGTTAACTCGACTAAAACTGTCCTAGACCTTTCCGAGCTTGAATCAGGAGTTTATCTTCTCCGAATGAATGGGGCCACAGTGAAACTTGTTCGCTCAGCATACTGAACCGTTATTCGAGGTAGATTTTCTTTTCAACCGATCTATCAGAATATTGATAGATCAGAACCTGACCGCTCTTTCTTGATGTTTCTCTTCCCAACACATCCGTTATTCTAATCAGTGTACGGTCTTGTTGAGTTTGGATTTCATCCAATCCTGTGGCATTATCAACACATATTTCATCGAAGAAATGCCAGATTTCGCGGCTTACATCAATGTCCATATTGCCCCATGCACCAGGCCAGTCGTGACCGCCACCATCAACCGTGTATAGCCAAACCTGAGGACAGAAGTCGGGCAAACCATATTTATCAGCCGTAACCGTACTGCCATCATTGGTTACAATATTCGGCAGGTTTACGGTTGATTGAAGTTGCAATCCGAATTCGTTCACCCAGTAATCAATGGTAGCTGGAATGCTAGGATAAGCGCCCCAATTGTCATTGTTGTTTGGGTCTCCATTCCAATACGTCACGTTATCATTGGTTCCATGAATCTCAAAAATAGAAACCTGGTTTGTAGGATTACACGCATCAAGAATTTCCTGCATAATCATGCCTGCCACAGGTGCCACAGCTCTAAAAGTTTCAGAGGCTTCACAAGCAAGTAGGTAGCAGAAGTCTCCACCGTTGGAAAGGCCTGTGCAGAAGACTCGTGTTGAATCCAACGAGTTAGTGGATCTTAAATACGTGGACAGGTTTTCTACGTAAGCCACGTCATCCACGGTCTCGTTGTTTTGAAAATCGTAGCCAACATTGAAAAATGTATTTCCAAAAGAGTCTTCGATTCCTTGAAGGTAGCAAACGGCAAAACCGAAATCATCCGCTACAGAATTGAATTCTGAGTAATTCATTATGTCTTGTGCGGAACCACCATAACCGTGGACTACAAAAATTAATGGGCAGTTGGCCGGGGCAGTGCTTGGATGGTAATAGATGTAATCGCGTTGCAGTCCACCATCGGTGAAAGTGCCATACTCAACAGCTGTTAAGCTCGATGATAAACTATCATTCGTAGCATCGTCATCAGAACCTCCGTTGATGTTGCTGATGTAAACCTGAATATCAAAATTGCCGGAAGTGGTGATTCCTAATTGATTAGGGTGTGAGAAAACGTAAGACTGTCCCGAGCCAAGTGCCAATCCAGAAATTGAAGTGGAATTCACTGTACCACCGTCCGTCCAATTCACATCAAAACTTTGAATCTCAGTTACTCCGACATTCGTTACCAGCCCACCAATTGTGAGGTTAGTGGGTGATGAAACGGAGTTCGGGATGTCAATTGATGTTAGTTCGGCATCAAATCCAGTGGGCTCATACACAACCACATCATCAATTCCCCATCCGAAAAGCCATCCACCATCATCAAAGTATCGGAAGGCTACAAGCACATTATTGTTCCCGATTAAGGAGCTTAGGTTAATGGTTTGCGAATCCCAAGCATCATCGTCAGTACCAACAATGGTTTCCAATACCGTCCAATTGTTGCCATTGTCTAAAGAGTATTCGATTGTGGCCACTTCAAATGAGCCATCTAGGTCGCCTCCATCAAAGTAGTTCTCAAATTCTAAAACCACTCCAGCTAATCCGGTAAAATCGAATGGTGGCATGATGAGGTAATCCGCGCTTTTGTTGCAATCACACTCATCGTCATTCGTTGCCATCATCTTGGTGTGCGGAGCGATATCCCAATATTGACTTTGCAGCTGGTTTGCATTCCCATTTAGCCATCCGCCATCAGTGGAAAGCGTTTGCTGACTCCATCCTGCGGGCAAACCCGATTGGAAATCTGCAGTTAAGATGATTGTCTGCGATTGCACTTCTGAATAGGAGACAAGTGCCACTATAAGCGCAACGATAGGATGTAGAAATGACTTCATTAAGGTGCGATGGATGAATTGCTAAAGTAGGGTTTCATCAGTGTAAAGACATCGGGAGTCGGACGGTTTTCAAGGATTCATTAAAGCAAATATTGCTGTTTAGCATGAACGATTATCCAAAGTTGTGCGCAGCTTACTTCATGCACCCTTCTTCAAAAGACTCCCAATCAATATTTGGAACATCCGGATACTGTTTGGTGACAGACTTTTCAAGATTGGTTTTCATTTCCTGAAAGCCAATGCCATAGATGGATTCGAAATGTTCGAAGCCTTCCGACCAAAACCGTTTAAATTGTTCGATGCTGTAATTCTTAAGCAGATATTCTACCACATAAGCCGATTGGTGGTATGATATCATTTCGGACTGAGAATAGAAGCTTGTGGTTAAAGAATCAACGTGAATAAGCTTATCCGTTTCTAACAGGTACCTATAGATTTCGGCCACATTGTATCCATTGCAATTGTTTTCTGCCAAGGCGGCTAATCCCTCATTTATCCACGTTGAATTGTAGTGTGGGTAACCCCATTTAAGCATCGCGATTAAATGCATCAATTCATGCTTAATAGGTGGCTTTACTTTTTCCGATGAATCGGCAACCACATAAAGTGTGTTGATGTGGGGCTGCGCAATTCCAGTAGCACCCATGCCAGTTAGCACTTTCATGTCTTTTCTTGAGCGTAAAAAGCGAATTTGGATGGTGTCCGTGAACGCGTCTAGTTCGATTAACTGAAGGTTACTTTCCATGGCTTCAAAGCATTCTTCAACCAAATCATTTTTATTGTCAAACGCATTGCCGTTGGCTGGAAAATTGAAGTTGACATTTTCAATCCTTTTCAAGACTTGAGCCTCGGTTTTCCATTCCGTGTCATCAACAGGTTTAGTATTCGTCTTCGGTTCAGAACAACCAATAAGAGTGCTGATAAACGTTGCAAGTGCAACAACCGCGTTAAGCTTCATTTTAAGGTGATTAGTTGTTAAGATTGATGGCTACCTGCATCTTTACAAAGATGCGGTCAATTGCTTCCATCAAGCCTGAGCAATTGTAAAAGGATGTTAAGGGGAAGTAAATACTTCGAAGGTGCTCCGGACTAGTTTTTCATACCACTGAAAATAGGGGATGAGTTGGTGTAAACTGTCCCCGTGAGTGAACTAACTTGAAAGTACAAAGCTTGCGTATCAGCCTGTCCTAAACGCAGCCGAAGGGTCAGCCCGATTTTCATTGCTGGTGTTTGCGTAGTTTTTATATCATGCCCAGTGCAAGACCACATGACGAAATGACAATAACGGCTCGCGAACAATTATGATTCAGTCTAATTGGCAGGTAAGATGCTTTGGCTTGGTATTCGACCAATGCGCAGAATGAGTAAAAATAAGGTGTCGTATTCCTGGGCGTTTAAAGAATACATCTGGCCGAGGAGAAAGATTGTTTTAGTGGGTTTGATATTGATAGTCATTAGAAGTCTTTCTGGACTTGTATTGCCATACGCCACCAAAACTCTGATTGATGATGTGATACCGGGGCTCGATTATGACACCTTATCAATATTGCTAGTCATAGTTTCTAGCTCGATATTCATTCAGTCGATAAGTTCCTTTTCACTAACACGATTGTTAAGTGTTGAGGCGCAGCATCTCATATCTGTTATGAGAGTGAGTGTGCAAAAGAAATTATTAGCGCTACCGATCAGCTTTTTCGATAATAACAAATCGGGAGCATTGGTTTCGCGGGTTATGACCGATGTGGAGGGTGTACGAAACTTAGTAGGTACCGGTTTGGTGCAACTGATAGGAGGAAGCTTTACAGCCGTATTATCACTGGTTATCTTGATTAAGATTAATGCCATGATGACCCTGTTTGTCTTGGTTCCTGTAAGTGTTTTCGCAGTAGTTTCGTTAAAAGCCTTTGGGTATATCCGCCCTGTTTTTAGAGCTCGTGGTAAAATTAATGCTGACGTGACTGGACGCTTAACGGAAACCTTGAATGGCGTTAGAGTAATCAAAGGATTCAATGCGGAGAAGCAAGAGAATAAAACCTTTGAGGACGGAGCGGAGCGATTATTTCTCAATGTAAAAAAGAGTTTAACTGCATCCGCCTTAATCTCTAGTTCATCTGGTCTTTTACTTGGCTTAGCCTCTGCAGGCATTATGGGAATGGGCGGCTACTTCATTATGGATGGCAGCATGACTTATGGAGAGTTCGTCTCCTTCACATTGTTTCTTGGTTTTATGATTGCGCCCATTGTACAGATGAGCAATATAGGTAGTCAGTTAACGGAAGCTATGGCAGGTCTAGACCGTACTCAGGAACTCATGAATATGACTGAAGAAGACGACCCCACGGTTCGGACGGTGAAACTAGATTCGATTATCGGTGACATTGTTTTCAATGACGTGTTCTTCAGCTACGAAGAAAGTAAAGAGGTACTTAAGAATATTTCGTTTGAAGCCCCAGCAGGAAGTGTTACCGCTTTGGTAGGTTCATCAGGGTCGGGAAAAACCACAATTGCAGGCCTAGCAGCTACTTTCCTTAACCCAGTAAGAGGGAATGTGAAGGTGGATGGAATAGACTTGGCAACCGTCAATTTGAGCAGCTATCGACAACATCTTGGGGTAGTATTGCAAGACGATTTCTTGTACGAAGGCACCATACGAGAGAACATCTTATTTCCACGGCCAGACGCTACCGAAGCACAACTGCTGGAGGCCGTAAGTGGGGCATATGTTAATGAGTTTACCGATAGGTTTGAAGAAGGCTTGGATACCGTAATCGGTGAGCGCGGTGTGAAACTTTCTGGTGGCCAACGTCAACGCATTTCTATTGCCAGAGCATTATTGGCCAATCCGAAAGTGATTATTCTAGATGAAGCCACGTCTAACTTAGATACTGAAAGCGAATCTTACATTCAGAAAAGTTTGCAGGTTCTTATGCAAGACAGAACCACATTTGTTATAGCCCACAGGCTGAGCACTATTCAGAAGGCCGACCAAATATTGGTTGTTGAACAGGGCGAAATTGTGGAACGCGGCAAGCATGATGAATTGATAGCTAAACAAGGCCGGTACTATGAGTTGTATACTTATCAGAGTAGAATTTAGTGTGGATCGATTCAAACGTTTCGCTTAATTCACACACGCTTCGTTGCTTCTAGTATTAATCACAACGGTTTACACCTATGAAAAATAGGGAATAGGTTGCTGTAAACCGTCCCCCATGACTGAACTTAATTGAACGCACAAAGCTTGCTTATACTTCGTTAGCCCTATTTTAATTGCGGGTGTTGTAGTTAGTGGCTTTCGCGATTCATTTTCTTGACTTCTTCATTGAAAAAGCCTTCAAGTCGTTCCGTTCCATATTGAGGAGCAATGTTGTCGTAGCCCATTAGCGTCATGAAAAACTCAATTG
>JBLFWJ010000011.1:0-33506 GCA_047611425.1 Bacteroidia bacterium | reverse complement strand
CAATCTGTTCATGTTGAGCGATTACCATTTGTGCAACTCGTTCACCGTCCTCTACAACAAACGGTTGGTCGGATAGGTTCACAAGTAATACTTTAATCTCTCCTCGGTAGTCCGCATCAATTGTTCCAGGTGCGTTCAAAACAGACAATCCATGCTTGTATGCCAAGCCACTTCGAGGCCGAATTTGAGCCTCAAATCCTTCTGGCAATTCCATGAACAACCCCGTTGGAATCAAAGCTCGTTGCAACGGCTTTAACTCGATGTTTTTGTCAAGGTTTGCACGCAAGTCCAAACCAGCTGCTAGCCTGCTTTCATAAGCCGGCAACGCATGTTTGGAACGATTAATTACTGGAACTTTTCTCATATCTGGAACAATCCGCTAAAGTACTTTTTTCGTAGGTCGAACAAGGGCTGCAGTTGACAACAGAAAAAGAATCATCAATACCGCTTTCATCGAATAATTTGCAATAATGGACGTCTCCGGCAGATAGAATGAAATTCCCCAAAGTAGAAGAGCAATTACCAGAATTGACCCATTCATAACCACATTATATGGAACTGGATAATACTTCTGACCAAGGAAGAACGAAGCCACCATCATACTTCCATAGCAAGCAAACGTTGCCCATGCAGATGCCATGTAGTTGTATTCAGGGATGAAAGCAATGTTGATTACTAAGGTTATAACCGCTCCAAAAATGGCGAGATATGCCCCGTGCATTGTTTTGCCAGTTAGCTTGTACCAAACCGACTGGTTATAGTAAACCCCAAGAAATACATTGGCCAACAGCAGAATCGGAACGATTTTCAACCCTTCCCAATACACCTCATTTGGTATGAAGTATTTGAACACATCCAGATAGAACATGACAAATAAGAAAGTTGCTGCCATAGCCCATACGAAGTAGTCCATTACTCGAGCATACAATTGTCTAGAACCCTTTTCTTTTGCTTGGGAAAAGAAGAACGGCTCAGCTGCATACCGAAACGCTTGAATCATCAATGAGATAACTATCGAAATCTTGTAGCATGCCCCGTAAATTCCAATGGACCGCATGGTAGACTCCTCTCCTAAACTGTCATAAAGCATTCGCTTAAGTAGGATTCTATCCAATGTTTCGTTGATCATTCCGGCCAAACCTGCAACCAGCAAGGGAGCCGAATACCGCAGCATTTGCTTTAGCAATCCAAAATCAATTCCTCTAAACCCACGTAGCACCGGAAGCAATAAAAGGAACTTAATACTGCTCGCTATCAGGTTGGCAATGAATACATATCCAACCCCAGTATCCGCGGTGAAGAAAATCTCAAGAAACGAATTGGTACCACCATTTTGCATGAACGGCATCACCCATTTCAGGAAGAAAATATTAAGCCCGACATACACCAGCACGTTAACGATATTGATGGCGGCAAACGTTTTGGCCCGATCCTGAGACCTGAGTTTTGCCAACGGAATGGACGCAATCGCATCCAGTGAAATAATCATCGCAAACCACACGACATACTCTGTGTTCCTTGGATACATGAGCCAGTCTGCAATGGGCTGTGCGAACAGAATCGCATTGATTAGAAACAGTACACCAACCACACTCACTGCCGCAAAAGCAGTAGCGAACACCTTTTTCGGATCATTTCCTTCTTTGGTGGTGAAACGAAAAAATGCCGTTTCCATTCCAAATGTGAGAAAGATGATTAGGAACGCTACATACGCATACATCTCAGTCACCACCCCGTATTGCTGAGGAATGAAAACCATTGTGTGCAATGGCACTACCAGATAATTCAGAAAACGCCCAAGTATGGAGCTGACCCCATAAATGGCGGTCTGTGATGCTAATTTCTTGAGGGTTGACAAATGGTTGCGTGCTGGGTCGTCTGCAAAGTTCGCAGAGATTTTTGATTGAACGCAATGTCGCTTGCTGTGTTATCACGGGTTTACTAAAGGATGTTAAGGTGATTAATTATTCACTCAGAACAACCAATTTTCGAGTTTCCGAACCATCGCTGACTTAGTAAATCCCAGCATCTAGCTCCGCGCGAATAACATCGGTATGTAGGTTGTTTGACTCAATCAAACTACCCGTAAGATTGAATATCTGAATCGACTTGTCTTTAACTCCTCTCAAGTTAAACTGGCCGCTTGCCGGGTTTAGATACACCTTAAACTTCCTGTCTTCCTGCTGAGCAATCCCCACCATTACCGGCAAAAATTGATCGATGCATCCATGATGAAATGCGTAATTCTGGTAGTCCCAAATTTCACCATCAATCTCGTAGTAGACCAATCGCCAAATGTCGTTTTCGGTATTCAAAGTTGGACCAGCCTCCGTACTCGTTTTGTGATATTCGTATATACGGCCAACTCCTTCAAGGTATGCAGACTTCTCCCACACTCCATCAAACTTAAAAGTATCACCTCCAGTGTTGGCTAAGTTCTCCATTACGGACAAAACAGGCCTTCCTTCTTGGCTTAAACTTCTAATTGAAACACGATAATCCGACCCTTGGTCGATTAGTTCGTATGGCCGGTCTGCAAACCATGGCTCATTCAATTCTCCAATAACCGAGAGTGTGTCAATTGTACCTTGAGTATCGAACTCTACAGTAGAATGGTTTTCCCGAATAACCTCTCCATTGCCTCCAATGGACTGGTTTTCAATCTCGATTCCTCGGATGTCACAACCGTTGTGGAATAAACTTAATCGACCTGGAGCAACAGATTCGTAATTCTGAGCTAAAATTTGTTCAGAAACAAGCACCAAGCATGAGGCAGAAGAAGGCGGTTTTTTTTACACATGGCAAATCATTACAGGAAGCACGCAAATTGGTTGCGGAATTGACAATCAGCTAAAATTAAATCGGTCGACCTCCACCACTTCTTCTGGTTTCATTTCGCCTAGCTGAATCGACCCGATTCTAACGCGAATCAACCTCAAAGTTGGAAATCCAACTGCGGCCGTCATTTTTCTCACCTGACGGAATTTCCCTTCTGAAAGTGTTATGCTGACCCAGCTCGTTGGGCCATGTCGCTCGTCTCGAATTTTTTTCGCCCTTTCGGGTAATGCTGGATGATCAATCTTAGAAACCGGACACTTCAACGTTTGGTAGTCTTCACCCTTAACGTTGATCGTAACGCCAGAACCCAAAGCCTCAACAGCGCTTTCAGTTATCGCTCCATCAACTTGAACGTAATACTCCTTCTCTACCTTTTTGCTGCGCACTTCTTCGCTCGTCATTCCATCCGTTGTCAGGAAAAGAAGTCCTTCTGAATGCTCGTCCAAACGGCCAATGGCCATAGTTCCTTCCGGAAAATCAGACAGTTCACCAAGCAAGCGTTTGTTTCTCCGCTTTTTTTGGTTGTTCACAAACATGGACAACATGCCGTACGGTTTGAAAACAATAAAATGTCGATGTCCGTCCAAAGCTCAATCCTCTGGAAACAACTTTTGGAATTTGCCCGGAAGAGGTGCTTGAATCTTGATCAGCTCACCGGTATTCGGATGATCAAATTCTAAAGCCGATGCATGCAGATAAAGGCCTTTTCCTTTTAGAATCAAACCTTCTTTGAAATACGCCCAATCTCCTAAAATCGGATTGCTCAATTCTAGCATGTGTTTGCGAAGCTGGTGTCTTCGGCCAGTTTCTGGATTCAGCTCCACTAGGTTGAGAAAACCAAAACGTTCGGATTCAAGAGAATTCAAAACTTGATAATGACTGCGAGACGGTTTGTCATCAACCTCAGATTCTACCTCTCCGCTTTTTGGCATTTCGCCAATCGTAACCGCCACGTAGGTTTTCTTGATTTCCCTCGACTCAAACATTCGATTCAAAGCCGTGGTTGCCGATGCCGTTTTACCAATTAAAAGTGCACCTGAAGTTGGATAATCCAATCTATGTATCGGCTCCAAGTAAGGCAACCAATCTACCTGACCGCTCGATTTCAAATTACCCGAAAGCGCATTTTGCAGCGTCCATTTCTTATTGCCGCTTACTTCAATTCCAGCGGGTTTGTTGACTACAGCCAAGTAATCATCCTCAAAAAGAACTTCGAGCTGAAGGTCAATTTCCGGATTTACTTGCTCAGCATCATCTTGAAAAATTTCAATCTGTTCACCTCCCGA
Organism: Bacteroidia bacterium; assembly: GCA_047611425.1. Lineage (GTDB taxonomy): Bacteria > Bacteroidota > Bacteroidia > UBA10329 > UBA10329 > JBLFWJ01. The sequence goes on along the minus strand of JBLFWJ010000011.1, from coordinate 29,382 downwards.
AATGTAACTCCCGGTAAAACCTTGATCACCGTTAACCTTTACGAGTCCCTTTTTAATCGCCTTCTTCCAAGCTTTTCTGCTTTGGATAAAACTGAACGAATCCCACGACAAATCCGATAACCGAACGGTTTCTTTCAGAGGTGGCACTGTGAATGATTCGAGTTGTTTCATGTCTATTAGGATTTCTTCATGCTATCATCAGCATCGGATGCCATGAACAAATAGGCTTTCATTATGTCCTCATCAATATCCGACAAGGTCATGATCTTTTTGAAGAAAATCTGCTTTCGGGAGCCTTTCTCCAAAAAGCCCAATTCGTCATTTAGCAAATGCCCATAGCAGAATCCGAATTCAACTCCCTCCATGTTAGAATTGCCCCATATAACCGAGGGTGGCCAGATGTAGCAAATGCGTTTGTTCCGATAATAGAACGGAACATTATAAGCCAGTTTCTCTTTACAGTTCGGAAGACATTCCAGCACCAAACTGCGCAAACGGTCAACAATATCCCGTTCGTTTTTGGGTAGATATTCAAGAAACTCTTCCACATCATGGAAGTTCACTTCCTGCATCTTACCCATGGTAAAACTTAAAAGGGATTAGTAGCCCAAACAGCCAATTCCGGAATGAATCCTCGGCTGTCCATTTCCAGCATGCTTTTGATGGCATGTGCTATTTCGGTTGGCGTAAGCTTGTTGTCTTCCAATTCCTTTTCGGAACGGTCCTCGACATTAAACGCGGTTGGAACGGCACTTGGGTTTACTTGCATCACTCGCACGTTGTGCTTCCTTAATTCATCTCTCCAACATTCGGTCAAACCGCTTAACGCAAATTTGCTGGAAGCATAAACGCTGCCGTGAGCAAACCCTTTTCTTCCAGCCGTACTACTGATATTGATGATGTTTCCGTGATTTTGCGCCTTGAAAATTTTAGCCGCTTCTCGGCCCATTAACGCGGCCCCGAAAACGTTGGTTCCAAACACACTTTGAAAGGCTTTCAAGGTGAGGTCTTCAATCAAGGCAAACTCACCAAAGCCAGCATTGTTGATCAAAACATCTAGGCCACCCAACTCGGACTTAACGGCCTCAAACGTTCGTAGAATATCGGCTTCAGAACTTGCATCAGCGCTAATTCCCGAAACACCAAGTTCTTGAGCTACCGCCTCAACCTTTTCCTCATCGCGTCCTGTGATTAAAACATTTGCTCCAGCCTCACTCAGCACTTTGGCCATTTCCTTACCCAGGCCGCTCGAGCCTCCGCTAATCAATATTCTTGCGTCTTTTAAATCCATGATTCCTTAGTTTGCGAATCTAACCACCCCAATTCAATTATGTTGCGGTTGCCAATGATGCCATTCGAGTACAATTGTACGTCTCTCAAACCTTTTTCGCATCAGAATTAATGAAGCGTTTCGCAGGGTTCATTCTATTTCTATTCGTTTCCGTTACAACAATTCTTGGGGCTTTGGAATTGGGCTTGGTTTACGTGTTGAACAATCCCGAATCATGCCCAGATGCACTTTACGCCCCACTACGCCAATACTACCGGGAATTTGACCAATCAATAATTCAATATGAGCCAACGCTAGCCAAATACGATTCTGCTCTATTCTATACACTGAAGCCTGGAATCGGGCGGTTTTCCAACCGTGAGTTCGACAATCAATTCTTGATCAATAGTGCTGGTTTAAGAGATGATGAACAATCTCTGGTTGCTCCTGAAATAATCGTGCTGGGAGATTCCTACACAATGGGTTGGGGTGTGGATCAAGACTCAACTTATCCTCAAATTTTGAAACGGGAACTGGGAATCTCAGTCTTGAATTCTGGAATTTCCTCGTACGGAACGGCTAGGGAATTTGGAATGCTAAATAGAATCAATACGGACAGTTTAAAAGTGCTGATCATTCAATATTGCCCGAATGATTTAATTGAGAATATCAACTATATCGAAAACGGAAACTCATTGCAACTATCTCCGCCAGAAACATGGCATCGACTTGTTTCTGAAAAAAAAGAACGCAAGAAATACTATCCATTTAAACACCTATTTACCGTTTCAAAATCAATGAAGCGCTATTCGAAGGTTGATGATCAATTCGAAACACGAAAGAAAGAATCGGCAACACCCAAAATCGGAACGGCTGAAGCGTTTCTATCAATCTTAAGAGACAGCGACAAGATTCCAGATGATGCCATGATCATTGTTTTCAATGTCGAAGCGGAAAATGTCAATAACGGTTTCATTTCCCTAATCAAGGCTACGTTGGATGGGCAATTTGCTAGCGCTTTGCATGACCGAGTTTCTTACCTCGATCTTACTGGTAAGCTGGATAATTCGAACAGATTCATTTGGGATCCGCATCTAAATTCCTCGGGTCATCGAACTGTAGCAAATGAGATTTTACAGCACATCCAGAAACTTCCGAATGGATATGAAAAGCGATTTTGGACGTATGAAACTGGCGACACTTCTATTGTTTGCGATTATTATGATGGACTGAAACATGGAACCTACAAAGCGTTTTGGCCAAATGGAAATCCATCTAGAGTTGCAAGATTTTTAAGGGGATCACAGGTTGGGGAACAGCTAGACTACTTGGAAGGCGGCTCGCCTAAAACAAATGGTATCCGCTCAACAAGCTATTGAATTGAAACTGGAGGCGATTTTTTCGTTCTTACCAAAAAAGTACTTTTGATCGAAGCGCACAGGTATCCGAATTTCGGACCGTCCAACCAAGTTGTTTTTCATGATCTCTAGAATTAAAAACAAGTTAAAGTCCCTTATGGGCGGCACACAAGAGCAGGTTGAATCTCATTTGGGTGGGTCTTTTCACTGTTCATCCTGCAGCAATGATGTGAAATTCTTTCAACCGCTGCCAGAGTATTATATCGAAGAGTCTAAGAAGTTCGAGTTCCTGTACGAGTTCGGTGATTTTGAAACATTGAACTTGGCTGCATATAGTTGCCCAGAATGCGGGGCATCAGATCGCGATCGGCTGTATGCATTGTACTTTAAAAAGCACTGTTTAGAGAAGTGGGAATCAGGTGAGAGATCAATTTTGGATTTTGCGCCTTCTCAAGCCAATGAGAAGTTTTTTCGAAGTTTAGGTGAGGTAAACTATAGAACTACCGACCTAATGAAGCATGATGTGGACGACAATGGAGTCAACATTGAGAATATGACCCTTTACAAAGAAGGTCAGTTCGACTTCCTCATTTGTTCGCACGTTTTGGAGCACGTTTCTAACCCAACAAAGGCCGCTCAAGAATTACATCGAGTACTAAAACCGGGTCATACGGCTATTATAATGGTGCCTATCATGACAACGATTAGTGAAACTACCGAAGACCCAGCCCACACCACCGAATCAGAGCGTTGGAAACATTATGGTCAAGATGATCATGTTCGAATGTTCTCAAAGCAAGGCTTTATTGATGTACTAAGTAGCGGTGGGTTTGAAGTGAACCTTCTAACCGAAAGTGATTTTGGATCTGACGTATTTGCTAAGCATGGCATTGATTCTGGTAGTGTACTCTACACGGTTAAAAAATATTAGCCTAAACGCTTGGAAGGTTTAATTGGCTGACGCTAAATGAATATTCCAGATTGAAATCCAGTTTCACTTTTTCTCCTTAAAGGATTTTCCGGCAGAATCAAACAGCTGAAAAACCATCTGAAACACCGCTTGTCCGGCTCCCGAGGTGTTGGACGCGGCAAACGTCACAGATTCAATTTCCGGCAGAATCAAGAGCTGAGCAGAACACCCAATTTGTCCTCCGGAATGACCGAAAACCTCACCGTATTTAGGGTTTTCTCCATAATGATACCAGCCCAAAACATAGGCGTTGCCTTCCTTCTTTAATGATTTGGCATCCAGCATTTGCCGTAACGTTTCAGGTCTGATGAGTTTGTTTTCAAGTACGGCCATTCCAAATTTCAATACATCAGTGACCGTGGAATACAGTCCTCCACCGGGAATTCGATCACTGACATCGGTTCGGGTTTCCAGTTTGAATCCCTTCTTTCCTTTTGAATAACATTCGGTGCGATCTGGCCTAGTTTCTCCGTAGGGTTCGATGTTGGTATTTGTCATGCCAGCAGGTTTCCAAATATTCGTGTACATGTACTCACCATAACTCAGACCTGAAACCGACTCGATAATTCTACCCAAAACAACATAACCGTAACTGGTGTAGTTGTAAACTTCACCGGGTTTTCCAACCAGCTTTCGGTCTTTAAAAATCTCAGTGGCCTCTTTTAAGGAAGCGTGATTCTTCATGTTATTGGCCTCCTTTCCATTCTTGTAATGTTCGGTTCCGGAGGTATGATTCAAGTATTGACGTGTGGTTTGTGTTCCTTCCTTTTTCTCTGGGTAATCTGGTAGATAAGTCTGAATTGGTTTGTCAAGATCCAGCTTACCCGCTTCTACCAATTGCATGATTGCAATGGCTGTCATCGGTTTTGCTATGGATGCGATACGGGTTGGCGTTTCGATTGTGAAGTGCGCCTCAGTTTCGGTATTCGACATCCCGGCAGCCTTGCTCCACACAATTTCACCAGCAGTTGCAAAGCCAGCACCTCCTCCTTGAAAAGCACCTGCATTGTAAAACGATTGAAGAAGTGAGTCTTCTTTCGTAAAATCCTGTGCAAAGGATTGATTGGCAATAAGAAGAAAAAGTAAGGTCAGAATGCGGCTAATCATTGGCCAAAAATACCCGCTAAGCAATTTCAACGGAGGAAATTGGCTTACAAAGTATTTGACCTTACACTAATAAATTGAAGCAATATGACATAGCACATTTCTAGAAAAGAAACCTTTTAGAGCTCTAGATAGAAGATGTCGCAGTTAAATCGATGATAATTAACAGAGATAACTGTCTTGCCAATTGCTATTTTTAGCGCTGAACCGCCAACCGATTTGTCTTGCGCATTCAACACTCAATCCTTCTTTTAGCATTATCGATTCTTTCTATTTCTGGGTTTGCCCAAAAGGTAAAACTGACCGGAATCGTCAAAGACCGATCTAGCACCGAAACATTGATTGGTGCCAACGTGGTTTCCGATGGAAAAACCGGTGTTACAACCGACCTTGATGGAAAATACACCCTGGAATTAACCAACGAAAAGCACGAAATCAGCTTCAGTTTTATTGGATACAAATCCGAAACTCGGCTAATCGACCTCTCCGATGGAAATAGCCTATCACTTAATATTTCCTTAAATATTCAGACCAACGAATTGGATTTTGTCGTGATTTCTGCCAGTCAATATGAAAAAAGTATTGCCGAGGAAACTGTCTCAATGGACATCGTTGATGAGAAGCTTTTGCGAAATAATAACGCCACGGATGTTGGCGAAGCAGTGAAGAAAACACCAGGCGTTTTAATCCAGGATAGCCAGATCAGTATTAGAGGAGGAAGCAGTTACAGCTACGGAATTGGGTCGCGAACAGCCGTGATGATGGACGGAGTTTCATTCATGAGCCCTGATCTTGGAGAAGCCCAGTTGGGTGGCGCGCCATTGGAGAATGTAGAACAGATCGAAGTGATCAAGGGCTCCTCAAGCGTGGTATACGGTTCTTCAGCATTGAATGGTGTTGTAAATGTTCGCACGGCTTGGCCAAAATCAGCCGAGCCTAAAACCAAAGCCACGGTTTATATGGGTGTGTATGATACCCCCAGTCCTGACTCGGTTCGTTGGTGGGGTAATGATGAGGTGAGAAACAAAATGGGCTTCTCTTTCAGCCACATGAGAAAGATCAAAAACATGGATTTTATCTTTGGTGGCAACATCCTCAACCATCGGAGTTACTTGCAATTCGCTGATGAATTTAGAGGCGGATTCAATTTCAAAACTCGGTTTCACAACCAGAAAAAGAGGGGTATGACCTACGGGCTGAACGGCAATTTTTCGGCCGAGCGAAGTGGTCGATTTTTTCTTTCACAAAACCCGGTAAACGGTCCGCTTCAATCGCTGCAACCTAGTACTGACCAATATGCAAGGCTGAACCTTGACCCACATTTCAATTATCTAGATGGCTCAGGAAATCGGCATCGATTGGATATGCGTTACCTCATGATAAAACGCATTCCGTTTATAGGTGATGCTACCAAACCCGCTGTATCCCATACAGCAACGGTGAATTACCAGTATCAAAAGCGATGGCGAATAGTTGTTTTGACCGCTGGACTCCCGCTTTCTTTAAGCTTTTCTCACAGTAATCTTTACTCAAAGACACGTGTAACTTACAGTGGTGCTGGGTATTTACAAGGCGAATACAAAAGCAAGAACAAACGTCTATCCGCAGTTGTAGGCGGTCGATATGAAATCCTAGGGGTGGATGATTTTACTGAATCTAGCCTTCCTATTTTCAGGTCTGGATTTAACTACAAAGTTGGTCTTGGCACGTATTTCCGCGGATCTTTCGGTCAATCATATCGTTTACCAACCATTGCAGAACGTTTCTTAGATGATGAATTGAATTCTCTGATTCGGGTAATTCCAAACAGTGACTTACAACCAGAAAGAGGACTTGGAGCCGAGCTTGGACTGAAGCAAATGTTCAGATTGAAAAAGTGGGTGGGTTACTTAGACCTCGCGTTCTTTTATCAGCAATACAAGCAGTTGGTCGAATACCGATTTGTAAGTCGGTTTGGAGCGGATACGGTTTTATTCAACGGCTTAAACGAAAGTTATTTGGTCGGTCTTCACCCTATTAATGTTGAAGATGCGCTTATAACCGGCATGGAATTCACGTTCGCAAGTAAGGGGAAAATCGGGCCGATTGGAGTGACTGCCTTGATAGGATTCACCTATAACTACCCAATGAATCTTGACTCGGCAAAAAGCATTGGTTCAAACCAATACGCCAGCGAGTTTTTCCAGTACATGTTTCAAAGAGCCGACTCTATTCCTAGTCAGCGACTGCTTCAATTCAGAAGCAGGCAACAAATCGTTGGTGACTTAGAATTATCGTACAAAAACCTGAGTATTGGAGGAGCTATATTCTACGGTAGTTTCCCTGAATACCTACCTGGGACAGCCGTGGAGGCAATCAACTTAGTGTCGGGAACTGTAGAAGGCGAAGAAGCAATGACCGCGTATGCCAAGTTGCATCAAGCAGGAGACCTCATATTCGATGCTCGAATATCCTACCAGGTTCTCAAGTTCATGCGGGTTGGATTTATCGTGAAAAACATAGGAAATAAGCTTTATGCGATTAGGCCAAGTAAGGCCGAACCAATCAGGAACTACACTTTCCAGCTACAGTTTGATCTGTAGACAATGAGGTTAAGATTTGCTTAGAATACCGGTTGTTGATCTGCCCGGTAGCAAGTCGACCAACACAACTTTGCCAGCGTGCTCTCTCCCTACCACTTCATGTTCTTGATAGTCGGAACCTTTGACCAGAATCTCTGGTTTCAGTTCAGAAAGTAACCGTTCAGGGGTATCCTCTTCAAAAACAATTACTCGGTCAACACTGGACAAAGCGCTGAGAACAGCAACTCGATCTTCCAGCTTATTCACTGGTCTATTGTGTCCTTTTAGTCTAGCTACCGAAGCATCGCTGTTCAATCCAACGACCAATTCGGTACCTAGCGATTTTGCTTCTTGTAGAAGTTTCACGTGTCCGGCATGTAGAACATCAAAACATCCATTGGTGAATACAACAGACTTCTTCGGATTAGATTGAGAATCATTGGAAGGCGTTTTTGCAGCCTTTAATTCCTCTAAAGAAACCGTTGCTGTTCCTAATTTTCCAATCACAATTCCAGCTGCGGTATTTGCAACCTCCACAGCACTATTCAGGTCTGAACCAGCTGAATATGCCGAAGCCATCACCGCCATTACGGTATCTCCGGCTCCGCTCACATCAAAAACTTCTCTTGATTTAGCTTTAAAATGAACTGCTCCAGATTCATTCACCAAGGTCATTCCTTTTGATGATCGGGTAACCAATAAATTGGTGAGGTTCAATTTCTGTCGGATGGATTGGGCCGCCTTTTCAACTGCTTTATCTTCATTTGGAAGTAATTCCCCAAAGGCTTCTGAAAGTTCTTTCAAATTGGGTGAGAGCAGAAATGCGCCTCGGTATTTTTCCCAATTCATCCCCTTCGGATCAATGAATAAAGGCAGTTCCATTTCTAAACAGAACGCTTTTACTTTCCGAATAATGCCATCGCTCAACGTTCCTTTGCCATAATCTGAAAGAATGATGGCTCCAACTCCTTTAGCCTGATCTTTAATCAACCGGACAAACTCGCCCTCCTCTTCCTGCTCTATTTTGATTGTCTCTTCCTGATCAATTCGCACTATTTGCTGACCATTTGCGACAACCCGAGTTTTCGTGATCGTTGGAAAACCAACGATTTGAAGCTCTGCTTCAATACCACATTCGTTGCATCTGGACTCCACCGTTCTCCCGTTGGGGTCGTTACCGATCAAACCAAATAATTTGGTTGTAACACCAAGTGAGCTGGCATTGTGCGCCACATTTGCAGCCCCACCAATTGTGTGATGCTCATTCTTAAAGAGCATAACTGGAACGGGTGCTTCTGGCGAAGTCCGATTCACATCGCCATTCATGTAGCGATCAAGGATCACATCACCAATGACGAGAATGTTCGCTTTGCTGAAATCAGGTAAGCTCATGGATGTAAAGTTAGCGATGATCCGCTAGTGGATTTAGACCACCATGCAGGCACCAACGGTATTATTGGTCGCTTCGTCTATCAAGACCAAACTTCCTGTTGCCCGATTCTTTCGATATCCATCGAAAAACAAAGGAATCGTGGTTCGAAGTGAAATTCTACCAATGTCATTCAAACCAATCGTTTGGTCGCCTTCTTCCTTTTGAAGTGTGTTGATGTTCATTTTGTACTTCACTTCCTTTACAATGCATCGAGCATCTCGGGATGTGTGCTTCAAGGCATATTTACCACCAACTTGCAAGGGCTTTTCGCCCATCCAGCAAACCATCACGTCAACTTCTTGCTCCTTCTTTGGTTGGTTCCCAACCTTCACAATCATGTCTCCACGGCTAATGTCGATTTCATCCTCCAAGGTCATCGTTACTGACATTGGTGGAAACGCTGCCTCAATCGGGCCATTCATGGAGTCAATTGATTTAATCTTCGAAGTAAATCCTGAAGGAAGAACCGCAACTTCATCACCTGGTCGGTAAATACCTCCACCAACTCGGCCAGCATACCCACGGTAATCATGATACTCTGTAGTCATTGGTCTAACCACATATTGAACAGCAAATCGAGAGTCAATATGATTATGATCGCTACCAATGTGAACGTTCTCTAAAATATGCATCAAGGTTGGACCTTGATACCAATCCATGTTGGTTGATCGATCTACAACGTTGTCTCCATTAAGTGCACTAATCGGTACAAAACGAACATCCTTTATAGCCAACTTCGATGAGAAGTCTTCGAATGTGTGACGTACTTTTTCATACGCTTCTTCACCATGATCAACAAGGTCCATCTTATTCACACAAACAACAACGTGTGGAATTTGAAGCAAAGACGCGATATACGCATGACGCTTGGTCTGCTCAATAACGCCATGTCTTGCATCAACAAGAATGATGGCCATGTTGGCGGTACTGGCACCAGTAACCATGTTTCGGGTATACTGAATATGTCCAGGTGTATCCGCAATAATGAACTTACGTTTTGGCGTAGCGAAGTATCTGTAGGCCACGTCTATCGTAATTCCTTGCTCACGTTCGGCACGCAATCCATCGGTCAATAGGGCCAAGTTTACGGTCGCTTCTCCCTTCTTTTTGCTTGCCGATTCTATGGCTTCCATCTGGTCTTCAAAAATGGATTTGCTATCGTACAAAAGTCTTCCAATCAAGGTGCTTTTCCCATCATCCACGCTACCAGCTGTGGTGAATCGAAGTAGCTCCATATCGAGGTAGCCTTTGGTGTCGTACTTTTCTATTACTTCTTCCATGTCAAAATAAAATATGAAGTGTGAAGGCTGAAACTTGAAACCAGTTCATCTTCACCTCTTTACTATTGATACAAATATTGAAACCAGTTGATCGGCCTCGTTCTTTAAATCCTTTGTTTTCGAATGATCAAGAATTCCTGCTTCGTTCAGGATTTCCAACCAAAAAACACTCTCATCTGCTTCTTCAATTACGATTCCCAACTTGGCTTTAAACTCCTTACTGCTTTGTCCCCTGAATGCCGCTCTGGTGTTTGCTCCAACCGATGTTCCAGACCTCAATACCTGCTTACCGATAATTTGAGCTTCGGTTGTTTTGGGTAACGCCTGATATGGTTTAATCATCGGTAAGGAAAACTGCTTTGTTCGATCCTTAAGATCAACATGTGAGACAGCGGCATCCGTTTCAGGTTTCATCCTTCAAATTTCATTTTTCAGAAGTATCCCTGCTTCTTTCTGTCTTCCATCGCAGCCTCAGACCGCTTATCATCGGACCTTCCGCCTCTTTCGGTAACTCTTGTTGAAGCAACTTCATCAATGATATCCTCCAATGTTGATGCTGTCGATAAAGTAGCTCCGGTACAGGTCAAGTCACCAATTGTTCTAAATCGAACTTGCATCTCTTTTACCTCTTCGTTGTCTTTCAACTGCATGAAGTCGGCATGTGCCAATAGGTTTCCATCACGCTCAAAACACTTTCGCATATGCGTGAAATAGAGATTTGGAATGTCGATGTCTTCAAGCAAAATGTATTGCCAAACATCCATTTCCGTCCAATTAGAAATAGGGAAAACACGGAAGTGCTCGCCCATATTTTTCTTTCCGTTGAAGATGTTCCACAATTCTGGTCGCTGGTTTTTTGGATCCCATTGCCCAAAGTCATCACGATGAGAAAAGAAACGCTCTTTTGCTCGAGCTTTCTCTTCATCCCTTCTTGCTCCTCCCATGGCACAGTCGAATTTGTGCTCTTCAATGGCATCTAAAAGTGGGGTGATTTGCAGCGCATTTCGGCTGGCGTTCACACCTTTTTCCTCCACAACACGACCTTTGTCAATGCTGTCCTGAACAGATGCAACAATCAACCTTGCTCCGATCTCGTCAACCATCTTATCCCTAAAACCCAAGGTCTCTTGGAAATTATGGCCCGTATCAATGTGCATCAACGGAAATGGAATCTTGGCCGGAAAGAATGCCTTTCGCGCCAGATGTGTCATTACAATCGAGTCCTTTCCTCCAGAAAATAGGAGAACTGGGTTTTCGAATTGAGCGGCAACTTCACGAAGCACGTACATCGATTCCGCTTCAAGTTCTCGTAAGTGTGTCAGTTTGTATGAATCCATTTCTTTAGGATTTAATTCGCGGAAAAACCGCATCAAATATTTGTTTGGCACATTCCTCAACGGAACGGTTTATCGTTTTTACATCAACCGCTGGATTTTCCGGAGCCTCAAATGGAGCATCCAATCCAGTAAAATTCTTAATCTCGCCAGCTCTTGCTTTGGCGTACAAACCCTTCACATCTCTTCGCTCACACTCTTCAAAGCTCGTGTTTACGAACACCTCCAACATGTCATCTCCAATAAGGTCTTTGGCCTGTTGGCGAATTGCCTTGGTCGGGCTCACAAAACAGTTTAGAGTGACGATTCCGCAATTCACAAAAAGCCTCGAGACTTCAGCGATTCTGCGGATGTTCTCGGTTCTATCCTCGTCCGAAAAACCAAGGTTGTTGTTAATCCCAGATCGAATATTATCACCGTCTAATACCTGAGTAATCACACCTTCAGCCGCAAGAAGTTTTTCCAGAGCCACGGCAATTGTTGTCTTACCAGATCCGGACAGTCCTGTCATCCAAATCACCATTCCATTCTGATTAAGCATTTGCTCTTTATCAGAACGCTGAATGAGGCGATCAAACGTGGTGTGAATATTTGAGGGCTTAGGGGTCATTTTCAGGCCGCAAAGATACTAAGAGTCTTTAAGGGTTCAAAGTCCTTTTTATGTACATATTTCTTTGCCTAAATAGACTAGAATTCGGAGGATTTTCGACCTTCGGGTTTTACCCTCGATAAAACTTAAAAGTCAACTCCCGTTATGGAATAGTTGTTTCCGAAGGTCCATTTGCACTTTAAACTTTTAAAGCATGAACACGAGACGAAATTTTATCAAAACATCCGCGATAGCAGGAACTGGTTTAGCTGTGGCCAATTCAGCTTTTGGAAAGCCCTTATTTCTAGCTGGGTCCAACAAGATTAAAGTCGGAATCATCGGAGTTGGTGAACGAGGACGAAGTTTGCTGGGTCTACTTCTTAATAGAGATGATGTGGAAGTTTCTGCCCTGTGTGATATTGAACCGATCACTATCGGAAAAGCTCAAAAGCAATTCATCGAAAAAGGCAAAAAAGAACCTCAAATCTTTACTGGAGGTTACCACGCCTATCAAAGGTTACTTGACTTGAAAGAGTTGGATGGCGTATTGATTTGCACGCCTTGGCGGTGGCATTTTGAAATGGCTGTTGATTCGATGAATGCTGGAAAATATGTAGGACTGGAAGTCTGTGGTGCCCAAACTATTCAGCAATGTTGGGATCTTGTGGACACACATGAAAAAACCGGATCACATCTATATTTCATGGAGAATGTCTGTTACCGTAGAGATGTAATGGCCGTAATGAACATGGTTCGGAAAGATTTATTCGGAGAGCTGATCCATTTGGAAGGCGGCTATCAACACGATTTGCGTCACGTGAAATTCAATGATGGAAAGTCGGCCTATGGAAAGGGGGTAGAGTTTGGCGACAAAGGCTACTCAGAATCTGCATGGAGAACACAGCACTCGGTTGATCGGGATGGAGAAATTTACCCAACACATGGATTTGGCCCTGTTGCCAAAATGATTGACATTGATGCAGGAAACCGCTGCATTCAACTAACCTCAACTTCGAGCAAGGCTCGAGGTCTTCATAATTATGTGGTAGATCAAGGCGGAAAGGACCATCCTAATACCAAGGTCGATTTCAAATTGGGAGATGTGGTGACCACCGTAATCCAAACGGCAAATGGTGAAACCATCATGCTAAATCACGACACAAACTTGCCTAGGCCATATTCACTCGGGTTTCGAGTACAAGGTGAAAAAGGCCTTTGGATGGACATCAATAATTCCATTTATGTAGAAGGAAAAAGTAATCCACATAGGTGGGAATCGGACGAAGCTTACATGAAAGAATTCGACCATCCACTTTGGAAAAAATACGAGAATTTGGCAGCTGGGGCCGGACACGGAGGAATGGATTGGTTCGTCATGAATGCATTTGTAGAATGCGTGAAATCGAATGCACCTGCACCTATCGATGTGTATGATGGTGCGACCATGAGTGTAATCACTCCACTCTCTGAAAAGTCAATTGCCGAGGGAAGCGCTCCTCAGCAATTTCCTGATTTCACTAGAGGAAAATGGAAGGAACGCAAGAATACCTTCGCGCTCGATGACACGTATTGAGCCTGTTCTTAAATCTTATTTCCCTGAGCGAACGCTCAAATCGGTCAATCAACTTTCTGGCGGGTTGATTAACCAAACTTTTCGCGTGGCGTTGGATGATGATCAAACATTCATCGCTCAGAAAATCAACACTTCGGTGTTCGAGAATGTGGCGAAAGTTCACTCCAACATCTCGGTTTTGGCGGAATATCTAAGCAAATCAGGCTATAGATTTGAGTTCCCCGCACCAATCAAAAATGAGTCAGGAACCGACTCAATTGAAATTGGCGAAGAAACTTGGCGGGTTCTTCCGTTTGTAAAGGACACCTATTCAATCCACCAAGCTGCTTCAAAAAAAATGGCGTTTAACGCTGGAGCTTGCCTCGGTCATTTTCATTCTTGCTTGGTCAATTTCCCTGTGGAAAAACTCAAACTCAATCTGCCTGATTTTCATTCTGGGGAATTTCGAATAAAGCAACTTGAAGAGGCGATATCAAAATCGAATTTGGGAGAATTGGAATTTGTGAAACAGGTTAAACCAGAATTTGATATCCTAAGAAAATGGGACCAAATCAACGCGAATGTTCCGACACGAGTTGCTCACTTCGATCCGAAGATTGAAAACTTCCTCTTTAAAAACGGAACAGATGAAGTGGCTGCCTTGATCGATCTTGATACAATGATGTCGGGTTCAATTCTCTCTGATATAGGAGACATGATCCGTTCATTTTGTGATGAGGAATTGAAATTCCGTGATGTGCTGATAGAAGGATATCTTTCTGAAATGAAGGAGCGCCTAACCGAGGTTGAAACCCGCTTCTTAAAGTTTTCAGGATCAGCACTTTCGCTCATGCAAGCCGTTCGTTTTCTGACCGATCATCTTAATGGTGATATGTACTATCAAACTGAGTATGAAGGCCAAAACCTAGAGCGAGCTGAACAACAATTCGCACTGTATCAGCAATTACATTCGTGACTCCAACCAAGAAATGACTTGTATCAAACTCACATTTGGCCTTTTGCTAGTCTGTTTTTCTTCGATTGCCCAGAAAAAGAATATCGCCTTAACGCCTCCAACGGGATGGAACACTTGGAACTCATTTCATTGCGATGTGGATGAAAAACTGATTCGAGAATCAGCCTATTTCATGGTTAGTTCAGGGATGAAAGATGCCGGATACGAGTACATCGTGATAGACGATTGCTGGCAAATTTCCCGCGATTCTACCGGGAAAATTGTTGCAGATCCAAAGCATTTCCCTTCTGGGATAAAGGCGCTTTCAGATTACGTTCACACCAAGGGACTGAAGTTTGGTTTGTATTCTGACGTTGGGAAAATGACCTGCCAAAGGAGGCCAGGCGGACGAGGAATGGGAAGTGGATTATCTGAAATACGATTGGTGCTTTCATGGGAGCTTGGATCCAACTGTTGCCTACGAGACCATGGGAAATGCATTGGCTTCTCTCGACCGAGAAATCGTTTACAGCATTTGTAATTGGGGCGTAAAAAAGCCGTGGCTTTGGGCTGGAAAGACCGGGCATTTGTGGAGAACAACTGGCGACATCATCCCAAAATTCAGCGGTGCGAGTTTGCCATTCTTCCAAACGGTGGTTGACATAATAGATCGGCAGGCCGAGCTTTATCCTTATGCAAAACCAGGATCATGGAACGACCCCGACATGATGGAAGTTGGCCACGGACTGACTCAAAGCGAGAACCGAGCACACATGACCATGTGGTGTATGATGGCGGCACCGTTAATGGCCGGAAACGATCTACGTACTATGACGCCAGATGTGATTGAGGTATTAACAAACAAGGAAGTAATCGCCATTGATCAAGACACCCTTGGCAAGCAAGGTCAACGGGTTTGGAAAGAGGGCAAAAATGAAATCTGAGTAAAGGCGTTATCCAATAATGAAAAAGCAATCTGCTTTTTCAACCGAGGAAAAAAGGAATGGACAGCAACTCCGGATTGGTCTACACTTGGTATTGAGCCGACATCCCATTTAAGAGACCTTTGGAAACATGAGGATGTTGGTTCTGCCAGCTCGACTTCCAGTATCTCAATTCCATCTCACGATGTAGTTGTTTTTCGAGTTAAGTAATATTCCAGAATGGATTTAAACTAACCGCTTCTCTATGTAATCTGAATTGAGAAGGGCAAGTGCCCCCATATACTTAAGATTGAAAGAAACAAGGTCCCCAACCTTATAGCTTTTGTCGCTTTCGCCAATATCAATTACAAGCATATCCGAGCTAGCACCAACCAGTTCAATATGGTTATCTTCTGACATTAGAAAATCGGTGGATACATCTAGCAAGCCAATATCGAGAATGGCTCGATGCATATTTTCTCCAAAATCTTTCTCATCAACTTTAAACACCTCACCAGAAGGATTTTCGGCCATATTACCGATTGGCACTTTGGGCTTTTCGGTAATCTCAATTATCTCAGCAAACAACTTAATCACATCAGACTGCATGCCTTCAATCGTTCCTTCATTCAGCAAATCTGCTCCAAAAAAGAGCGTCTCACCTACCCTGAAATGATTCACACTATCTGGCACTTGGTGTTTAAAAAGCATTGGAATGATGACAGACGTACCGCCTGTGACCCAGGGAATCTTAGTGTCGAAATTAGCTTCGATAAGCTGCTCGTAAAGTCCAAGCTGAATAAGTTTATCCTGAGAAGGTAGCACGCCATTCAGACAATTGAGATTGGTGCCAATTCCTGATATTTCGATGTTTGGGAGTTTGAAAATGCTGTCGTAGAAATCCATAAGGTGGTCACCCATTATGCCTTCACGCAAATCTCCCAACTCAATCATAATAATGACCTTATGGTTCTTTTCCTGTACTATGGCTTCATCGGAAAGCAATTTGATAGTAGCGTACTCCGTATTGAAGCTAACATCCGCATACTTCACAATTTTCTTAATGCTTCGTTTTGCAGGTGGTTTGATATAAACGGTCTGAACCCGCGAATCAATCTGCTTCACCATCTTCAGATTACTAATCCGCGAATCGCAAATCTCTTTCGCGCCCAGTCCGATTATCTCTTTAAGGTATGTTTCGTTACCACAAAGCATCTTGGATACTACCGCCCATTCTTTTCCATGCTGCTTAAATAGCGCATCGAGAAATCGATAATTGTTTGCCAACCTGTCTTTATATAATTCGATATAGGCCATACTTATGCTGTTATTATCCGCGGAATGTCTTGCGGCAATCGTGTAAGTAATTCGTAATTGAGTTGAATACTAAGTTCTCCGAAAGACGAGACCGAAATCTCTAAGTCACCCTGCTTTCCAATCAGAACAACCTCGTCACCTATGGTGGTGTCAGGAATATTGGTAACATCTACAATAAGCATGTTCATATTCACCATGCCCATAATCCCCACCCGTTGTCCGTTGATAAGCACGCGCCCCTGATTGCTCAGTGATCGACTATAACCATGCGCGTAACCAACTGGCACAACGGCAATTTTGCTAAGACTTTCGACCATGTAACTCGTTCCGTAGCCGATAAACTCTCCTGGTTTAACTATGTGCGTGGTCATAACCTTGCTTTTCCACGTAATTACTCGTTTCAAAGGGTCTGTTTTATCCGTCTTACCGCTCAGGTAGTTGATAAACGTTTCTCGATTAGGCCAATAACCATATTGCATGATGCCGATACGAGCCATATCCATCCGTGTTTTGGGGTAGTTCATAGCAGCAGCAGAACATGCTGTGTGACGCGTTTCAGGAATAATCCGCTGTTTGCCCATCCAACCATCAAATTGTTTGTATGCTTTAATCTGATGCCTTACCCGCACATCGTTGGCAATGCTTTCTGCCCCAGCATAATGCGTACAGAAACCCTCAACAACAAGATGTTCTTTGTTCTCTTTAAGGATGTCGATTATTGGCTTTAGTTCCTTTTTTGTAAAACCCGTTCGGTTCATCCCTGTGTCGAACTCGATATGAATTCGTGCCGGATTCTGAAGGCTTTTGGCCGCTTCTATTGCAGCCTCCAACCGACCACGTTCAAATACGAAGAAGGAAATGTTATGCTCAACAACCCATCGTAAATCGGCCTGATCAATAAAACCCATAATCATCAAACGGCTATCGTTTAATACTTCTTTCGCTTTGAAGGCCTCATCCGCAGAGAATACGGAAAAGTGGTTAACGCCACATTTTTCAGCTATAGGAGCGTATGTGCTGATACCGTGTCCGTACGCGTTTCCCTTTATTACAGCAGATAATTGACAACTAGCGCCCAACGTTTCCTTGAGGAAATAAATGTTGTTCTTTAGCGCGCTTTCACTGATTTCTATGACAGAAGTGCTCGTCATTTATTCTTTCAATAATTGATCAATGATGGTCGTGAACATGAGCACACCCGTAGGTGTGATTTCATCAGGAAAATCATAATCTGGATTATGCAGCGCAGGCGTCTTTTCGCCAGAACCGATACCAAACATGGCACCCTTAAACTTCTCCGTAAATAATCCAAAATCCTCTCCCCAACGGAACGGCTCTTCCTTTTCGGTGTATTCAAAACCGTTCTGTTTAGCCGCTTCGTGAATTGTATCCACCATCTCCGAATTATTTTGATTGGCCGAAAAGAACTGTGTCCAATCAATCTCCACTTTCAGTTTGTGTTTCTGACCGACCTGATTCACAATACTTTCGCAATCCGCAGCCAAAACGTTCATGGTTTCGCTATCCCATGTTCTAATAGTGAGTTTCACTACACCGTAACCGGCAGAGATGCCGTAAGCTTCTTCTCCCATCTCAATCTGAATAGGTGTCACTTGTTTAAAGTCGGGCTTGTCTTGTGCGATTTGCAGTGCATCTGTTTGTTGAAGAATATCTGCAATCGCTAGGGCGGGATTGATGCCCATGTTAGGTTCTCCTGCATGAGAAGTCTTGCCGTGTAGCTTGATTATGATGCTTTGAACCGAAGCCGTAAAACTATTCGGTCGACATACTATCTGGTGCATCGGGTAACCTGGCAGGTTGTGCAAAGCAACCACATAATCAGGTTTGATCTCTTCAAATTTTGGATCTTCTAAAACAGCCTTCGCCCCTTCCCCATTCTCCTCCGCAGGTTGAAACAACAGCACAACCTTTCCCACTTTTGGGCGGTTCTTGCTATAGTGAGCCGCCACACCCGCCACCATCACCATGTGACCATCGTGCCCACATTTGTGCGAAACACCATCAACTTCCGATTTGTAATCGAAGTCGTTTATCTCTTGAATTGGCAAAGCATCCAATTCACAACGGACTAGCACGGTTGGCCCGCTATCGAAATACGTGTAAACGGCCGCAATACCGGTTCCGCCAATTCCCTCAATCATCTTGGTTGGTTTATAAGACCCAATGAAACCCGCAATGCGATTAGCGGTTTCGGTTTCGTGACCAGAGAGCTCAGGATGTTTGTGAAGTACCTTCCTCAGCTTAACCAGTAGATTGATTGGTATGTGCGGTTGTAATGTCAAATTATTTTGGCTTTTAGGTTTAACGAACCTCCAACGAACTTGGCGGAGGGATTTTAGGTTGGACTATCGCTTCAGTCGCATTTCGAGATACGGATTAGTAAATCCGAATTTCTCGTACAGAATCTTTGCAGGATTGTTCGCCTCAACGTGAAGAGCAATGTCGCCTTTGGCGAAATTGAGTGTCTCTTCCATCAGCCTCTTACCGATCCCCTTTCCACGGAAATCTTTATGGGTGGCGATATACACAAGAATATTTTCAGGAATGTAACCGCCCATTCCAGTTTTATTGACAATAACTGCTCCTGTGATGGTCTTACCTTCAAAGGATACGACCACAAAACCACCGAACGATGTAGTTTCCTTCACCGCAAAATTGATACACTTCAGAATGTCTGATTTCGGGTCTCCATACTGCTCAAGGTTTTTGTGCAAAAAGTCGACAATTTGCTTCTTTTCTGTCTCAGATGGGCACGCTATCGCGTCAAATACTTTGATTTCTATCATAACAGGTAAAATAATTTACCCCCATGGTACCATGAATAAGTGGAGTACCCTAATTTTTAGACCAGTTTCTACAAAACTGGAACCTGATATTGACAATCAGTATAAGCAGATTGCTAAAGAAACCGATCCGGATCCAACTGGCAGGGCACCTTATGGTCTTGCAGACGGTGTACGACTGTATTGGCCACGAATTCACCGGTAACGGGGCCAAGGCTCAACCCAAGCATGGCGTGTCCTGCGGCAATAATCAGATTATCGGCTTTACACGTTTTTCCTATGTATGGCAGACCATCTGGTGAACAAGGGCGCAAACCAGCCCAAGGTTTGGGCACATCCAAAACGGTGGAATCATAGTTTGGGAAATAGTTGATCACGGCCTTTTTTATGGCATTGAGTCTAACTTGAGAAATGGATTTATCCAACCCAGACAGCTCCATGGTCCCACCAAATCTGAGTGCGCTTTCGAAGGGTGATACGGTTACCTTGGCCTCACATAGTATTGAAGGCATGGACACCTGTTGAGCTGGGTTCTGAACCGTAACGTTGTATCCCTTTCCTGCTTGAAGAGGCAAATTCAACCCAATCTGCTTGGCGAGGTTTTGCGACCATGTCCCACCCGCCAAAACAAATTCATCAGCTTTCAATTCTCCTGAATTGGTCATTAGACTTGAGATTGAGCCCGCATCCATTTTCAACTGCAACACTTCTGTATTGTAGATGAATTTTACCCCAGAACCAATGAGTGATTGCCAAAGTGAATGCATGAACTCTGATGGATTCAAACTGCTATCACCTGGATAGGTTATCGCTCCAATAACGTTCGTTTCAAGGCTTGATTCCATGGATTGGACTTGGGTAGAGGTCAACTCCTTTGCCTCTATTCCAAGTTTAGCGGCTTGTTCTGCTAGCTCTAATTCTTCCGCCCTACAAGCCTCGGTTTGGTACATCATTCGCAAACCAGAATCCTTCATTTGAAACTGAAAATCCTTGCTCATTTCATGAAACAAGGTTTTGCTTCTGAGTGAAATATCTCTTAAAACAGGGGCTACCATATCAACACGAGCTTTGGTCGCTGCTCGCTGAAAATGCAATGTCCATTTGATCAGATCAAGATCTAATCGAGGCTTCACGTAGAAAGGAGAATCTGATTTCAACATCCATTTCAAGCCTTGGCTCATCATTCCTGGAGCGGCCAATGGTATAAAATGACTCGGCACTATGAATCCGGCATTTCCATAAGAACAGCCGCTTGAATCGTCTTCTGCTGATCGATCCACAACTGTGACTTCACATCCGGATTTTCGAAGGTAGTAGGCAGAACAAAGGCCAATAACGCCTCCACCTATAATCATTACATGCTTGGTATTGGAGCTCATATCACCTGAAACCCATGTGCATATGGATCCTCATCATCAATTATGATTGTGTTGTAGCCCGTCAGTTTGGCCCAGCCTTCAATGGACGGCACAATCGCTGGATACTCTCCAACGTTGGTCTCTGCCTCCACTCTACCAACAAATTGGCTTCCGATAAAGCTTTCGTGTACGAATTCGTCTCCGACTTTTAATCGTCCTTTTGCTGCCCATTGTGCCATTCGGGCCGAAGTTCCGGTTCCACATGGTGATCGGTCTATTGCTTTTTCTCCGTAGAAAACCGCGTTTCGAGCTGTGGCATTTGGAGACATTGTATCTCCTGCCCACAACAAATGTTTGATCCCACAGATATCGGCATTCTCAGGATGAATGAATTCGTATTGGTCGTTCATTGATTGACGAACCTGTTGGCTCATCGACACCAATTGACTGGCTGTAAAATCTTGAATGCCCGAAAAGTTCTTCTGTTGATCAATAATCACATAGAAATTGCCGCCATAAGCCACGTCAACCGTCAGCTCTCCAAGCTCATCGCTATGAACGCTCAACCCTTCTGAGTGAAGGAAAGAAGCTACGTTAGTCAACTTTACCGATTCCACTTTTAATCCGTTTTGGGTGTACTCAACCAGAACCAAGCCCGCTGGTGTTTCTAGTCTCACCTTACCAGACGTTTTAGGAATCAAGTGGCCTTCTTCGATGGCAATGGTGATCATGCCAATAGTGCCATGACCGCACATCGGCAGACACCCGCTAGTCTCGATGTAGATAATACCGAGGTCATTTTCCGGATTCTCTGGGGGATAAATAAACCCTCCAGACATCATGTCATTTCCCCGTGGCTCAAACATCAATCCTGTTCTAATCCAATCAAACTCCTTCATAAAATGAAGGCGCTTCTCCATCATGGATGAACCTTGCAATTCAGGCTTTCCCTCAACAATCAGTCGAACTGGGTTACCACAGGTGTGGCCATCAATGCATTTAAAAACGGATCTTGACATCTTAGAATGGGAGTTTGAAAGTAATAAATGCGAAATGGCTTGTGGGAAACAATCGATAAGTAACGATGATCACCGTCATCCGACTTGTCTTGAATTAGTTTTGTGTCATGAAAAAGATAATCCTTGCCGTAATCGTTGTGGTTCTAATTGGCATTCAATTCATACCTGTTGATCAATCGGTTCCAGAATACACTTCTTCCGATCTTCTGGTTATGAGTGGGGCCGATGAATCAATGACCAACATGATCAAAGACGCGTGCTACGATTGTCATAGTTACGAGTCGGAATACCCTGGTTACGCCAATGTTGCGCCTCTTTCTTTGTGGATTCAGGGTCATATTGATCACGGACGAGGAGAAATGAACTTTAGTACATGGGGTGAAATGTCAAATGAGGATCAGCAGCACCTTTTGAAGGAGGCTGCGGAGAAAGT
Organism: Bacteroidia bacterium; assembly: GCA_047611425.1. Taxonomy (GTDB): domain Bacteria; phylum Bacteroidota; class Bacteroidia; order UBA10329; family UBA10329; genus JBLFWJ01. The sequence continues at coordinate 7,123 of JBLFWJ010000011.1, read as the reverse complement.
TGAAAAGAAGGAAATGCCTCTGACGCCATTTCTGATCACACATGCTGAAGCTCGAATTACCGAAGATCAACGTGCCGAAATGGCCGCGTGGTTCCGTTCTAAAATGAATTAATTCGTCCCGTATTCTCCATCAACCACTCGTTGAATTCCCAATGGGTTTCCATCTTTCAATGCTTCTGGCAACAATTCTTGAGGCCAGCTTTGGAATGAAACAGGTCTAGCAAATCTTTTGATTGCATCGGCTCCAACAGCTGAAAATCTTGAATCCGTTGTGGCAGGGTACGGCCCGCCATGCTGCATTGCTGGACAAACCTCCACTCCGGTTGGAACGCCATTACAAATGATGCGACCAACTCTTGATTGAAGTACCTCAACGACTTCGGGATGATTTGAAAGCTCACCAGATTCACAAAAAATAGATCCGGTCAACTGACCATCTAATTCTGAAATCACCTTTAATAATTGAGGCTCATCTTCACATTGCACAACAAGGGAGAACGGCCCAAACACCTCACGATGAAGGTTCGAGTTGGCTAGAAAATCAGCGCCACTCACTGTCGCAACTGTTGGTCTTCCTTGATTGGATGCGCCTTGGTCTGTCGCTTCAGAAATCACGGAAACACCAGATTGACCAAGTGTTTCACCCTTCAATTTTGAATAGCTCGCGCTGATTCCTTTATGAAGCATGGTGAACGATTTGCTTGCTGCAATTCCATCTGCTAAGGCAGATGTAAATGCTTCGGTTTCGTTTCCGATTGTTAGAATCAAACCTGGATTGGTACAGAACTGACCAACACCCAAAGTGATGGATCCTGCCATTGCAGTGCCGAGTTCGGATCCTTGTGCCTTCATTGTTTCAGGTAGGATAATCACTGGGTTGATGCTTCCCATTTCGGCAAAAACCGGAATCGGTTCATCTCGTTTAGACGCCATATCCAGAAGTGCTCGACCACCGGCTAAAGACCCAGTAAACCCAACTGCTTTTGTGGCCGGATGCACTACCAAGTTTTTACCCAACTCAAAACCTGTGTCATGCAAATGATTGAATATTCCTTGATCCAACCCGCATTTGTCAATCGCTTTTCGAATGGCTCCGGCAACAAGCTCACTGGTTCCAGCATGTGCTGGATGTGCTTTTACCACAACCGTGTTTCCAGCGGCAAAAGCCGAAGCAGTATCGCCACCGGCAGTCGAATAAGCCAATGGAAAATTGCTTGCTCCAAAAACCACAATTGGCCCGATTGGTACCAACATTTTTCTAATGTCCACTCTTGGCATTGGAGTGCGGTCTGGCTGCGCATAATCAACCCGTGCCTCAACCCATGATCCTTCTCTGATAATCGCTGCAAAGGATCTTAGCTGTCCGCAAGTTCTTCCACGTTCACCCATAAACCGTCCATTTGGAAGCCCTGTTTCGGCACTTGCCCGTTGAATCAATTCATCGCCAAGCGCTTCAATTTCGTCCGCAATGGTTTCCAAAAACTTGGCTCTGTTTTCTACAGATGTTTTTGAATAAACTGAAAATGCAACGGCCGAGGCTTCCATAGCTGAAGCCGTTTCTTCTGCAGAAGCAATCATGAATTCACCTTCTAAAACTTCTCCAGTTTCGGCAGAATATGTGTTGAATGTTTTGCTCATTTTAGTTTTTATGAAATTAATCCCCCACCTCGTTCCTCGGCACGCCCTTTTCAAGGGGGAACTGAGGTCTTTCCTCCTTTAAAAGGAGGCGGCCGACCATAGGAAGGACGGAGGATTTAATAGGCTATTTTTTCTGTCAAGTTCAATTCTGGCAATAGTGGCCTGTTCTTCATTCCTTCATCAATAATCTTCAATACTCGTGTTCGTTCTTCTCCAACCAAAGGAAGCCGAGGTGCTCGAACATTCTCTGTTCCTATTCGTGTTGCAACTTCTGCCAACTTAATGTTTTGGACCAGCTTGGCGTTGATGTCCAATTCAAGAAGAGGAAGGAACCATCGATATATATCCAATGCCTCTTTCGTTCTACCTTGTTTCATCAACTCGTAAATAGCAACAGTCTCTGCTGGAAAAGCACAAACTAAACCAGCAACCCAGCCATCGCAACCCAAGGCCAAACTCTCAAAAGCCAGCGTATCTACTCCTGTCAAAATGCTGAAACGATTACCAAATCGATTCTTCATTCGAGTGACGTTTGACACGTCACGTGTCGATTCCTTAACCGCTTGAATATTGGAACATTCGGCCAATTCTGAGAACATATCGAGCGTGACTTCAATCTTATAATCCACCGGATTATTGTAAATCATTATCGGCAAATCGGTTGCGTTTGCAATGGTTTTGAACCATTGAACGGTTTCCCGATCATCGGCCATATATCGCATTGGTGGCAATGCCATAAACCCATCTGCACCAATCTGCTCGGCTTCTTTTACAAAACGAATGGCTTCACTCGTTCTTGACTCGGCCACATTGATAATCACTGGTACGCGCCCTTTACTCACACCAAGCGTAGTGGATACAATGGTCTGCTTTTCTTCGTTGCTTAATGAACTTGCTTCGCCCAAGGTTCCACCTAAAACAATTCCGTGGACGCCAGCATCAATCTGAGCTTCAATATTCTTCTCAATGGCTGGAATGTCCAGTTGGTCGTCATCCGTAAACTTGGTTGTCACCGCAGGATAAACGCCTTTCCAATCTACTTTCATTTGATTTGATTTGGCCCAAAGGTAATTGCCGTCATCCATCAAAACCTTCATCTATCTCAATCAATACTGATAGTATATTCCCCCTTTATTTAATCAATGATCCTGTGTCGGGTGATAATCATATCATTCTCGCAATGCCCGTTAAGCCCGAATAGCTAACTCTTGTCTACCTTTGAGTTATGAGACAACTCTTGACATTCAGTCTTTTATTCTTGATTCTGAGCGGTTGCGAAAAGACAATCGATCCAACCATTCATACTTATCAGATTACCGGAACTTTCAGGGTTCCAACCAATTTGCAATTAGCAGCCCAGCATGCTTTGCCGGCTTCAACGTTTTTTAATGCCACGGATTCGATTCTGTTGGAAAACGGTTACACGATGGATCGGGTGAATCAGATTCTGATAGATTCAATCTATGTGACCACCAACGACACAACTGTGGTTGATCTTAACTTCCTTCAGGAATTAGACTTGCTTTTAGAAGGCGGTTCAGAATCGAAACTGTTGATCGGAACGACCGGTGATCTTCCAACCACGATTGGCGATACAACTGGATTAAGCTCGACTACCCGAGATTTAAAGGATTACTTGACCTCTGATAGCCTGTTAATCTGGCCTGAGCTTATTATTGACAACTCAGTGCTCACCCCAACTACGGTTAAGGTGGTTATGGATCTTACAATTGAAATTGGGGAGTAATTAAGAAGTATTGCTTTACTGAGCTAAACCAATGAGACCCTTCCTTCGTCAGGGAGACAAAAGAAAAGTGATGGTGAGGAATTTGTTTTACTGAGGAACGAAGCATCTCATTTTATCTCCCCAATTTTTGGGCATAAAAAACCCCGGTTCCAACCAGAAACCAGGGTGTTGCCACAGATTGTGGGATTAGGTTCAGAGCAAATTGACCACCACCACCATCCCAATAACCAGGGCAGCCACGACCATTAATCTTTTTTTGGCATCTTGGATATCGTCATTCAGTTCCGCGAACTCCGATTTCTCCGCCTTCACGTACAGTATGTCCTGAAGTGTCGTGTCTAAGAGCTCGAAGGCAGAAGGGTCGTGTTTATTAATGTAATCGCATGCTCCGCTGCTAATCAAACCCACAGCGGTATCAACTTGTTCCTGTCCAGAGAAAACCACGACTGGTATTGTCGGTTTTTCTGTGTTTATCTTCTGAAGCACGTCTATGCCGTTCATCATTCTAGAATCAAGATCATTTAGATTATGATCTAGAATCACGATGTCTGGGTTCTCATGAATTCGCTCGAGTAATGCCTCACCGGTTTGAAAGGTTTCAACATTAAATTCGTTGTTCCGCTCTACAAAAACAGCAATAATCTGAGCGAACATTTCGTCATCCTCAGCAATAAATACGGTTGGTTTGGTCGTTTCAGAATTCATGTTCTTTATACTTTAATGTTGTTGATGAGAAGGGCGTTCTTGGACGCCTTCATTCTTAAAATTCGATTTACACCTCTCGCTTTCACTGCAGTTCTGAGCAGCTTCACTAGGGTTAATATCTCCGACAAAATCATGGTTTGAGCAAAGAGGATTAGCAATACAGTAGTACTTGGCAATTCAGTTAGACTCAATAAGAATGATGTAAACAACAGGCCAATCTGACCAGCATACAATATCTGCGATGACCGTGCATGGTTGAATCCTGTCTTAATCAAAAGGTGATGAATGTGATTGGTGTCTGGGCTAAATGGTGATACTCCTTTCATCATTCGCTCCAAGAAAATTCGAAGTGTGTCGTAAACCGGAAGGATGAACATTCCGATGATTAACAAGGTTGGCCGCTCCAAAACAACTCCCTGAAAGGAAACAGCATCGTGCAGTGATAGCCTTATTCCCAAACAGATAATAATAAAGCCAACGATAAGCGAACCTGTATCGCCCATGAATATTTTGGCTGGGTTGAAGTTGTAATACAAGAAACCAAGTAGGCTTCCAGCTAATCCGAATCCGAGCATAGCAAAGGACATTTCACCTACGGAGTACAATAGAATTCCAAGGGAAAGCGAAATAATAAACCCGATACCTCCGGCCAATCCATCAATCCCATCCATAAGGTTGGTTGCGTTTGTTACACCGATTATGATGATCAAACTAATGGTGTATTGCCACATTGGCTCGATGTAGTAAATCCCAAATAAGCCATGAAGTGACTGCAAACGTACTCCTGCATACACTACTAGGCCTGCAGCAAGAAACTGAATGAGAAACTTTGGCTTTGGTGCCAACTCCTTTATATCGTCAATCACTCCAGTGGCCATCAACGCAATCGTTGCTATTGAAATGGCAATCATATCCATGCTTTGGCTGAAGTAGATCACGTGTCCCAAAACGGGAACAAGACCTAAGAAAATGCCCAAACCTCCACAGGTTGGAACGGGTGATTCGTGCGAAGTCCGACTATTTGGATAATCCAAAATGTGCAAACGATTCATCATTTTAATAACCATCGGCATGGCCACCACTGCAATTGCGCTGGTGGTTGCAAATAGTAAAGCGAGTTTTAAATCAATGAGTGCTGCACCTAGTGTGAACAGCAAAATGACCAATGTGCGTGTGGTTTTCATGGTTTCCTTGTTGATTCAGAATTAGGCCGTAGGGGACAGCGTTGATCCTGAAATGGTTCTTGTGGTGTTCATTCTTTTAGAGGTCGCTTCTTTGCTTGGGGTGATAGCAAGATCGAAGCATTGTGCGTATTGCTGCGAAACAACTTTCCATGTGTATCGGGTGCGGGCTATTCTCTGCATCGCATCTCCAACTTCAACATATTTTAAAAATGGAGTGGTAATTACTACCTCCTTTATCTCATCAGAATTCATGAAGTACATGGCCTGATTCTCTGTTGTGTACTTATTGTAGTTCACACCAAAGGAGATGATTGGAAGTCCTAATGTCATGGCTTCAACCAAGCTTGGGTTTGTTCCTCCTGCACTATGACCGTGCAAGTACACGTAGCAGTTGCTTCGCAGACTATCCAATGTTTTTTGATCGTAGATTGGGTCCAACAAATGAATGTTTGGGAATGAACCATATAGTGTTCTGGTTTCCTTTCCGTACTCACTGGTATTCCAATTTCCTACGATTACGAGGTGCTTCGATGGCATTTCAGAAAAGGCCTTCAGCACCATTCTGATGTTGTTCTCAGGTTCGATTCTGCAAACTTTGAATGCATAAGAATGACGTAGAAACGGATACTTGGTCAGATCGGTCCTCGTCAATACTTCATTCTTGGCGTGGTCGGCTCCATAGGCGATTAGCTTAGAGGACGATCCGTAAGAATCGAACAGGTGCTCTTGAATTGCCTTGTTATCAGCTACAATCGTGTGGGCGAACTTGACAGCCATAAACTCTGAGAAACGCAGAAATGCTTTAGCAGCAGCATTCCATTTGTCACGCTTCCACTCCAGGCCATCAATGTTTACGATGATCCGTTTGCCAGTGAACAAGCGTACAAATGGAAGCAATGCACATCCAGGTACGCCCAAAATGAGAAGTGTGTCGGCATACTTCAATGCATGAAAAATGGAGATCACATCGTAGATGATGCTTTGAATTCCATTAGCCTTAAACGGCACGTAATGCAGTTTGGCTCCATTGAATTCCTCGGTACGCTCCTCCTTGGCGTAGCCATCGGTGCTGCAGTACACATGCAGCTCATAACGCTTACTTAATTGGCCAACGAGATTGTGCGCCAGCGTTTCGAACCCGCCATATCTTGCGGGTACTCCTGCTGTGCCAATAACTGCGATCTTATTCATCATTATTAATTTTGGTAGGCCTATTACCAACCCTCTGCCAAAAGGAATTAGCCCTGATTATCAGTTAGTTACCGATTTTAGATGCGTGTTTGTCGTACCGAAGCGGGACGGTTTTCCCAAATTTGGAATCGTTCCGTTTTGGGAATTATGGGGTCACATTTCATCAGTACTGTCACCCCGCCCTTGATGCGGGGTCTCTCCCAAAGCATTGGTCATCGCACGAATCGCAGAGATGCCGTGTCTTCGCGCGGCATGACAGCATACTGCATACCCTTACAACATCTCACAGCATCGTATTGATTTCTTGCAGCACTTAGTCGATCCCCAACGTATCGTTCTCTTACAGTCTCTTACGGAGCGCTAGCCGCACCGTACTAGGAGCAAGCGGTCTCGTACAGGTCGAGATCGCCATCGTTGTCCACATCAATAAAATTGCATCCATGTGTCTGTTCGGCATCGGTAGCAGCAATGTCGTTGGTATTCTTAGTAAAGGTGCCATCTCCATTATTGAAATAAAGGAAGTTGTCGTGTTCGGAAGTGTTGCTGACAAACAAATCTAGATCACCATCGTTGTCGATATCCGCCCAAGAAGACGAAATCGATCCAGCAACTTACTCTGTTAGTGCACCAGTGTTAAGGTCCTCGTAAAAATAGCCTG
>JBLFWJ010000010.1:0-34342 GCA_047611425.1 Bacteroidia bacterium | reverse complement strand
ATGAATCCGGTAAGCTGGAATCTGACATGGACGATATGCTTCTGAAGCCAGTTGTTTCAGACGAATTACGGAGGATGCTATTTAAGTGGGTTGCTGCTTGAAATGACCTTTCGGGATCTCAGCCTTTAGCCAGGATAGATTTATCTCCCAATCATTTAACCACATTACAATTTAAGTAACTGTCCATCAATTATTTGACTACAAGTCAAGTCATTAAAAAAGGGCGTTCGACTAAGTCGGACGCCCTTTGATTTAAAAGTAATGCGAATTATTTTTTCAGAAGATCTCTTATTTCTCCAAGTAATACTTCTTCTTTAGAAGGTGCTGGTGGACCTGCAGGTGCGGCTGCGGCTTCTTTCTTCTTCATGTTATTGTACGATTTCACTACCAAGAAAATACAGAAGGCTACAATCACAAATGTGATGATTGCATTGATGAAGACGCCATAACTGATCGCTACTTCTGATACTGCCGCAACACCTTCTGACTCCTCAATAGCTGGCTGCAGAACCATTTTCAATTCGTCAAAATCCACACCGCCCATAGCCATTCCAATTGGTGGCATGATGATGTCTTTTACCAACGATTTGATAATGGCACCGAAATACGTGGCCATGATAAGACCAACGGCCATTTCTAACACATTTCCTTTGCTGATAAATTCTTTAAATTCTTTAATCATTTTGATTTGGTTTGATGGATTTGAGGGCAATATAGATTGATTTTTTATAAGTGTTAGTGTTGCTCCTTTTTCACGCAAGCCGCTACCCAAGTTCAATGCCAAAAAGAAAGCCCGATGAACTACTGTTCATCGGGCTTTTGAAATGATTCGATTTGTGTTTTATCAGGCGTCTTCCAGCGCAGCTGCTCCACCAACAATCTCGAGAATCTCGTTGGTAATAGATGCTTGCCGTGCCTTATTGTACGTCAACTTCAGTTCTTTTAACATATCTGATGCGTTATCCGTTGCCTTATGCATTGCCGTCATTCTTGCACCGTGCTCAGCAGCATTGCTGTCCAGGGTTGCTTTAAAGATTTGAGTCTTTAATGACAAAGGAATAAGGTCTTCAAGAATTTCCCCTTTTCCAGGCTCAAATATGTAGTCTACACTGGTGGTTTTTACCCCATGCTCAGTAGCAGCAGATACAACAGGAAGGAATTGCTCCGTGGAAGTGTTAAACGTAGCCGCATTCTTAAACTGATTATACACTAGAACAACGTGATCATAATCACCGTTAGCAAAAGCATCCATCACAGTCTCTGTAACTGCAGCAACATTTTCGAAAGTTAGATCGTCAAAAAGCTCGTTATGCTGAGAAGCCAAGTTGCCACGCTTTGTCCAGTAATCCGATACCTTTTTACCAATTGCTAATACGCTAACTTCTTTTCCAGCATAAGTCTCATTAATTAAGACTCCTACTTTCTTGTTGACATAAGCATTGAAACCACCGCATAGACCACGGTTAGAGGCCACAGCAACGACCAACACCTTCTCCACATCTCTTTCCGCACTGTACTTCCCATCAGTTCCTTCTAACTCACCTGAAAGATTCTGAAGAATTTCAGTCAATTTTTCAGAATAAGGACGCATCTGCGTAATCCTATCCTGCGCCTTTTTCAATTTGGCGGCCGATACCATCTTCATTGCAGATGTAATCTGCATTGTAGATCCAATCGATGTGATCCTTTCTCGAACCTCTTTTAATCCAGCCATTGTTCAGGTATTAGGATTTAGGTACAGTTCTAATTAATAAGTTGAAGCAAGATCAGCGCAAACTTTTTCAAGCGTACCTGTAATCTCAGGCGTCAATTTACCAGACTTTAATTGATCAAGTACGTCTCTGTGTGAGTTCTCCATAATTGCCAAATACTTATCTTGAAACTCACGTACCTTGTTTACCGGAACAGCTCTTAGAAGGCCTTTAGTTCCGCAATAGATAATTGCAACTTGATGCTCAACAGACATAGGAGCATACTGTCCTTGCTTAAGCAATTCCACGTTACGCTTACCTTTTTCAAGTACGTTCATTGTAGCAGCATCAAGGTCGGAACCGAACTTGGCAAATGCTTCCAATTCACGGTACTGAGCTTGGTCAAGCTTCAAAGTACCCGCAACCTTCTTCATCGACTTAACCTGAGCCGAACCTCCAACACGAGATACCGAGATACCCACGTTAATCGCTGGACGAACACCTGAATTAAACAAGTTGGACTCCAAGAAAATCTGACCATCCGTAATTGAAATTACGTTGGTTGGTATATATGCGGATACGTCCCCTGCTTGGGTTTCAATAATTGGTAGTGCTGTTAATGAGCCACCACCTTTTACAATTCCCTTAAGAGAATCAGGAAGGTCGTTCATTTGGCTGGCAACACCATCGTCATTAATAACCTTGGCAGCACGCTCAAGTAATCTAGAGTGCAAGAAGAATACATCACCCGGATATGCCTCACGGCCTGGGGGTCTTCTCAATAGAAGAGAAACCTCACGGTATGCAACGGCCTGCTTTGAAAGGTCATCAAAGATGATCAAAGCAGGTCGACCTGTGTCTCTGTAGAATTCACCAATCGCAGCGCCTGTAAATGGAGCGTAGAATTGAAGTGGTGCTGGATCGGAAGCAGTTGCCATAACAACAACCGTGTAGGCCATTGCGCCAGCGTCTTCCAACGTCTTAACAATACCAGCTACAGTCGATCCTTTCTGGCCAATTGCAACGTAGATACAGAATACTGGTTCTCCAGCATCATAAAATTCTTTCTGGTTGATAATAGTATCGATGGTTACAGCTGTCTTACCAGTCTGACGGTCACCAATAATCAACTCACGCTGACCTCTACCAACAGGAATCATGGCATCAATCGCCTTAATTCCAGTTTGAAGTGGCTCTGTTACCGGCTCACGGAAAATTACACCCGGTGCTTTTCGCTCCAAAGGCATTTCGTAGGTCTGGCCCTCAATTGGTCCTTTACCGTCAATTGGCTCACCAAGTGTGTTTACAACACGTCCCAACATGCCTTCACCAACGTTAACAGATGCAATCCGTCCGGTTCGCTTAACAGTTGACCCTTCCTTAATCAATTTTGACGAACCAAGAAGTACAGCACCTACGTTGTCTTCTTCCAAGTTCAGTACGATGCCCATAACACCGCCATCAAACTCGATAAGTTCGCCCGACTGTACGTTTGATAGTCCATAGATACGTGCAATACCGTCACCTACTTGAAGTACGGTTCCCACTTCCTGAAGCTCTGCCTCTGTACGGAATCCTGAAAGTTGCTCTCTTAGAATTCCTGAGATCTCTGCTGGATTTATCTCTGCCATTTTAATTGTATTTGCTCTTCCGCCTAGGCGAATTATTAAAAGTCTTTTTCGTAAAGGTTCTTGTCAAATTCCCCTCTCAGGTCTTTCAACTCACTTAATATGCTTGTGTCTAATTGCTTATCACCAATCCTAAGAACAAAACCACCGATTAATTCTGGATCAACAATCTCTTTCAACTCAACGGTTCCTCCAGTTTGTTCTTTTACTAACGCTTCAATCTTAGCCAATGCGTCTGGTAGAAGTTTGCTCGCTGTACGAACCGTGGCAGTATTGATATCCTTGCCTTTTTTATATTGAGCAACGTAATTAGAAGCGATATACCTAAGCTGTGATTCACGCCCTTTATCAATAATCAGGTTGATGAACTTGGTAGTCAATTCGCTGAATTGATTACCAAAGATCTTACTCATAATCGATTGCTTGAGGTCCGGTCGCACAACAGGACTCGACAATAGATTAGCCAAGTCGTGACTGTCATCAATGGTAGATGCCAACAGGTTCATGTCGGCAAAAGCCACATCCTGCTGGTTTAGCTCTGTGGCCAGACCAAGAAGTGACTTGGCATATCGTTTGGCAACTTTGCTCTCAGCCATCTTAGTTCAGTTTTACGTCTTCTAAAAGCGTGTTGATTAACTCCTTCTGCTTTGCTTCATCAGCCAGATGACCTTTCAAGATCTTCTCAGCGATGTCGATTGATAATGTTGCAACGTGATTTTTAATCTCAGTCATTGCAGCCATCTTCTCATTTTCGATGCTTTCTTTTGCAGAAGAAACAAGCTTGTCCGCTTCTTCTTTTGCTTCATCTTTAGCTTCAGAAACAATCTTATCCTTTATCTCACGAGCCTCAGCAATAATTTTGCTTTGCTCTTCTCTCGCCTCTTTAAGGATAGCTTGGTTGTCGGCCTGAAGCTTGGCCATTTCTTCTTTCGCTTTATCAGCGGCAGCCAAAGAATCTTCAATTCCTTTTGTTCGCTCGTTGATAGAGTTCATTATTGCAGGCCATGCAAATTTGCCCAACCCAATCCATACGATCAAGAAAGCGAGGGTCATCCATATGATGAGGCCTATTCCGGGTGATACTAATGCCATGTTTTAAGTTTTTGTCTTAACCGATGGAAAATTTCAATTCAACTTGGAGTGGTGGCTGCGCGCCCGAACCAACCGTCCGGGCGAGCCACCGTTCCGTTGTTGTTTATTACTTCATCAAAATGACAAGTAGACAAACAACGATACCGAAGAATGCAGCACCTTCTACAAGTGCGGCAGCAACGATCATGTTAGCACGAAGATCATCAGTGCTCTCCGGCTGACGTGCCATTGCTTCAAGTGCAGAACCACCGATTCTACCAATACCGATTCCGGCACCAATAGCAGCAAGACCTGCACCCATTCCAGCGCCAGCGTAAGCTATTGCTGCATCCAAAATAATTGTTAAAAGCTCCATTATAGTTGTGTTTTTTTAAGGTTAAGGAACTGAGTTGATCAATGATGCTCCTCTACCGCTGCACCGAAGTACAGAGATGCAAGAAGCGTGAATACGTATGCTTGAAGGAACGCAACTAAGAGTTCCAGAAGGTTCATGAAAATGCTAAAAGCCAAGGATAGAAGCGAGGCGCCATAACCGGCTCCTGTTCCATAAAGGTTGGCGAAGATGAAAATCAAACTCATAAAAGAGAGAATGATAATGTGACCCGCTGTGATGTTTGCAAAAAGTCGCAAGCACAGAACGCCAGGCTTAATGATCATACCAAAGATTTCGATAGGAATCATTAATGGAAGTAACCATCCCGGAACACCTGGAGTTGCCACTATGTGCAGCCAGTAATTCTTATTGGCACTAACGGTCGTAATTATGAAAACAAATACTGCCAAAACAAGTGTTACTGCAATGTTTCCAGTAACGTTGAATCCTCCGATGAAAGGAATCAATCCCAACATGTTTGCAAACCAGATAAAGAAGAAAACAGTAAGCAAGAATGGCGTGAATCGCATGTAGTGCTTCTCACCGATACTCGGTTTAATTACTTCGTCTTTAATGAACAGAATCAAAGGCTCCATAATAGCTTGAAGTCCTTTAGGTGCTTGATTTGGATTGCGCTTGTATGCCTTTGCAACACTCATAAAAACCAAGAACATTAATAGAACTGTGATGAAGATTCCGGTAGCAGTCTTGGTGATTGATAGATCAAAGTAAGATCCAGCTTCTCCTTTAATTGAACCGACTAAGCTTGCATCTGTGTAGATCATACTTTCGATGTCGTGCTCAGTTACATGAGTCGGGTCGAAGTGCTCGTTCGTTGGACGCATTCTATATACGTGCTCATGATGAAGTACGTAAAAATAGTTTCCGTTTTCGCTTGAGCCAGCGTCAACAGCGGCCTGTCCATGATGAAATGCAGATGAGCTAAAAACGCTCAATCCGTTCTCCACGGAGTACATGATAATAGGAAGTGGAATGCTTACTGGATGATCACCTATATCCATCAAATGGATGTCGTGAGCATCAGTTACGTGATGCATAATCATCGTGCCTGCATCAAAAGTATCCTCAGTTTCGCCAGAAGCGAAGGTGTTTCCTACTGAAAACAGACTGATTGTAATAACAGCAACAACACAAGCGAAAGCCTTGTAGGTATTGAATTTCATCATTTTAATTCGATGCTTTTGGTCACCCTTCCAATTTCGGGCGCAAAAATAGACATTAAATCCGCCTTAGAACAACCCTTTTCAAGGTTTTTTAGAGGGCACAGCAAAAGTGAATTAAGCTGGAGTAATAAATGACCTTAATCGGTCTTCAAATCTTTCAGTACGAAGCGCACTTCAAGCACCGAAAACACGAAGTACAGAATGCCAAACGAGGTGACAAAAGGAAGGGCAAGCTCCATCAGCAAAAGTGAGTATCCAACAAGAACGAGCATGTAAACGAACATCTTTATTCCCTGGATTCCCATGAACTTTGCGGGGAATCGTTTCGGATTGTCATTCCCGTTTCGGATCATCAAATAGTGAATGAGGATAGTCGATGCTTCAAAAAAGAGAATCAACCAAGGCAACTCATTCGCATAGAATTCATCTCCAAACACAACCTTAAGACCATAGCCAATTGCGAAAAGAATCATTCCAGTTGCAATTGCAACTATCGGATAGCTTGCTTTCATTTCATAAGATCTTTGATCATGTAATAAACGGAAAGCACGACACCAAGAACTGTAAGTCCGGCTGTGTATAACGGCTTTTTTATTTCAAAATGCCCATCTAGCCACATTCCTGCAAAAACGAAAAGCATAATGATAGCCGCCATTTGTGCGGCCATACCTGAATAGCGAAGAATCGCGTTAGGCGCTTGCCGCTTCTTTTTCCCTTTGAGGGATTGTTTGTCCGGCATTGCTGGATGTGATATCCTTTATTACTGCACCCATAGAGCAACTTCCTGTGAAATTGGCACCGGGTTCGATTGATAGTTTTTTAGTTATGATATCACCTTGAAGCTTTGCAGTAGCTTTCAATGTAAGCAGTTCGCTTACAACGATATTAGCTTTTATCTGTCCTTCAATCTCGGCATTCTGACACTTAATCTGTCCCTCAATCAACCCGCTCTTGCCAACAACAACTCTTCCCTCGCAAGTCAGGTCGCCTTTTAGTGTGCCATCAATTCTCAAGTTCCCTTTGGACTTGATGGACCCTTCAATAGTTGTGTCACTATTGATGTGATTGGGCATAGATGGCCCAGATGTTCCATTTCCGTTACTAGATCCACTGTTAAACATCGCTACTAATTTAGTGTCAAAAATTATTTCGGCTGGCAAAGATACGCCTTATCCAGTAATGTTTGTTGATAACTCTGGTTGCACAGGCTTTGATTAACGCTGTATCCGAGCTTGTAACTACCTTGTACGCACATTTGTTGTGTGAAGGAGTCATCAAGAAAAACCCGAATTGCCCCAACCCCAAGTGGATTGCTCCATTTGGGAAATGCGATGTCTTTTGTAATAACTGCAGCAATTGCTAAACAGCGAAATGCTGAATTGCTTCTTAGAATTGATAACCTTGATTCTGATAGGGTTCAACCAGATCACGTGACGGATGTTTTTGAGTCTCTAGAATGGTTGGGCATTACTTGGATAGAAGGACCGAGAAACGAAAATGAATTGAGCGATAATTGGTCACAATCGAATCGGATTCTTCAATATGATTTGCTGATCAATCGCCTGCTAGATGGTGGTCACCTCTATCCATGTGATTGCTCAAGAAAGGAAATTGCCGATCGAGGAGGATTGGGTTCTCTAAATCACGATTGCAGAAATAAGACTGTGGATCAGAGTAAATTAGATGTGAGCTGGCGCATCAAACTTCCCGAAGATTGTGTAGTAGAAATTCAGGATGAAATCCGAGGAAAAATACTGGTAGATCTAAAATCAGCGATGCCTGATTTTGTAATCAGGAGACGTGATGGCATTCCAAGCTACCAGATTGCATCGCTGGCTGATGACCTACATTTTGGAATTGATTTGATCATACGAGGGGAAGATTTGCTGGCGAGTACAGCGGCACAATTGCACTTGGCGGAACTTTTGGGAGAATCGGAATTCAGCAATTCAACATTCATTCATCATCCTTTGATCAAATCGACCGATGGATTGAAGCTTTCGAAATCTGCTGGGTCGGATGCACTAAAAACCATGAGACAGCAAGACATGAAACCGGAAAGTGTGTATGAAATGATTGCAAATCACCTTGGTATGGAATCGTCAGTTTATGACCTGAACAGTTTTGCCGAGGCGTTTGATCCGCAACTCCATTTGAGGGGTTAACTTCGTGCCATGCGAAAGCTTTCTGCCACCATCATCACCTTAAATGAGCAGCACAACATTGGTCGGTGCATCGATTCCTTAAAAGGGTTGGTGGACGAAGTGATTGTTGTGGATTCTGGTTCTACAGATCGCACGGTAGAAATTGCAGAAGGAAAAGGAGCCAAGGTTTTTGCAAAAGAATGGAGTGGTTATTCAAATCAAAAAAATTGGGCAAATGAGCAGTCATCCAATGATCTCATATTAAGTTTGGATGCAGACGAGGAGCTTTCATCAGAATTAATGTCGTCCATAAAGAATGTATTAAGTGATGCAGGAAATAGCTTCAAGTTTGCCCGAAAGGCCAACTATTGTGGAGTTTGGATAAACCACACAGGATGGTACCCTGATACCAAATTCAGGATATTTAATCGAACGAACACCCGTTGGGAAGGAACCATCCACGAGAGCTTAAAATCTTCTGATTCAGAACCTGTCCATTTGAAGGGGGATCTTCTTCATTATAGTTATCGTAGTATCTCTGAACACGTGGCACAATCGGACAAGTTTTCGCACCTGTCGGCTTTGGCATTGTTCCAGTCCGGAAAGAAGCCGAGTTTTTTCAAGATGATTGTGAATCCGGTAGTGCGATTCATCAAATTCTACTTTACCAAGTTGGGGTTTCTTGACGGCAAGTATGGCTTTATAATATCAGTCATTTCAGCACATGAGGTATTTCTCAAGTACGCCAAACACTGGCAGATGAAGGAGAGTAGAAAGTGAAATCTGGATTTTCAATACTCATTCCGACATGGAATAACCTTCCTCATCTTAAATTGCTTATCCGCAGTTTGAAGGAAAATTCTGCTGTCGAACATCAGATTCTGATACATGTAAATGAAGGAAATGATGGCACTGTTGATTGGTTGAAAGAGCAGGGTTTTCCTTTTAATCATTCCGAAGAAAATATTGGAATTTGCAAGGCGATGAATGGACTGTTCGAGATGGCGGACCGGCAGTACATTGTCTATTTTAATGATGATATGTATGCATGTCAAGATTGGGATCAGTCAATGCAAAACGCAATTAACGAATCGTCAGACAATAGATTTTACTTCTCGGCAACAATGATTGAACCCCGAGCTACGGGCAATAAATGCGTGGTTGACTTTGACGCTGGTTCGGGAACCGAGAACTTTAGAGAACAAGACCTTAATGATCATTTACCGAACTTGAAAAAAAGTGACTGGAACGGTGCTTCTTGGCCACCAAGTCTAATGCATCGGGATACTTGGAAAGAGATTGGAGGTTTTAGCGAGGAGTTTAGCCCCGGACTTTATTCCGACCCAGACATCGGTATGAAATTGTGGCAAGCAGGAGTTCGCGATTTCCGAGGAATTGGAGATAGCTTGGTTTACCATTTCATGCAAAAAAGTACCGGTCGAGTTAAGCTAAATGATGGCAAGAAGCAGTTTCTTCTGAAGTGGAGGGTAAGTGCTTCAAACTTCAATAAGAATACATTAAAGTTGGGTACCGATTATAATGGACCGTTACCCGATGCCAAGATTAATCCTTCAATTAAAGATCGCATTAAGCGTCTTTTAAAATAGGAGTCTTCCTCATTAGAAAAAGCACATTGAAATACGCGAATAGCGTAACGCCTGCCTGGGTTTCTAAGGTGTCATCTGCAAGCATCGACACCAGAAGAATCAGTAAAAACATGGAGTAAAGGAGTCCTGTTCTAAATGTAAATACTGGATAGGCTAATGTATATAAGAACCAACAGCCGCCCAGTATTCCAAATGTCAGAAACATGGTGATAAACTGATTATGAGTTCGAGCCCAATTACCCTTTGGCAGCATGGTTTCTCTAATCTCATATTCTGCATTAAATGCTAATTGGGTGTCACCTGTTCCGACTCCCGCAAGCCAGTGTATCTTGAAAATGTCGATACCAATTTCAAGGTACATCCAGCGTTGAATCAACGAAGAACTACTTGGGTCTCCGGTAAATGTGTACTTGTCAATCTCCCATAAAAAGCCGTTGAAACGGTTGGCTACGCCCCACATTTTATTGAAGGTTTCGTTGGACACACCCTGTTCAACAAGGTGAATATCGTATTCGGTCATTTTTTGAAAATCGGCAGAATCCTTGTGGAGCCCTTTCGAAGTCATGTACCTTAAAAGGGTTGTCCACAAGAGCTGACCTCTCGCATCGTTGCCGTTAAAATCAATGCCACTTGCTTTGTTCCAGGCAGGTTCAAGTTCCTCCATCTGAACATAGTTGTAAACTCGATGCCCATTCTCGCAATAAGGAGTGGCAGTTTCGTGGCCGAAAACCCGACCAGATGGGGCATAGATTTCAAGATCATTTTTATCAAATGGGATCTCGTAATAATGGTGGTCAACAATAGATTTTAGGTAGAACGAAGTGGAGACTGCACCAATGACAGCCAAGAGCGTAAGCCCGATTTTGAATTTGAAACTTCTGCTTTTTACAATTCCACGGATAACTAAATAGACCAGCAAAACTGCCAAAGCCGCATATCCACTGGCTGATTCGAGAAGCACCTGAAAATAAAAGAGCCATCCTACGGTGATGAACAGAATGACTTTCAACACCAACGAAGTTTGGTTTCGGTTCTTAACCAAGTAGTACCCAACAATGGCCATGGCTACCACCACGGTCAAGGCAAACCGAATGTGAGGAATGAAAGTCATTTTTCTCCTATCAAGGATTTCTTCCCCGGTAAGTCCCAAATAGCGAGCAAAGCTGGCCAACGATGCTACCGTCACGGTCATTACGAACATGATCAACAGCCATTTAAACTGCTTAGAATTAATCCGGGTGGAGGAAAAAACCAAGAATGGCAACAACAGTAATGGGAGTTTGACCCGAAGATCTCTTAGGCCGAATGCTGTCTCATCTGTCCAAGCCATTCCAAGTACATGAAGAAGGAAAGCTGAGATAAGAATCAAAGCCAACTTGTTATTAAAGAGGTTGGATAATCGCTTTTTGAATTGACCTTCAAGTAGCCAGTTTGTGGCCAGTATAAATTGGCCAATACTCATTATTGGATGTGAAATGGGAATGCCGACCGCTATGGTCAACAGTCCTAAAAACACCAACCATCTGTGAACCTCAACCCCCAACATTCTCCTTGCTTTGATGATACAACATGGTTAAGGGTACGAAAGTGGCAAAAAGGATTACACCCATTTCCCGCTCCAATGCAGATTCTGTCAAAAACGTTAGCCCGAAAAGAATTAGTACCGACAAGAGAAAGTGGTTTTGATTCCTAATGGCTTGAACAAGAGGTTGGCCTAGGGTTACAATCAGAAGTAACAAACCTACTAGGCCCTTGGTAATCCATGCATCCAGAAATTCATTATGAACACCCATGTTTTTCTGTACAATTTGTAAGTGTCCGATTGTAGATGCCTTTTTAACTACCAGTGTTTTCGTGCTAGCCGTACCATGCCCGGTAAACGGCCGTTCCATTGCCGTTTCTATTCCAAGCTGCCATATCACTAATCGAGTTTCCACGCTGTTCAAATAATCTCCAGGCTTCATGGTTAAATCCTGCACTTCGGAATACAGGCGATTGATCCTATTATTGTGTTTGAATAAAAGAGCAGTGCTAGATCCGGCTATCAGTAGCAATAAAATGGTGTAAAGTGTGGCTTTCCGCTTTCCCATTTTTCTGATCAATAATGAGGTTCCAGAAAAAAGAAAAATGACAATCATGGCGATCAGTTGCATTCTTGCAGAAAGGAGAAAGAGTATAGCGATCAAAAACAGAACTCCGATTGGTTTGATCCATTTCGATAGGAATCGTACGGATGCATTTCCATCGAATTTAACCGTGATTCCGACAATGATTGCCAATGCAATTAGGATTCCATAATACCCAGGGTGCACCCATTGAGAGAGATCCTGGTAGAAAATCATCAGCCGTTGGTTTTCGATTGTTTGCTGGATGGCTAAGGTCAAATGAACGGCTCCGGATAATACAGAAGAAGCCAAAAAAGCACCGAATAACGCGTGAAACTGTTTCCTGCTGAATCCATGATTCACAGCCAATAAACTCCACGGAATGACAAGTAATGAGGTTTTAAGAAGAATGTTTTTGAATGCGTTCTGTTGATCGGGCACAAATAAAATCCAAATCAACTCCATCACAAAAAACGCTGTGACGAGGTAAACGAATGGGACTATTTTCTTGGATATCTCACCTTTAAATGTCAACCCTATGGCCCCGATCGCAGAAAGAACTACACCAATCCAAAGAGGGAAACCAACTTTGTAAAATGGGGTTCCAATCAATAGAAACAGGACTCCAGCAAACAGCACGTTCGACCAACGGTCTTTCGTCATGCCGCGAAGATAGTGCTAGATATTCGCTCCCTGTTAATCCTCTGATACCGTAAAAATGGCTTCATAAGTAGGCAGGTCATTAAGCAAACCCTTGGCCTGAATCACCGCTGGATCATCTTGGAGCATGGCTGCGATTCGGCCTTCTTGAAAGTGGTATCGACTTACGATTTCACTTCTCAACATCTCCTTAATCTCTGGCTTATACGTTTCAAGATCCTCGGTTTTATTGTGTAAAACCTTGGTTTCTAGAGCCGTGTATTCCGCTTCAATCGCTTCGTATGCCTTTTCTTCCTCCGCAGTTCGTTTCAGTTCCTCCATAAGAATTTCACTATTTGTGGTATAATCCAGCTCCTTGTCTGCTAGGAAGGTTTTGAATTCAGTGTAAAGCTCATCTGTCACTTGAAATGTAGACGGGTCTTTTACACTATCCTTTGAGAAGAAATACTCCGTTGCAAAATCGAAAACCAGCATTTTCTGCATCAATGCGATGCTTACATCACCTAATATTTGAGTCTCTGACTCGACATCGGGGTCAACACCTCCACCATCAAATACTATTCGACCTGCCTTGGTTTTGAATTCAGATTTTAAAGAATCTGCGATGTGTCCAACACTTCCATCTTCGTTTCTGTTTGAGTAGTCCAACGCTTGAATACATCGTCCACTTGGGATGTAGTATTTGGCCGTGGTAACTTTTAGTTGTGAGTTGTAGCTCAGTGGCCGCGTAGTTTGAACCAATCCTTTGCCAAAGGTTTTCTCGCCTAAAACAACACCTCTGTCCAAGTCTTGAAGCGTACCTGAAACGATCTCTGAGGCGGATGCAGACCCACGGTTCACCAAAACAACGATTGGAATTTCACCATCAATTGGATCTACTTGGGCGATGTAATTCTTAGACCACTCGCTCACTTTTCCTTTGGTACTAACGATGAGTTCACCCTTGTCTACAAACAGGTTGCAAATCTTTACAGCTTCATTCAAAAGACCGCCCGGATTACCCCGAAGATCAAAAATCAACTTGGTCATTCCTTCTTTTTTAAGACCGGTGAAGGCCTCTTTCACGTCACCCGAGCAGTTTCGGGTAAAGCTTGATAGGTTAATGTACCCAATCTGTTCGTCAAGCATTCCTTTAAAGGGAACACTTTCAATTTGGATCTCCTCTCGTTCAACTTCCTTCTCAATAGTTTTTTCCTGACCGTGGCGCTTAACCAATAATTTTACTGGCGTACCTGGCTGCCCCTTCAAAACTTTGCTCACGTCTGAAGTCGATTTCCCTTCTGTGCTTTTGCCGTCAATTTCTAGGATTACATCTCCAGCAAGCAAACCTGCCTTGAGGGTTGGGGAACCTTTGTATGGCTCGGCAATTACAATTCGGTCACCCTTTTTTCGAATTAAGGCACCTACACCACCGTACTGACCTGTGGTCATAAATCGATAATCCTCTATGGCAGATTCTGGAATGTAATTCGTGTAAGGGTCCAAGGAGGTCAACATACCTTCAATTCCCTTTTTCATAAGGTCTCCAGGCTCCGTTTCATCCACGTAATACAAGTTCAATTCTTTGAACAGACTGTAAAAGATGTCAAGGTTTTTGGTGATCTCGAAGTACGAATCGACATACGCGGAAGAAGTAAGACCAACCACGGCAAGTACTGCTACCATGATGATCCCTTTTACTTTATTGGTTAATCGCTTCATCATCTTCATTTCTTAATCTTTTCAAATATGTCGTTAAAAACCGTGCTTACCGATTCCTTGATCTTCTGATTTTCGGTGCTCGAGTCTGCCGTTAGAATTAACGCCACGTGCAGTCCTTTGTTGTTCGGCAGTTCCAACCCAGAGAAACCTGGTTTCAATAACCGATACGATTCTTTAATGCTGCGTTTCAGCCGATTTCGGTCGGATGCTTTCCGAACTCTTTTCTTAGGAACACTAACCAGAAGTCTGATTAGACTCTCGCTATCATCAACCACATTATATTTGGCAATCAGCGGGTATTTCTTGGCTACAGCGCCTTTTCTAAAAAGACTATCAATGTCGTTTTTCAGATGAAGTCGTTCTGACTTCCGGAATTTTCGATCAGTGTACAATTGTGGTGGCTATGAACTTCAAAGTAACTAAAAAGGGTGTTCTCATATTAAGAACACCCTTTTGATTAAGCTCTTTTAACAGAGTTTATCTTTTCTTATTGGCCTCTTGAATGTACTGATCTAGGGCCATTGTCATACTTGGTGCTTTAGGAACTGGAGCACCAATATTCAACTTTAGTCCTTTGTCTTCAACTGCTTTAGTTGTGGTAGGGCCAAAGGCAGCAATTCGGGTATCGTTCTGTTCGAATTCAGGAAAGTTTTGAAACAATGAAGTAATTCCTGACGGGCTGTAGAAAACAAGGATGTCATAAACTACATCATCCAAATCGCTAAGGTCGGAACAAACTGTTCTGTAAAGAATAGCTTTTGAATAATCCAATCCGCTCTTATTCAAAGTCTCGATTGTCGACTCTTTATAGAGGTCAGAACATGGAAGAAGGAATTTCTCCTGTTTGTGCTTCTTCAATAAGGTCATTAACTCTCCAAAGGTCTGCTTACCATGAAAGATTTTCCGCTTTCGGTATACCACGTACTTCTGAAGGTAATAGGCGATAGCTTCAGACACACAGAAATACTTCAAACTATCTGGAACCGTTACTCTCATTTCTTCACAAATTCTGAAAAAATGATCTGCCGCATTTCTACTTGTCAAAATGACCGCAGTATGCTCTGCTAGGTTAATTTTTTGTGTTCGGAATTCCAGCGCCTCTATACCTTCAAGATGAATGAATGGCCGGAAATCAATTTTTACATTGTGTTTTTCCGCCAGCTCGAAGTAAGGTGATTTATCACTTTCTGGCTTCGGTTGTGAAACCAGAATGGATTTTACTTTGCCCATTGTCTCTTGCTTAATAGTTGAAGTGCTCAGCTCAGTATGGTTCTATATGCCAGCAAAACGGGCATAATTTCGAGCGCGCAAAAGTAATAGATCAGATTTAATGGGCCAATGCCTTTTTCAGGGAGACAAATGGCCGTGCCTTTGAAAACGAATATCAGGTAGGCTAAGAGAATGGCCACTAATCCGATCCATGAGAATACTACCTGCAATCCCGTTGGACCAAAAACAGAAAACGCGGTAATCAAAAGCAAAATAGGACCCAAAAACGATATAATGGTCCAGAAATGATGCACGGTATGTTCGAATAATTGCTGCCTTTGAGAAATTGTTCCGATGAGTTGGAAAATGGTGAACCTTAAAATGACAAAAAGAGCAACACCTAAAATCCCAAATAATACGTTGCTGATTGAATAGGATGAAAGGTGATTAAGATTAAACGCAGCCCAAGAAACAAAAACGCCCAAAATAATGGTGGAAAAGAACACCAGCAAGGCCATGGTCCAATTGGTTAGCCGACCATTTTCACGGAAGAGCTGATTGGCCAAATTCGAATCATTAATACTGCTTAAAATTTGAACAAAGTTCTTTCTATAAACCTTATAGATGAAAGCGTAGCCAACTGCGCTAAACAGCAATAAACCGAAAATTACATCGGTGTTTGGAATGTTAAGCGTTTCAGAAATCACAAGTAAACATATTGAAAGTGCAAAAGTAAGCGGCATTGTCAATCATCGGTTTCAACCAGATCACAATCCTAATTTTGCAGCCCTTATTATAAACTGATTTGATGTTCACTTCACGTTCAAGAATTTTCGCGCCAATCATCCTCCTAACTGTTTTGGCCATGTACACGGCTTGCGGTCAGAAACAATCCAAAGAAATGGAACACGAATACACCAACGACCTTATCAACGAAACCAGCCCTTATCTACTTCAGCACGCACATAATCCAGTCGATTGGTATGCATGGAACGATGAAACGTTGAAGAAAGCGAAAGACGAAGACAAATTAATCCTGATAAGTATCGGCTATTCAGCATGTCACTGGTGCCACGTTATGGAGCATGAAAGCTTTGAAGATTCAACTGTGGCGGCTTATATGAACGAAAATTTCATTTGCATTAAAGTGGATCGGGAAGAACGGCCAGATGTTGATCAGGTGTACATGAATGCGGTTCAATTGATGACTGGCCGAGGAGGCTGGCCATTGAACTGCTTTGCACTGCCTGACGGAAGACCATTGTTTGGTGGAACATATTTCCAAAAAGATCAGTGGATGGAAGTGATGGACAAGGTCAAGACAATTTGGGTTGATCAAAGGGAGCAGGCGTTTGAGTATGCTACGAATTTGACAAACGGAGTTCAGCAAAGCGAATTAATTGTTGCCAATCCGAACGAGGCTAAGTTCGAAATGGCCGATCTTGATGCATTTTGGAAAAAGTGGTCTACACTGGTTGATCGTGTTGATGGTGGCCCAGACCGAGCTCCAAAATTTCCAATTCCAAACAATTTTCAATACTTGATGAGATATGCTCATCAAACTGAAAATGAAGATGTGATGGATTACGTGAACACCACATTAATCAAGATGGCGAGAGGCGGAATCTACGACCAAGTAGGTGGCGGTTTTGCCCGTTATTCAACAGATAGAATGTGGAAAGTACCGCACTTTGAAAAGATGATGTACGACAATGGTCAGTTGGTCAGTTTGTATTCAGAAGCATATCAGAAAACAGGAAACGTGCTTTATAAGGAAACGGTAGAGCAAACCCTTGACTGGATTGCTCTGGAAATGACGACAGATAAAGGCGCATTTTATTCTGCATTGGACGCAGACAGCGATGGAGAAGAAGGCAAGTATTACGTATGGAAAAAGGAAGAGCTCGAAACGCTTTTGGGCGATGATTTTAAGTTGGTGAAGAAGTACTTCAACATCAACAATAAGGGTTTATGGGAACACGGGAATTACATACTTCTTCGGGAGGAGGACGATGAAAAAGTGGCCAAGGATCTTGATATGTCGGTAGATGATTTCAAGAAGAAAGTGATTGAGGTTCGTGGTAAACTTTACGATGAACGCGAGAAACGAATCCGACCAGGACTAGACGATAAGCAACTCACTTCGTGGAATGCCATAATGATGAAAGGCTACGTAGATGCGTATCGAGTTTTTGGTGACAAAGACTATCTGAAGGCTGCTGAGAAAAACGCCAAGTTCATATTGGAGACTCAGCGAAAAGATGATGGTGGTTTGTGGCACAATCACAAGGAAGGTCGTTCTACCATCAATGGCTTTTTGGAGGATTATTGCTTTACGATTGAAGCATTGGTTGCTCTTTATCAAGCTACATTCAATCAAGAATACCTAGAAGAAGCGGGCAAATTATGCGAGTACGCTATTGATCATTTTCGAGATTCCGAAAGTGGAATGTTCTTCTTCAATTCAAGTGAAGACCCGGCTTTGATTGCACGAAAAATGGAGGTGACTGATAATGTGATTCCGGCAACAAATTCATCCATGGCGAAGGCCTTGTTTCTTGTTGGACACATGCTAGATCGCCAGAATTATGTCGACATGTCAACCCAAATGTTGAACAACGTCAAGCCAAGTTTTGCCGACTACGGAAGCTGGTATTCAAACTGGGCAGACCTGATGTTGAATCATGTAAAGCCTTTCTACGAAGTGGCTATTGTTGGAAAGGATTGTGAAAATATGCGTGCCGAAATGGAGCAGAATTACATTCCAAATAAAATCCTTTTAGGATCGAAAAAGGAAAGTATGCTGCCTTTGTTGGAGAACAAGCATGTTGAAGGCGATACTAGAATTTACGTTTGTGTAAACAAGGCATGTCAACTTCCAGTTGGTGAAGTGAGTGAAGCGTTGGGTCAGATGAAGTGAGATGAGTATCGTTTACCGTAAACTCACCAGCACGGATTTCGATCTATGGAATCGCATCCGTTCAACGGCTTTGGATGCTGAACCGACTTCTTTCGCTCGTTCAAATGAAGATGAAGAGCCAACTAGAAAAGATGTTTTCAATGGAAACACCGATCAAGAAGACTGCTTCATTCTTGGGGCTTTTTCTGGTGATGTATTGGTGGGAATCGCTGGTCTATTCAGGCACAAACCAATTAAGGTTCAACACAAATCCATGATTTGGTCTGTGTTTGTTTTGAAGGAACACCGAGGTAAAGGAATCGGCCGAGAATTGATGGAACAAACCATTGAATTCGCGAAGCAAATCGAAGGAATAGAACTAATCTCGATTGGAGTTAGTGCTCAAAACAGCACCGCACGTGGATTGTACAACAGATTGGGATTTGTTGAATATGCAATCGAACCTAGATCCGTAAAGGTTAACGGAGAGT
Organism: Bacteroidia bacterium; assembly: GCA_047611425.1. Taxonomy (GTDB): domain Bacteria; phylum Bacteroidota; class Bacteroidia; order UBA10329; family UBA10329; genus JBLFWJ01. Next base: position 15,558 of record JBLFWJ010000010.1, on the reverse strand, counting down.
ACTGTGACGAAGCATTGATGTGGATGGACTTGACCAGCAGCTAACCTCTCGGTCACCCCGTTCTGGAAACGGGGTCTCTCACTCAGAACCAGTAATTATTAATCCAGAAAGATGCCGTTTCAAAAACGGCATGATAAATAGCTTAATGGCCTTTGGAAAATGGGTGTCGCGTCATCCAGAGCTTGTCGAAGGATGAAAGCATCTGCTGGCCTCTTTATACAGAACCCTATCTCTTCGCCAAATCTTCCTTTACTTTCTTCATGAACTTAGAAGCGTAGACAAAGTCATTCACTTCTTGATTGTCCGTACGAAGAATTTCTTCTTTGCTGCCTTCCCACCACTTTTTGCCTTCGTAGATAAAGTGGATGTTGTCTCCAATCTCAATCACAGAGTTCATATCGTGGGTAATCACGATGGTTGTGATGTTGTACTCGTAGGTAATCTCCTGAATCAACTGATCAATCACCAACCCTGTTTGCGGGTCTAACCCTGAGTTGGGTTCATCACAAAAAAGATATTTCGGATTCATTGAAATAGCACGGGCAATGGCCACGCGTTTTTTCATTCCACCACTTAATTCTGCAGGAAAAAGATGCGCAGATGTATCCAAATTCACTCGCTCCAGGCAGAACCGCACACGTTCCTGATTTTCCTGTAAAGGAGCATCCTTGAACATAGACAGTGGGAACATTACGTTTTGCTCAACCGTCATATTATCGAAGAGCGCACCACCTTGAAAGAGCATTCCAATGTTCTGCCGAATCTCTCTTTTGCCGTTGTAATCCAACGAATGAAAGTCAACGCCATCGTACTCTACAGTACCGGAATCGGGTCTGTAAAGCCCGACCATGCATTTGGTTAATACGGTTTTCCCGGATCCACTCTGGCCAATGATGATGTTGACTTTTCCCTTGTGGAAATGGCCATTAATATCCTGCAACACATGATGTTCGCCAAACGACTTGTTCAACCCTTTCACCTCTATCATGACAAAAGCATTTGAGTGATGAGTAGGTTGGCAATCAACAGGATTACGATGCTATAAACCACCGAAATCGTGCTTGCTTTTCCAACATCAACAGCACCACCTTCTACGTGATAACCGAAGTAGGCAGGAACAGATGTGATGATAAAGGCAAAGAATGTGCTCTTAAAAAGAGAATAGAAAACATAGTACGGTTCAAACCAATATTGAATACCATAGATGTATTGCTGAGAGGACACTAAACCGCTAACAGAACCTGCAATCCATCCTCCAATAATACCCAGAACCATGCTCATGGCAACTAAAAAAGGAATGCAAAGAACTGCTGCCAATACTTTCGGCCCAACCAAATAGCCAGTGGAGTTAATGCCCATAATATCCAAGGCATCGATCTGGTCTGTGATCCGCATCGTACCTATCTCCCCAGCAATGCTTGACCCCACCTTTCCAGCCAAGATGATACAAATGATGGTTGGCGCGAATTCAAGAATGATTGAATCACGAACACCCAATCCTACCGTGTATTTCGGAATGAACGGGCTGGTTACATTGTACGCCATTTGCAGCGTAAGAACCGCACCCATAAACAATGAGACAAGGGCGACAATGCCAACAGATGCATACCCGATGCTGATGATTTCTTCACCAATCTTCAGGCGGTACATCTTGCCCTTTTCAGGACGTTTGAATATCCTGGATAACCACAAAAAATAACGGCCAATATGGTAGAGTAGTTTTATCAAGGGTCTGGTGACGAAAATACGGCTTCGGTAAGAATTGAGCGATTGGAATGTTCCGCAAAACAATTGCTTAGTAATTCCGTTCCGAGCACAACCTTACCTTTGCATGATTCATGAAAAAATCGGTTGCATTTTTTTCCATAATCACTGTTCTCTGTCTTTCGGCCTGCTCAGGTAGCAAGAAGGGTGGAGGCTGCGATTGCCCAACTTTTGGTAGGGTGGAGGTAGCTAATCAGAAGGTTGAAGTAGCGTCTTAGAATTTCCTGATTAGTCAAATCCTCCGTCTCGTTCCTCGCCACCTCCTTTACAAGGAGGAATTACGCTAGTTCCCCCTTGTAAAGGGGGTGCCCGCATAAGCGGGTGGGGGATTCAACTTTGAATGTGCAATAGAAATCCCAACCATACCCAAAACGGGGTATAATTGACCAAGGTCAACACCAACTCATTCCGTTTGCCTTTCTTTGACCTAGCTTAGAATCATTCTTAATAAGGATATGACGCTTAAAGATCTTACAGCAGGCCAATCTGCCATTGTCCACTCCGTAACGCGGGGTTCGGTGGGCAATCGACTGCTCGAATTGGGTTGTCTTCCTGGAGAGGCGATTAGCGTTGATCGCATAGCACCTTTCGGTGATACCATGGCGGTCAGTTTTTCCGATCTGAAACTGTGTATTCGTAGTAACGAAGCCAATCAGATTATTGTGAAACCGACTGTTTAAAGCAAATTTTCTTTTCGTGAAACGGAGGCTACGACCAACTTTGCAACAATGAAGATAGCGCTGGTCGGCAATCCCAATAGTGGCAAAACCACGCTTTTCAACGCTTTGACAGGAATGCTTCAAGACGTTGGGAATTTCCCCGGTGTTACGGTAGAACGGAAGTCTGGAAAGTTCAAACACAAGGATGCGATTGAAGGTGCTCGAGTTGTTGATCTTCCGGGTACGTATAGTCTAGATCCGCGCTCATTGGATGAGCAAATCACATCACAAATTCTTCATGATAAGAAGGACCCAGACCATCCTGATCGGGTAGTTGTTGTATTGGACGCCACGAGGTTGAAAGTGGGTCTTTATCTGGCCATGCAGGTTATTGAAACTGGCATTCCAACCACTATTGTGTTGAACATGGCGGATGAGTTGGAGAATGATCATCAGCTTGATGTGGATCTACTTTCTGAAGGCTTGGGAGCCGATGTTTTCCTCATTTCTGCAAAGAGGGGAATAGGGGTGAACGGTTTGAAGAGTCATCTCGCCAACAGCCAACCAAAACCATCTACCATTAAATGGAAGTTGGATTCAAATGGTGATCCCCAACGACACAAATACATCAAGGAACTTCTGAGATCTTATAATGGTGGATTGAGTGATCTCAAGAAATCTCGGATCAATAAGGCCGATGATATTTTGACCCACCCGATTCTTGGCGTGATCATTTTCTTCCTCATTCTTACAACCGTTTTTCAAGCTGTCTTTTCTTGGGCCGAACTTCCAATGGAATTGATAGACATGGGCTTTTCCAAAGGCGCTGATCTATTGACCCAAGTTCTACCCGAATCATTCTTAACCAGTCTATTCATTGATGGAATTTGGGCCGGATTGGCAGGAATTCTCATCTTCATTCCTCAGATAGCCTTTCTATTTTTCTTCATTTCTCTGATGGACGAATCTGGGTACATGGCGCGTGTCAGTTTCCTTACTGACGGTTTAATGCGAAAAATGGGACTGAACGGACGAAGCGTTGTTCCTTTGATTAGTGGGTTGGCCTGTGCGGTTCCGGCCATCATGGCGGCAAGGATGATTCCCGATAAAAGGGAGCGATTTATCACAATTATGGTCACACCTTTTATGAGTTGTGCGGCAAGATTGCCCGTTTACGCAATTGTAATTGCGTTGGTCATTCCTTCGGAAAGATTGTTCGGAATCTTCCATTATCAAGGATTGGTGATGACCACGATGTACCTTATCGGAATTGTTGCTTCCCTTGGTGTGGCGTGGGTTCTGAGCAAGACACTTCCTCAAACGGAGGAAGGCGCTCTGATGCTGGAACTTCCAGTATATAGATGGCCATCAGCCAAAAACTTAATTCAAAAAGTGATTACCAAGGTGAGCCTATTTGTGTTCAACGCGGGTAAGGTGATTTTAGTGATTTCAATTCTACTCTGGTTGGCGGCTTCCTTTGGGCCAGGCGATTCTTTTGAGCAGATCGATCAGACCTATTCAGGCCTTGTTGAAACTGGTCAGTTAGATTCCAAAGAAGCCGACTTGGAGATAGCGAAAGAGCATTTGGAGGCATCTTACATTGGGCGACTCGGCAAGGCGATTGAGCCGGCAATTGCGCCACTTGGCTATGATTGGAAAATTGGAATTGCCCTCGTCACAAGTTTCGCTGCACGTGAAGTTTTTGTGGGCACGGTTTCCACCATTTACAGCCTAAGTGACGATGGAAATACGGGAACATTGGTCGAGCGATTAGGTGGTGTAATGAGGCCAGATGGAACTCCGATGTATAATTTGGCTTTGGGGGTTTCCCTGTTGCTTTTCTATGCGTTCGCGATGCAATGCATGAGTACTGTGGCTATCGTGAAAAGCGAAACCGGCAGTTGGAAATATGCCATTATTCAGATGGTTGGAATGACGGCCTTGGCGTACCTTTCGTCACTCATGGCCTACCAGTTCCTTTCATGAATTCTTTTGAAGCTGACATTCGCTCCTCACTGGAAGATTACGTTCCAGAAGCAGCTCTCGCCAGCGTCACCAACTTGGTAATGAACTATGGTTTTCATTTAAAAATCACCAAACCTCGTAACACTAAGTTGGGTGACTATCGTTCTCCTCATGGAGATAAAGGGCATCGAATTACCATCAACGGAAACCTCAATCAGTATGCGTTTCTTTTGGTCTTTCTCCACGAACTAGCCCATTTAATTGTGCAAGAGAAACATGGCAGAAAAGTGTTGCCACACGGCCGAGAATGGAAGCACTATTTCCGTGAATTGACACTTCCGTTTTTGAATCCTGAAATATTCCCTCCGGCACTTTTGAGGATTGTGGCTGGTCATATGAAAAACCCAAAAGCATCAACTTCTGGTGACCCACAATTGACCAAAGCCTTACGGATGTATGATGATGGAGATATGGCGAAAACGGTTGATGACTTGGAACTTGGCCAAGAATTCATGCTGAAGAATGGTCGTGTTTTTCAGAAGGGAGAAAGACAGCGAACGCGTCATAAATGTGTTGAGCTCAAAAGCGGAAAAAACTACTTGGTAAGTGGGTCTGCTGAAGTAGTCTCAGCCCCCTGACCGACTGTTTATCGGGCCTTTTTTAAACCTATCTTCGCGACTTAAACCAACGGTATGGAATCAGGTGTTTCAAAATCGGTTAATCCACCTTTATCAGACCTCGCAGAAGGGTTGGTAGGGTCGGAAGTAATCAAGATCGCAGGCGAGATTAATGCAAGAATCGCGGCAGGCGAAACCATTTTTAATTTGACAATTGGGGATTTCAATTCTCAGATTTTCCCGCTACCCGAAAAGCTGACATCGTTAATCCAAAAGGCATATGACGATGGACACACCAATTATCCACAGGCTAACGGAATGGCTCCTCTTCGTAAAACGCTATCGAGCTACATCGAAAAGCGTTTGGGTACGAGCTATGACCCAGAGGATATTTTGGTTTCCGGTGGAGCACGGCCGTTGATTTATGCCACATTCCGAGCCTTGGTGAACCAAGGCGAGAAGGTGATTTTCCCAGTTCCAAGTTGGAATAATAATCACTATTCCTACCTCTCCGGAGGAGATGGAATTGCAGTAATGACCAGGCCTGAGGATTCGTTTATGCCATCGGTAGATGTGTTGAAGCCTTACATTCAGGAGGCTGGGCTAATCGCACTTTGTTCCCCATTAAATCCAACCGGAACCTGTTTTGAAAAGGGTGATCTGGAGGCGATTTGTGATATGGTTATAGAAGAGAATGAGCGAAGAGGAGATGGCAAGCCGGTTTACTTGCTCTATGATCAGATTTACAACGAGTTGAGATTGGATGGAATCAACCATTACCATCCAGTTCAACTTCGGCCCGAAATGAAGCCTTACACGGTTTACATCGATGGAATTTCAAAAGCGTACGCTGCTACTGGAGTTCGTGTTGGCTGGGCGACAGGCCCAACTTTTATCATGGCCAAAATGAAAGCGATTTTATCGCATGTTGGTGCTTGGTCTCCAAAGCCGGAGCAAATGGCGTGTGCCGAATATTTGGCAGATGACGTGGAAATTGACAATACGATCAACAAGCATCGAAAGATGTTAACCGACCGTTTGGAGGGACTGTACCGAGGCATGGAGGTGCTGAAACAAGCGGGCCTTCCGATGGATGTAATCGCACCAGAAGGAGCTTTGTATCTAACCGTAAAGGTTGATGTGATTGGGAAGACGACTGCAAAAGGAAAGGTCTTGAACAATGCTGAGGACATCGCTTACTGGTTGATTGAAGATGCTGGAATTGGCTTTGTGCCCTTCTATGCTTTTGGTGCGGAAAGGGATTATCCATGGTTCCGGATTTCGGTTGGAACAACCAGAATGGAGGATCTTCCAGAGATATTAAAACGATTTGAGAACGCTTTGAAAAGTGTGAAGAGATGAGTGAAATGAACAAGAATAGGTACGTGGTGATTATGGCTGGAGGAGTAGGAACCCGTTTCTGGCCCATGAGTAGGACGCCTCGTCCAAAACAGTTCATAGACATACTGGGAGTTGGGCGCACGCTGCTTCAGCAGACGTTTGACCGAGCGTTGTCTGTTTGTCCAAAGGAGAATATTCACATCGTTACAAATGCGATGTATGCGGATCTGGTTAAAGAGCAGCTGCCTGATTTGAATGATGATCAGATTGTTGGTGAGCCAGCAAGAAGAAACACGGCTCCGTGCATTGCCTATGCTGCATTTCGGATTTTCAAGATGAATCCTGATGCGGTGATGACCGTTGCTCCTTCCGATCATCTGATTTTGAATACGCAGGAATATGCCTCAATCGTTTCCCGAGGAATGGATTTGGCTAGCAAGGAAGATTGCTTGATCACGATGGGAATTACACCTTCTCGTCCAGATACCGGATATGGATACATTCAATTCAAAGACTCTGGATCTGGCTATGACACGGGGTTTAAAAACGTAAAAACATTTGCTGAAAAGCCGGATTTAGAAACGGCAAAGGTCTTTTTGGAATCAGGTGAATTTCTCTGGAATTCTGGAATCTTCATTTGGTCTGCAAAGAGCATTCTTTCTGCCATGCAGGAGTTTTTGGAGGATGAAGTTTATGATGTTCTTAACGAGAATAGCGATGCGTACTGCTCTAATGATGAGGCTGCATTTATTGCGGAGGCTTATCCGAGATGCAAGAGTATTAGCATTGATTATGGCGTGATGGAACGCGCTGAAAATGTCTACACGATTGCTTCTGATTTCGGTTGGTCTGATCTTGGAACTTGGGGTTCTTTGTACGCTTACAGCGACAAAGACGAAGAAGGAAACGTGATTCAGGCTGAAAAGCTGATTAAGTACGACACCAACAATTGCGTGGTGAATGTGCCGAAAGACAAGCTGGTTGTTTTGAATGGATTGAAAAACATGATTGTGGTTGAGAACGACAACATGTTACTTGTTTGCAAACTGGAAGATGAGCAACGTATCAAACAGATCGTTGCAGATGTGAAGGATCAGCAGGGACAAGATTACGTCTAACAGTAATGGACTGGCTGGAACTCGGATATTGGGGCCTCTTCTTAGCTGGGTTTGTAGCGGGAACGGTTGTTCCGCTTTCTTCTGAAGTAGTACTAACCGCAATGCTTTTAGCAGGTGGTGATCCAATGATCAGTATTGTTTCCGCAACTATCGGAAATTGGATAGGAGGGATGACCACGTGGTACATCGGCCATTTAGGAAACTGGCATTGGATTGAAAAGTACTTTCGAATTGATCGAGCTAAGGTTGAAGCTTATCAAGCCAGAATCTCGAAACACGGAGCCATCCTGGCGCTCCTCGGATGGCTGCCAATTTTAGGAAATGTGATTGTCTTGGCCCTTGGGTTTTTCAGAGTGAATTGGTTCGTGGTAGCCTTCTGGTTGCTGATCGGAAAGATCGCCCGATATGTGGCTATTTATCTTTCGATTGAAGGCCTGGCTTAGGGCTGGAGCTTCACCCAAAAGAGTGATCGAAACCCCCGTACTTCACCAGAAGTTGGACTGAGTACCGCTTTTTTTGGTGCCACCGCGATCACCTTTTTGTCAATCATTCCAGTGGCGGCATCGTAATTCCATTGCTCCTTAAACTTGAAGGCGACCACCCCTTTTGTGAAGTCATTTTCGATTGCAACGGGTTCATGCTCATACGTTTCTGGGTTTTCAATGAAGAGTGTATCGATTGAAAAAAGCTCGGCATTGATCTGAACCATGCTCAGCTCAACATCTGGTTCGAATGCGTCATACGCTTTCAGTTTTCCATCAAGAACATCCTGAATAATCTGCTCGCCCATGGCGGTGAATTCAGAGAAATCTTCATCATTCAAATCATCAAAATAAGCCGTGTTCTTATCCACGTTGTACATGATGGTCTTGCTCCAATCTCCTTGGTTTGCTTCGGGTTTAGTTTCATCATTGCAGGATCCCAATGCGAACCCAGCAAAAAGAAGGGCTAATAAAATGTTTGTTTTCATTTCAAATTCAATTTTCAGAAGCAGCGAGTTCCTCTCGTTCCTTCATTACAGTTTCGATTATTCGATCGGGCAGCCCAAACCCTTTGGTAACATGTGCAGCGGTCAGCACGCCTCCCATCAAAGCTCCACCGATGCCACAGGTAACGATATCCTGACCGGTCAAGTATAGATTTTTGATTGGGGTTCGAGGTCGCAATTCTTTCATTCTGTATCGCTCCGGAGTATGATCCAACCCGTAAATCTCTCCATTCTCATAGTTAACGAAATGAGCTGTAGAGAGTGGAGTCGATAGCTCGTAGTAATCGATCTTGCCTTCTAACTGTGGAAACTGCTTGTACAGTTCACCTAAAAGCCGCTGAGCATATTCTTCTTTGTACGCTTCGTACTCATCTCCACGATGCTTCCAACGGTCATCCTTCCACTTGGCAAACCATTCGAAAGGTGCCAATGTGATCATTTCAATGGTGCTTTTTCCAGGATATCGATCGCTCCATTCTGGGTCCTTCAAAGAGGGGAACGAGATATATGTTACGGGAAACGGCTTGCTCTGATCTGCCAAGTAATCCTTTACACTTTGATCATGATTATTGGAAGGGTAAACCCAGTAATTGGTAGACCCAATGCCCAATTCCCGTAGATCGTGCTTAAGTCCGATGTATAGGCAAACGTGCGAAACTGATGGTGGAACTCCTTTAGATGGATCGTAACCAATCTTTTGTTGAAGACTTGGCTCAAGAAGCCTTCCCATGGTGTTCAGATAACCCGCACCGCTCACAATCATCGGTGCTTCGATGGTCGATCCGTCTTCCATCTCAACGCCATAGGCCTTGCCATCCTTCACGAGGATTTTCTCGACACCTGCTCGTAGCGCAACAGCACCACCCGCTTTTTCAATAATTGGAACAATCGTATCTGCAATTCGCTCGCAACCACCAACGGGGAATGCACCACCTTTCCAATAATGCTTGTTTACAACGGCTTGCATGGCAAAACTGCTTTCGCCAGGAGGCAAGCCATGATCACCATATTGGCCGCAAAGCACGGCTTTCAATTCTTGGTTGTCCGTTATTTCATCCAACACTTCGGATGTCGTTTTGTCCGACATCTCGTAAAATTTATTGGTCAAGAATGATCCCACCAACTTGCTGATTAGTGGTGGCAGGGCACGTTCTTGAAAGAACTTCCTGTTCTGCGATGTCGATTTGTAGACGGCTTCTATGTACTTATCAATAGCTGCTTCCTCTCCCGGAAACCGCTCATAAAGCATCTCAATAAAGTTCTCTTTACCCGACTTGAAATCGTAAGATCTATCCTCGATAATTACTCGGTCATAAACCTCATCCATCTCCTTCCACTTTAAATTGTGGTCGGTGATATAATCGAACATTATGCTGAGGAATGTAAAGTCCTTATGTACATCGCCAACGTAGTGAATACCTACGTCCCACTCGTATTCTTTGCGTTTGAAAACGTGGGTGAATCCACCTGCTACGTAATGCTTTTCAAGAAGTAGAACCTTCTTTCCTTCTTTGGCCATAATGGCCCCAAAAGCCATGGCGCCCAATCCAGATCCAATTACGATTGCATCGTAGCCATCTTTCTTCTTAAGCCGTTTGAATGGTGTGCCTACTCCCATGCTGGAAAGGTAAGGAGGACAATGGAACTTTGCCTTGGATTAAGATTACACCTTCATTGCTTTTTTACGTTCGATACTTGCTCTAATGTCTTCCAATCTTCCGGTAGGAATAGCAGCGATTAATTTTTGAGTGTAAGCCGTTTGAGGGTTATTGTAAACCTCGTCAGCATCTCCCATTTCCTCAACCTTTCCTTGATTCATTACCACCATTCGGTCGCTCATGAATTTCACAACACTTAGGTCGTGAGAGATGAAAATGTATGTGAAATCGAAATCTCGTTTTAATTCATTGAGGAGATTAAGAACCTGTGCTTGAACCGAAACGTCCAATGCCGAAACAGATTCATCACAAATGATGAATTTTGGATTCAGCGCTAACGCTCGAGCGATACAAACACGTTGTCTTTGCCCACCGGAAAACTCATGAGGATACCGATAATAATGCTCTTCCAACAGGCCAACTCTTGTGAGCAAAGCGATTACTTTTTCCTTTCGTTCCTTGTTGTTGGCGTACATTTTATGCACCTCCATCGGTTCCAGAATGGCATCACCAACCGTTATCCGAGGATTCAAAGATGAATAAGGATCCTGGAAAATAATTTGAATGTCCGTCCGGATTTTTCTCAATTCTGAGTCGGACATAGAATGCAAAGGGTACTTCCCTTTAAAAATCATTTCTCCGTCTGTCGGGTCAATCAATCGAAGGACAGTTCTGCCCAATGTTGTTTTACCACAACCAGATTCGCCAACAAGGCCAAGAGTCTCGCCTGGATAAACATCAAACGTTACGTCATCAACGGCCTTCACCCACTCCTTTGTCTTACCAAAAAAGCTGTTGCCCATTGGGTAATATTTCTTCAAGTTTTTGAGTTGAAGAACGGGTTCTTGAGCGTATAGTTTTTCGTGGTCAGCCTTTCGTTCTGCATCGGAAACGACTTCCCTATTTATTACTTCGTCAATGCTATTGGCAATTTCCTTGATGTTGCCATTTTCGTCCAATTCCATGAAATCGGCCACGATAGGCAGCCGTTTCAATCGCTTATCCAATGGTGGGCGACACGCCAGTAACCCTTTGGTGTACGGGTGTTTTGGGTTTTCGAAAATTTCTAAAACACTTCCTTGCTCCACTATCTTTCCCTTGTACATCACGATAACCTTATCGGCCAATTCGGCAATAACACCAAGGTCGTGTGTAATGAACATGATGCCCATGTCGTGCTTGCGCTGAAGGGTGAGCATCAACTCCAAAATTGTCTTTTGTACGGTAACATCCAGTGCTGTAGTCGGCTCATCCGCAATAAGAATATTCGGATTGCAACTCATGGCCATTGCAATCATTACACGTTGCTTTTGACCTCCAGAAATTTGGTGTGGATACGAATCAAAAATGTCTTCTGGTCTGGGCAGTTGAACTAATTTGAAGAGATCGATTGTCTTTTGCTTTGCCTCTTTTTTGTTGGTTTTTTGGTGGAGAAGTATTGCCTCCATAACCTGATCACCGCATGTAAACACTGGGTTCAATGATGTCATCGGCTCTTGAAAGATCATAGCGATGTCATTACCCCGAATGGCGCGCATTTCCTTCTCTGGAATTGAAACCAAATCGATTACCTCGCCATCACCTTTGTGAAATAATATTTCACCTCCAGAAATTCTCCCAGGAGGATCTGGAATCAACCGCATTACGGAAAGAGAAGTCACCGATTTTCCCGATCCAGATTCACCAACAATACCGATGGTTTCTCCCCTGTTTAGGGTAAATGAAACATCGTTTACGGCTTTAAGCGTGTTTCCGTCCGTGGTGAATTCTGTCACCAAGTTGTTTATCTCCAGTAGTTTTCTGTCTTCCATGTCGTGTCGCGGTCAGCGCTCAAAGTTATAGATCGTAATGGACAGCTTAGGCGATCCTGTTTCGTTGGTTTCATCGGTTAAGGCAAACTCGGTAGGTTGCATTTTTCCGCCTTGGTCAAGCCAAACGCGAAAGTCGGATCGGTCGGCTCTAAACCCGTATCGCGAGCTGAGTAATTCGGAGAGTTCGTCCATGATTCGCAATGTTTCTGCCTCATCCGAAAGAAAAATGTCTGCCTGAATTGCAACCAAATGATCGTCATTCAATTCCAAAGAAACTTGCAAAGTGGATTTTTTACCTAGCTCATTGAATCCATCAATTCGTTCGTTGCTGTAAGGGGTGACCTCAGCACAATCCAATTCGGTTAAAACAGTTTCCAAATCATCTCCAATACTGATTCCTCGAAATTGATCTTGAACACCAAGAATTGACTCTGCAGTTATTCGTTCTTGGGTACAACCCGCTAGCGTTATAAGAATAAGATATGCGCCAATTTGTTTCACGTAATGTCGATGATTTCGTCTTCGGAAAGTATTGGTTCTCCTTTCATTCTAAGCAAAACTTGAGCTACCGTCAGCGTGTCTTTCCGGCAATAAAGCTCAATTCTATCTAAGTCTTTGTCTTCGTAGTAGACTCTGGCAACATCGCTTCCGTCAATGTCATCTTTTGGGGTTGGTATGCCCAAAACATGAGCGAGCAAGCTAATGGAAGTGTAGCTTTTCCAATCCCCGAATTTCCAAAGCTCCATTGTGTCCAAGTGCTGCACTTCCCATGGTTTGAGACCACTGATTTGTAAAATCCTTGGAATTTTTACTGAGTTAATAATCATCCTACGGGCAATGTATGGAAAGTCGAATTCCTTACCGTTATGCCCACAGAGCAGGTGTTGCGGCTTATTGAAGTGGGAATTCAGCATGCCTGCCAAATCCGTTAGGAGTTTCGCCTCGTCATCCCCAAAAAAAGATCGGGATCGATATTCACGATTATTTTCTTCTACATGAATAAACCCAACGGACACACAAATAATCTTACCAAACTCGGCATAAATACCTGCCCGTTGGTAGATTTCTTCACCAGTTTGAACACCCTTTGTGAGGATGTTTGCTTTATGTTCCCAAAGCTTTTTTGATGTTTCGTCTAAGCTATCGTGATCAGGATGCTGTGGCACCGTCTCGATGTCTAGAAAAAGAACGTTTTCAATTTTAAGGTTACTCAGCATAATCAGCGAATTAATACCCCAGGTCGATTAATCAGCGGTATGTTGACCAAGTTATCGTCTATTATGCTTTCGGCCAAAAAGATGTACTTCTTATCGTAAATCTCCTGATCAATGTAAAAGCTAAGGAGATATTGATTTGTAAGCCCAAAAACCTCTGGCACCAGCACTTCAACTTTGGCAAAACTCATCGGCTCTATGTCTTCTAAAAAGTGTCTGAGTTGAGATGTTTTCACTTCCTGACCATCAACTAAACCATATCCTCGGGAAGAAACCAACACGTTTGTCAACAGAATTTCCTTCTCATTAATGAGGTAAACACCCCATGCTGGCTCAGGTCCATCAGTTTCTTTTACCACTGCTATGGCCACATTTTTAACCTTTGGCCGTTCAATATCCTTCTTCATTTTCTACAGGAATACAATTTCGGTAAATGTAACCTGTTGAACAATCGCCAACATGGCCTGTACAGTATCTTGGTAACGCCCAAATGAGGAAGCTTTTATTCATACCAGTTTTGTTGCTTTTAAGCGGTTTGATTACTGCCCAAGAGAACCACCCGTTTATAAAATCAATCAATCTTTTTCAGCAGGAAGATATTGTGGTTTTGAGGTGGGTTATTCATGGCGGGAATACATGCCAAGGAATGAAAATTTACAGAGGTGAAAATGAAACTGAAAAGCTAAAAATCGACCAAATATCTGGCATTTGTGGTTCTACTGATTCTGATGAGCAGTACACGTTTGTCGATTCTAACGCTGTAGTCAACGCCTTCAATTATTACACGATTGAGTTTGGTACACAGGGAATTTCTGATCCTGAAAGCATATTCTTTGAGCAATTCGGGGAGGATGGACTGCTCGTGCTTACCGACCCGTTCAATGATCAGGCACGAGTTCTGTTTACGAATTCTGATCACGCTTCGGCTGTGTTTCGGGTGGTCGATAGAAGTGGGCGAGTAATGAATGAAATGGTAAGTTCTAGTCAAGAGATTATTGTAAATATGAGTGGTTGGAAAGACGGGTTGTATTACTTTCAACTCATTGTAAATGAGGAACAGAAGTCTGGAAAGCTGTTCAAATTTTAGCCTTAGAAATGCCGAAAATTTTATTCGCTGCTATCTTCACAGTTATTATTCTTGCCTCAGGTTGCCAGAAAACACAGGATTATTTTGAGTTCGCTTTGACGATAGTTGATCAACATGGAAATGCCGTAGGTGGTGCACAAGTGGAAGGATACATAAAACCAGTAGGGCCAAATGGGCTGGGTAATTATGAGTTAAAGGAAACCAGTTTGTCCGATGCTTTTGGTAAAGTGAACATCAAAATTGACAAGGAAAGTGCCTTTGGATTTCGGTTCGATATTTCGAAAGGAGCACATTTTCAATCGAGCCATGAGATTATTTCTGATGATGTTCCAGTGACCAAACCTTACGTTAGTGACCTAGTATTGGATAGCCAAAGTTGGTTTCAATTGAATATTAAGAATAATACGGGGGCAGTTGCCGTTTTTTGGAACACGATATCCGATGCGCCAACATGCGAAACCTGTTGTGTTGAAGTGCCAGGTCAGCATGTTCTTCAGGGATCAAATGTTGATACATCCTTTATCTGCACGCTTTATGGGGATCAAAATTTCCGGCTGGAAGGAAAGTATACCGATGCCCAAATTGTAGTTCATGCGTTTGATCACACATTATTTGCCCCTGCGGGAGATACGTTGGTTTTCGACCTTGTTTACTGAGCAATTACTGGCTTAATTTTGACCGCGATGAAACGCATTGCGATATTCGGTTCTGGAGGAGGTAGCAACGCCCATTGCATCTTGGAATATCTGAACGATAATTTGGAAATTGAAGTTTCCTTGATTCTCTCGAATAAGGCCGGTGCTGGAATATTTAACCACGCACTGGAGTTTGGTGTACCCACATTGCTTCTTAATCGACAGGAATTCTACGAATCCGAATCATTACTTAATCTTCTTTCAGAAAAAGAGGTTGACCTAATTGTCTTGGCTGGGTTTCTTTGGTTGATTCCCGAATATTTGATTCAAGCATATCCCGATAAAATCATCAACGTTCATCCTGCATTGTTGCCAAAATTTGGCGGGAAAGGGATGTACGGAATGAACGTGCACCGTGCTGTAAAAGAAGCGGGCGAGAGTGAGTCGGGTATAACGATTCACACCATTGATGAAGAGTATGATCGTGGAAAAATTCTCTATCAAGAGGCCGTAGGTCTTGATGGCACGGAGAGCCCAGAACAGATTGCAGCAAAGGTATTGAAGGTGGAGCACGCCAACTTCGCGAGGGTCGTTGCCGAATATCTGAGCTAAAACTGCGTACGATCGGGTATCATCAATCCTAAACCTGACGCGAACAATCTTACTTTTTTCAATGTTAACCAGCAGCGTGCTGGTTTCTG
>JBLFWJ010000009.1:0-35953 GCA_047611425.1 Bacteroidia bacterium | reverse complement strand
GGTTCGAAATAGCGGCAAAAAAGGAGGCATCGTTTCACTCTCTTTTCACAAGAATGGAAAGGTTGATCATTCCGTGGAACCTATTGCTAATGTTGATCACAAAATCGTTCCTGCGCCCTCTTTAACTAAGGAGTATAAAAGCTGGAATCGCTGGTTCAGGCTTGCACGAGTTTTTCCGGGGGTATATTCTTTTTACTATTGGGCTCTCGCTAGGATTGAACCGGTATATTATCATGCTCAATTGAATAACACAACTGTGGGTAAAGTTGCATTGACAAAGCTTTTAAAGCTGCTTAGAATAAGATGAATCAGTTTAAATCCAACGTTAGAAAAGTGCTTGCCGTGATATTGTATCACGGATGGTTTAGATGGTTTAGAAGCTGGGATACAAGCAGAGAAGGTCAGCCTTTAAAAGATGGAATTACAGCGGTAGTTAGTGCTCGTAACGAGGAGTATATTTTACCTTTTTGCCTTAAAAGCTTGGTTGGGGTAGTTGATCAAGTTGTGCTTATTGATAACGGATCGGATGATTCAACGCTCGAAATAATGAAGCGTTTTAAATCTGATAATGAAGGTAAACTTGAGGTTGATATTCTCGAAATGCCTGGAGCCTTATTGGGCGATTGCCGAAATGCTGGACTTGCCGAAATGCGTTACAAGTGGCATTTACGCTGGGATGCAGACATGGTTTGTAGAACTTCGGGGAAAGACGATATGAAACAAATTCGTGAACTTATAAAGGACGATAGGCCACGTACTGTTCAGCTCCCGAGAACAAATTTGCGAGGAGACTTTCATCATACGCGCATAAATTTAGCAATCGATCCAGGCGAACCCATTCTAATGCGATTTGGTAGAGATATTAAATATGTTGAGTATGGTAAGTTCGATGTAATTCGTGTTCCGTTTTACTATTCAATAGCTCAGCATTCCAAGCGATTTTACTTTCACTGTGAAGGACTGAAATCCGATGAGAATATGATTCATAGAAGGCAGTATTTCGAATGGCGTGAATTGTATAATACATTCTCAGATTCGGATCGTCCAGAAAGTGTACAGGACTTTCAGGCTTATAAAATAGATTGGTGCATTCAAGAGTTTGGCACCAAGGAAACCTTGTCATTACGGTGGCGTTTTAATCGAATGGATTGCGATCGGTTGAGTTCAGTAGACAAGGTGTTGTTCGGAGATTATCCTAAGGTGATGTTACCTGAAATGGAAAGCGATAATCCACACTACAAAATCATTCGTAAGAATGGAAAACCGTATTTCAGAATTGATCGATCAGATGAGGATCTGGTAAACTATACTCCAAGCAAAGAGGATATTGAATGGGCAAGGGAGGTACTTAGCTGATTATATGCTGTACTCGTTCCTAAAGAGGATGTAGTTCATTATTTTCCAAATAATCTCATAATGATCTGCCTTTCCGGAAGTGTGCTCATCTAGCAGTTTTTGGTAGTATGCCTTCTGCCTCGCGTCCATGTGGTCGCTGCTGGAAGTGGAATATGCTAAGTCTTTCAGTTGATTATTCTGTCTTAACCAATCTCCAACAGGTGATCCAAAACCGCGTTTTTTTCTATGGCAAATATGTTTTGGCAAGTATCGCTCTGCAACCTTTCGTAGCAAATACTTATTGATGCCATCCTTCAGTTTTAGACCAATAGGAAGCTGATTGGCAAAATCTACAACACTTGGATCACCCACAAATGGAACTCGTACTTCCATGTTAGACCACATGCTCATCTTATCCTGGCGTAACAACAGTTCCTGCAAGTAACTCCGCTGCTCTACTTGCAAAACGTGGTTAAATAGCTTTCCGCCTTTTACTTGCGATCCAAGCTTGGCTAAGAAGGATGGCAATCCCTGTCGCTTAATGAATTCTTGTTCACCAACTGAGAAGTAAACCGATATCATCTCAGACCAGTTTTCATCCATAATACCATTCAGAATTCCCTTTTCTCTAGTATTGAATTTCAATCCGAACCCCGTGAGGAATCGTAGTAAAGGCTTGGGATATTTGCAATGAATTCCATTTAGAGAATGCAGATCCGTAGTTCTACCATAGCCTGCAAACAACTCATCTGCTCCTTCACCGCTCAACAATACTTTGTAGCCATTTTCCTTAGCCAACTTCGTGATTAGATGAACGGCCAATGAATTAGGATGTGTGATAGGAGCTTCATTCTTCTTAATACCTGGTATGATTAGATCGGTATACTCCTGATTGCTAACGGCATACCTATGCCATTTTATGCCCATATGATCAGCCGACTCTTTAGCCTCATCACTCTCATCGTAACTCTTTTCGGCATAGCCGATGGTAAAGGCGTCAACCTTGGTTTCGTTAATGTCGTTAGCCAATGCGGTAAGCAAGGTTGAATCGATTCCTGAGCTAAGTAAAGTTCCCAATGGAACATCAGCCATTAACCTTTTCGATACTGAGGCTCTTAATCTTCGATTTAATTCATCAGTTAACTCCTCCTCTGTTGAACAAAACAGTTCTTCATTTGAAAACGGTAAATAATCGTGGTATCGACTAGAGGTTAATTCAAAATTCTCAGTGTCGATGGTTACAATCTCACCTGGCATCAAGCTCCTGATATTCTTGAAAAAGCTGTCAGACCCTAGTGCACCAAACCGATAATTGAAGTAGGTGCTCACCGCTTCGGGGTTTAGCTCAGGTTCGATTTTTCCTGATGCAAGAATTGAATTGATATCGGAAGAAAAAACAATAGCCGAATCTGTTTGAGCCAAGAAAACAGGTTTGATTCCGATACGATCGCGGATAAGGTGCAGGCGATTATTTGGCTTGTCCAAAATAGCCAGCCCGAACATTCCCTCCATCTTGTTTGGGAAATCCAGCCCATATTTTTGAAACAATGGTGCCACAACTTCCATGTCTGTTGTGGTTGTGAAATCATGGATGTCTTTTAATTCATCTTGAACCGATCGAAAGTTGTAGATCTCTCCATTGCCGACCATGGCAATCGTTTGGTCTCTGCTGAATAATGGTTGAGTTCCACCCGATACGTCCATAATGCTTAACCTTCGCATACCAATTCCGACATTGTCGTGAAGGTGCATGCCGTCTTCGTCAGGTCCCCTGTGAATCATGGAATCTGTCATGCCTCGAAGCAAGGATTCAGTTACCTTTTCAGACCTCCTTAATACGATTCCGGTTATACCACACATGCACTAATCTTGTTTTGTTTTAAGCAGGTCGAAGTAAAGGTTTTCGATACGCTTTACGTACTTATCAATTGCAAACTCTTGTACTGCTTTTTGCCCGGCTTCACCGAGTTCTTTGATAAGACTTGAATTGGAATTAAGCTGTGTCAATGCCTGAACAAAGGCACTGACATCATTTACCCCTGTAAGAAGACCAGTCTTACCATTTAAAACGATTTCGGGTATTCCACCAGATTGAAAGGCTACAACGGGTGTTTTGCAACTCATCGCTTCAAGCAGTATAAGGCCAAAAGGTTCATCAATTGCTGAATGTACGAGTGCATGGGCCCTATTCATGTAGTGGCCCGGATTATCAACGTAACCAAAGAATTCAACCATGTTTCCCAAGGAGTTATTCTTTGAGTATGATTCTAGATTTTTTCTTTCAATTCCGTCTCCAAGCAACTGAAGTTTGAAATTCACGAGCCCCAATTCTTTCAAGGCTTTAATCACTTTTAAGAGGAAGATCTGATTCTTGTACGTATTAAAAGATCCAACCGTAACCATTGTGAAAACCTCCTTGTCCCGCTCAACAGATTCAAATTTGAATTTGCTTAAATCCGTTCCATTCAATATCACGGTTACATTCTCATCATTCGGATTAAAAGCTCGTTTAACGTACAGTTCAATGAAGTTGGAAATACAAAGAAAATGGTTGTTGCAATGCTTGTATTGCCGCTTAAGTTGATTGATTGAATTGATACTCCACCAAGAATCCTTTGAAAAATAGTCTTTGAATTTTTTTGAATTTGTTGGCGGGTGACAACCATGCCAATGTGTAACATATGTGGTTCCTTCAAGAGGATTGAACCTCGATACAAACTCGGACTCTAAAAGATGAGAATGGATAATATCTGGTTGGATTTCTCGAATTCGTGCATCAAACGCTTCAGTTTCCGTGATGTCCTTGCCAGTCAAAGAATAAAGTACCTGAGAAGGTATCACCTCGATATTTATTCCGCTTGATAAATCTAGATATTCATTGCCTTCTCGAAATACGATGATATGCACCGTATGACCCAATAGTACAAGTTGCTCCGAAATATTAAGGACTAGCCTTTCTGCCCCTCCTTTTTGTAAGGAAGGAATCACATGAACGATTTTGAGGCTATTAGAACTCATCTCTTACGTGTATCGGTAAAAGGACAGACAACCCTAAAATATTCAGAAGAAAAATAAACTTGAATTTGTACTGAAATGCTGGCCAGGCGATTATAGATTTGATCAAGTTCGCTAGGGCTGGGAATTTATCTCCTTTTATATGATGGCACTTAGCCAACTTATAATACCCATTTGTGTACATCCGTCTAACTATCCATTTCGGAATTGACCTGCCGGTATCAATTGCTTTAAAATGATTAATCAAAGAAATGTTCTCTTCATATGCCCAGGTATTTGCTTCGTCAATAGACCGATCTCCCAAATCGCGTATCATTACTGTTCTATGGTCAGAATAAGTGAATTGATGATTTTGGGCAATCCGGAACCATAATTCTCTATCCTCTCCAATTCTGATATTTGGGTCGAAAAGATGTTTCTTGATGATGCTTTTATGTATGCATGCTTGCTCCGCCCCAATGGGATTTAACAGAATCAGCTCCATCATGTTATCTGGTGTAGGCAGGGGTCTCTTAGTTTCGTCTTTTCCGACTTCAAATTTGGAGTCACAATATAGCATGACCTCAGGAAACTCTAGAGTCTCGAGTCGATTGTAAAAACTACTTAGATGCTCGGGTAAAAAAAGATCATCACTGTCTAGAAAGCATATGTACTCGCCCTTTGCTTCTCTAATGCCTTGATTTCGAGCATTGCTCCGTTCCGCATTTTCCTGGTAGATGTATCTTAAACGATCATCCGATTCTGCAATGGTTTTTAGTATTTCTCCAGTGTTGTCCGTGGATCCATCATCAATAACTAATACTTCTATGTTTTTGAAGCTTTGGTCAAGTATGCTTCTGACGCATTCTTCGATAACGTTGGCCCGCTCGTAAGTAGGAATGATTACAGAAAAGAATGGGCTGGGATCCATTAATTCAAGAATGCTTTAATCCGAATTTTCGCCTTTTCTGAAAGTGTTATCGGCAATAATTTCGAAATTTCATGGCTTTCCAAGGATGCCAAATTCATTGCAGCACTTTTAGGACTGTTTAGTAATAGACCTTTCCACAGTTGTTCAAGCCGTTGCGAAAGGAAATCTATTGGCAAGTATTGTGAACTACTGTTGGCATTCAGCATTTCTGTAAACAAATCTGCGACTTTAATAATGCTACCAGCTAGTTTGATGTGGTCATGATGACAAAGATCTCGGAACAATTCAAGGCGCTCTTCGGTCATTTCAAGACCAAGTCTTGAGAATGCACGCTTTTTGATTCGGATTGAATTTGTCTCCTGCAATTCATCAAACTGATACGACACACTATCCTCCCGAATCCTAACGTGGTACAAGACATCCGGAATATTTGAGAGTTGAGTAATCTGACCAATTCTTTCAAATAATTCGTAATCCTCAGCATGAGAATAATCAGGATCGAAATGAATCTTGTGCTTCGAAAAAATTTCTGTTCGCCATATAGAAGTTCCATGCATCAGGTGAATTTGATACAGGTGCCGGAATCTGATTTCGTTGTGATCTGCCGAAAACACGCCAGTTTCAGTTAACTCAAGTCTATCTCCAAAAGTGCCAAAGCCAGTTCCACTTATTCCAATATTTGTATTGGATTCCATAAATCTTACCTGGTTTTCTATTCGCGTGGACAGGCAAAGATCATCTGCATCCGCCCTCGCGATATACTTCCCCTTGGCTAATCCAATTCCTCTATTCAATGTTTTAATAAGTCCAAGGTTTTGTGGGTTATCTATAACCTGAAGTCGATTATCCTTTATGGCGGCTAACATTTGCGGACTTGAGTCTGTAGATCCATCATTGATGGCTAAAATCTCTAAGTTTAAATAGGATTGGTTTAAAACACTGTCAATAGCTTCTTGAAGAAATTCTTGGGCATTATAAACTGGAAAGAGAACAGTAACAAGAGGTTTAGCACTCATTTTGAGACGATGTTCTTTCCATTCAAGGACTCAGCCAATTTGGCAATTTGCCTATGGTCCGCTTCGTACTGCGCTTTCAGGTCGAACAATTCAGCTAATCTTCCTTTCCAGCCTAAATAATCCAATATATTTTTGTCTCCTTCTTTACTGATTATCCCTCCGAAAAGTGCCAGTTTCCAATACGTTGGAAACTCTTTTGCAAGATTGAGCATCCTATCCAGCCAAAGCGGTAACCTTAAGTTCAATTCGGGTAGGGGATGGCCAAGGATATAGTGGTCATATATCTGAGTTTTAACAGTCGACCGACCAAACCCATAAGTTAGCTTCTTTAAATAATGCCAATTGATTCGGCCATCGGGCATCTGATGCTTGAATTTTAACCGATTGTCATAGATGAGCTTATACGGGCTCAGATTCATGGCAAGACAAAGTTCTGTGTCTCCGCCAGAAATTAGTGAGTTTCCTTTTCTGTCACTAAGAATACTGCGGTAGCCTGATGCGTGTAACATATCATAGGCAGACATTCTCATTGCCATTCCCGCACCGTAAATGAGATTTGTTTCTGTGTAGGTTTTGTTTTCTGGTACTGCACCTTGCTCTCCGAGAGCATAGCAGGAAGAAAAATCATCAAACCAACTGGGAGCTGGCGACTCGAATACCGGTTCACCCCAACCACCAACAATGCCGGTATCGGGCATTTCCTCAAATAAATCATGGACTATTTGAATGTAGGAGGGAACCAACCAATTGTCATCATCAACCAACAATAAGTATTCATATTTGCTGGTGTCGTAGCCTTTTTTTCGAGCACTACTTAGTCCAGGTTCTGGCTCATCCACCACTTGAAATGGTATTTGTTGGCCAGCAGTGGCTAGAATATCATTGGCTAGCAAATGGGTGTTATCCGAAGAATTATTGTTCACCACAATAATCTCCCATTGTAACCCTCCGGTAGTTTGTTGATTTAAAACACGGTCTAAAGTGATTTTTAGTCTGCTAGCACTATTGTGGCAGCAAATTACTACAGATACTCCCTTTGGGCGGATTTTCGATTCTTCTGACACGGTACGGAAAACAAATATATGTGTTGGCTTGAATTGTTGAGTTACCACTCAATCCACCAAACGATCTTTTACTTCTTTGGCCTTTAAAAAAAGCTTTTGTTTCGTAGAACTTACAATGCCTTTACCCGTTAACCATTTTCCCAGGCTGAAGTATTTATCAGCAACATAAAACTGATCGAATCCATCCATAACAGATAGTTCAGAGCTAGGCATCGGAATTCTAAAATTATTGGCGTATTCCGTAAATGAGTCTTTTGTAAAACATATGCGATTGTGCATTTCCATCTGGTGAAAGCGATGGATATGATCGGCAGTAGCTCCGTCACGATCATCAAATTTGAAAAACAATTTTTTGTCGTTTTCCAAAACACGTTTACAACGTTTTGTCCATTTTTCAAAAGCAACTTCCTCGGATTCGTAATGTAAAAAGTGAATCTCTATGCCATTAACCACTCCAACCGGATGCTTTTGATTCTCTATATGCTTCGATATTTTGACGAAACGGACCTCAGTTTTAAGGTTTTTTCGCAAGTTCAAAATGAAGTTTAGATAATCATCTGGATAAAAATAGAGCCCGATGATGGGGGTGTTAAATGGAAGGTTGTACCGTTTGTAAACCTCAGCTCCCCAACAGTTGTTAGCGATAATACAGAAGTCATCCGGTTCAAACTTGTTCACGCCTGACGTTTTGGTTTAGACTAATTTGATGGCTTTATGGCTATGTACAGTAGCTCATCCTTGGATAAACCATAACGCTCAGATTCCCCTGATAAATCTTCTTTCAATACCTCGAACCCGGCCTTACTTAGTCTTTGAGCATAATCTTGACCATAAACCCTAACGTGATCGAATTGTCCGAACACAACCTCTCTTTCCTTCGGGTCAGTGATTGAGTCATCCTCAAAAGTTTCTTCAGTGTTTAGTGAAATGGGAACTTGAAGAAGAGCTTGACCACCTGGTTTCAGCACCCGAAATATGCTTGTCATAGCTTCATGATCTGGAATGATGTGTTCTAGAACGTGATTGCAAAGAACCACATCAAAGTGATTGTCCTCAAATGGAAGGCTAAGTACGTTCATGTTTTTAACATGATCAGCATAGTGATATCCCGGTGTGTGAAGATCACCACACGCGTACTCTTTAAATTTTTTCTCTAACAGTTTAACTGTGAGATTTTTTTCGGGCGCAATATGCAGTACGCTCATACTTGAAGCATTGGCCATTAATCCGTTTTCTTTATCGAAATAACGATAAATAAGTCTTTCACGATCAGTAGATCCACAACTTGCGCACCCACCATCTCGAAGGCCCGCACCAACTATCTGCATTTTTCGAATTACCGGCATATCCAACCCAATTGGAAGAAAACGTTCCGCTTGAAATCCGCAAAGTGGACACTCGTATTTATCTCCTTTATTTCGTGCCTTTCTGAGTGATTTTTGAATCGACTCCGGAATGAGATTTTTTAATGCGCCTAGCATGTAGGATGGATGGTTTTGTTGAAACTTCTGAGGAATTCAAAACTACTGTTTTTATACCTATGACCCTTTAGACAAGGTTTGACGGCAAAGGCTTTCGAAGTAATTCAGACAATTTTCTTAATGACTTTAGCCAGTAGAATTGGGCTGTACTTTTACCGTTTACAGTCTTTAAATGTTGGGCCAATTCTTCAATGGCTAAGAGGTATCTGTTGAGAATAAGGGTTTTATATGCTTCATTTTCAACACATTGGTAAAGGCAGCGTAGCACCTTAATCATATTACGTTTCCTTGCTTCGTAAGCACTATAGCCAAAAGCGCCTGTAGGATGGATACGATATGTAGAGCAGGTACCAGGAATTGATGCAAGGTCTCCATTTTGCGCGGCAATCATTAAGATTAGCCAATCGACATAAGGGCTTTGAAAATACTCTTTGGGCACTATCCAGTCCGACTTGTTGCGTAACATAACTGTGCAAGTGGAAATGAAATTATGGTTGCACAAATCGTTTACCGTAAATCTGGTCTGGCTTTGGTCTATTTCCTGATGTTCCAAGTAGGTTCCGTATTCAGTGCCATCGTTCATCTCGTTGATGATTGAGGCATCAGAAAAACAGACCGCCAAGGTGTTGTCTGATTCTAGAAGTGCAACCTGTTTCTTTAGCTTCTGTGGGTCTTGCCAAATATCGTCACCCTCTATAAGAGCAATGTACTTGCCATTGCAAGCTTGGATGACATCCAGCCAATTTTTGTGCATTCCAACATTGAATGGTCTTTCAAGAAACCTAATGTTTGGATTATTGGAAGCATACTCATCAAGAATCTTTTTGGTTTTGTCGCTGCTATGATCATCACCAACAACAATCTCGAAATCCTCTATCCCTTCTTGCGAAAGAATTCCCTTCATTGCAGCATGGATATATGATTCATGCTGATAGGTAATCAACCCGATACTGACCATCGGTTTAATCATTTTGCTCTGGCTGAAGTTTGATGTTTACGTAGACCTTCTTTCCAGACTCTGGGTCTAGGAAATACGCGTTTTTGTAATCTCCATGAGTTAATGCTCTAAACTTGTTTAAAAAGTATTTCATGTCGCCTTTTTCACTCAAGTCTAACTTAAGCATAGATCTGAAATCTTTAATCGAGTTTAAATTGCCTTCTACATCTGGTTTAAAGGTTTCGTAAGTTCCAGAAACAATAGCCTTCAAGTTTCGCCTCAGTAGTAGTTTTTCTGCTGCTACCACTCGGTTGTAAGCGCTAAGAGACGTGTCATGAGCAAAGATTGAGACCATTTGTTGATCGATAATAGGCCCGTGATCCAACTCAACATCAATCTCGTGAATGGTTGCTCCGTGAGGCATTCCGTTCATGATGGCAAAAACCTGTGGAAACCAGCCTCTATTAAATGGATTTAAACCTGGATGTACATTGATGCATTTCGTACCATTTACTAGGTCAGGCGGAAACAGTTGCTTGCAGTGGATTGAAAAAACCAAATCATAGGTTTTGGCTATTTCTCCTCCAAGTTCTTTAACCTTAAGTGCAAGGACTGGCTTGGAAAATTTTCCAGGAACTAGCATTTCGGATGATGAGGTTGAACATGCTAACGATATCATTGCACCATCAATACCGAGTTCATTGAACAGGCTTAGAAACTCAGCAGTGAGTCCTGGATTATCAGATATGACCAGAATATTGCTGTAGGCCATTGCTGTATTAAATGTGACTGTTTATCACCTTACATATTCTTTCAACCGAATCTACGGTCAATTGGGCCGAAAGAGGAAGGCAAAGAATACGTTTAGAAATGTCATCAGTTACTGGGACATGTTGATCAGTAACGTATGGAAGCTTATTTAACGAAGGATAGAAATATCTCCTAGGAAATATCATCTCCTCATTTAATGCTGATTTAACACGCAATAGCGTTTCTTCCGAGTCGAATAAGACAGGGTAGTAGGCGTAGTTGAAATCTACATTTTCCGGAACATTGTATTTATACAATTGATCTATATCGGAAAGAAGAGAATCGTATTTAACCGAAGCTTGCTTTCGGTTATTTTTTATTTCATCAATATATGGGTAAACGCAATTTCCTAGAGCAGCATGTATTTCCGAAACCTTGGCATTGATTCCTAATCCCCAAAACTCTTCCTCTCCATTATGGCCAAAGTTTCTTAGATATTTTATCCGGTGCGCTAAATCTGCATTGGGAGTGATAACAGCTCCTCCTTCGCCCATATGGAACACCTTAGTAGCGTGAAAACTCAGGGTTGAAATGTCGCCAAATTCAGTAATGGGTTTCTCGTTGATTTTTATGTCAAACGCATGTGCTGCATCATAAATCACCTTTAGTCCATGTTTTGTCGCGATTCGCTCGATTTCCACAACATCGCAAGGGTGACCGTAAACATGAGTAGCTAAAATTGCTGATGTTTTTTCGGTGATGGCATTTTCAATCTTCTGCACATCAATGCAAAAATCCGTTTTACTTATATCGACAAATACAGGTGTTGCACCTTCCCATACGATTGAGGACACGGTAGCAACGTAGGAAAATGGTGTTGTGATTATTTCTCCCGCTAGGTCCAGGGCTTTTATTGCAATTTGCAATGCCAACGTGCCGTTGGAAACGACAGCCAAATGACCGGCACCTAGTCGATGTTGCAGGTCTTCTTCCAATTTAAGCACATGCGGGCCATGATTTGTGAGATGTCCACTTTCCCATATTTCACCAATCTTTTTCGTGTAGTCCTCTAATGGAGGAAGAAACGACTCAGTTACGTAGATTGGTTTTTGGCTCATATTGATTTATGCATGAAATCGAAGCAAATTACGTTTTGAATCGAAATAATAGGAGTTACAGGCTCACAACCGGCTTTGAGTTAATCCTGTGAGATGTCGAATTGCAGTTTAGGTCGGACTGCACCAATCCACTCGCCAAACCACTTGTCCGCATCCCGATTATCATGGATTTCAAATTGAAGTATCTCGTCTTGCCTAAACAAAGCCTTGCTTAGATCACGTACCATCATAACGGATATGGTAAATACACCGGAATTCATTAAGTCTTTTGGAACATAACAGGAGCCGTTAATAATTCCGTTTTTCATTTCCTGACACTCAGACACCACATGGAATACGCATTCTCCGGTTATGTTGTATATCAGCATTACAAGGTTTATTGGGTCAGTAGGCCCCATATAATAAAAGGACATGTCTACTCTAAAGTCCGTTGCAACATCAATTAGCGCGACCTTTTTTTCATCACACTTAATTTTAACGGATCGCAGTTTTACGATGTCTCCTCCTGGAGCTTCGTTTACGTCAAGCCATTCCTTTTCACTTACGTTATCGGCAACTCTACTCAAGTAATTATTTACTACCGACTCGGAAGTGCCTCGGTCTACAACCATTCCATTCTCTAATAGCAACGCATTTTTGCAAAGCGATTTAACGGCCTTCATGTTGTGGCTAACAAACAACACTGTTCTGCCTGTCTGTGAGATGTCTCCCATTTTCCCCAAACACTTCTTCTGAAATTCAGAATCGCCTACAGCAAGTACTTCGTCAATAATGAGAATTTCCGGCTCAAGGTGGGCTGCAACTGCAAACGCCAAACGCACGTACATACCTGAACTGTACCGTTTAACTGGTGTGTCAATAAACCTTTCAACACCTGAAAAAGCAATGATTTCGTCCAACTTAGCCCTTACTTCCTGCTCTCGCATTCCCAAGATCGCGCCATTCAGAAATATGTTTTCACGGCCTGTTAATTCTGGATGAAATCCAGTTCCAACTTCTAGTAAACTTGCAGTTCGTCCTTTGGCTTTGATCACACCGGTAGTAGGCATCGTTACTCTTGAAAGCACTTTGAGTAACGTGGATTTTCCTGCACCGTTTTTTCCGATTAATCCTAGAACCTCGCCTTGTTCTACCTCAAAGTTTATATCCTTTAAAGCATAAACGAAGTCCGATGAACCTTTTTGGGATCGATCGTTGGCTTCAGCTATCTTTAAAAATGGATCTTCATTACCACGGATTCTTGCCCAAAAACGGCTAAGGTCGTTGCTGATAGTAGAACTACCCACGACCCCGAGGCGATACATTTTAGAAACGTTTTCAACCTTGATAACTATCCCCATTACACAGTATCTACAAAGGATTTTTCAACCCGGTTGAACATTACGACTCCAACGAATAAAGTGACCAATGTAAAGCATGTGCTGTACAGTAAGTGCTCTGGGACTAATGATCCAGCACCGAGAAATGCAAACTTAAAACTCTCTATAATAGAGGTCATTGGATTGGCTAGAATGAATGTCAAGGCCTTTCCTTTCATCATCGATAACGGATAGATGACTGGAGTTGCATACATAGCTAACTGTACGCCAAACTGAATTAGGAAGGCGAGGTCTCGATACTTAGTGGTCATTGACGAAATAATCAATCCAAAACCAAGTCCTAAAAGAGCCATTAAAAAAATCAGATACGGTACAATTGCTAGCCCCCAGGTTGGTTGTAAGTTGTAATCTGAAAATCCCAAGTAATACCCCCAAATGGCTAAAAACAGCAGAAACTGTATACCGAATTTGATTAGGGCACTCACTATAACCGACAAAGGAATAGTCAGTCTATAGAAGTAAACTTTACCGAATATCTGCGCATTTTGAATGAACACGTTTGATGTCTGTGTAAGACAGCTTGCGAAATAATTCCAAGCAACAATTCCACTCAAATAAAAGAGCGCTGGAGGAACTCCATCTGTTGGAATCTTGGCAACTGTACCAAAGACAAAAGTGAACATTATGGTGGTTAGAATAGGCTGTATGAAAAACCACAGTGGGCCAAGAACCGTTTGTTTATATACGGCCACAAAATCTCGTTTAACGAAGTTTTTGAGGATATCTCGTGACTTCCAAAGCTCGCCTAACCTAAGGTCGAATAACCCGGAATGTGGACGGATTTCAATATTCCAATTGTCTTCTTCTTGAGTGCTCATATCAACGCCCACCTACTGGTGCAGATTGGTGGCAAAAATAACATTTAGACCCTACAGTATGTGGCCATTAAATTCTGATTGACCTTCGACAAATGACATATAGAATGTAGGAAAGCCGTTGCCAGTTTGCCATGTTCAATGGAGCGATTGCAATGGCTTGGAACATGACTGAAATTGCTTTTGCCCATTTGTCGGAATTCAAGTTTTGTATTGACTTGTGCCTGAGGATGAGCGTTGCATCTTTTCGGAATGGTTCGAGGAGATTGGCCTTTATCTTATGGAGCTTTTTCGAATTGATTTGAGAGAGAAGGTCTTCATCATTTTGAATCAACTTTTTTCTAATGGCAAGGTCCAGGTTGTGGGCAATGAAATGGGCCGGGTCGATTTGATTTCTAATCTGGTTTTCATGCTGCATATAACGGTACAGATCTATTGGAAGGTGTGCACCCTTACCTTGTCTTGCGAGACGGAATAACCAATGGTAGTCTTCGGCTCCAATTCTGTCGAAAATTGTGTGGTATCCACCTACCTGTTTTACCAAGTTGGTTTTGACAAAGGCCGTGGCACAGCAAATGGTAGGGTAGTAGTTTGGGTTTGACGCTACCTTGTTGTAATCAATTTCCGTCTTACATCTGTCTATTTTTCCGCTTTCATGGGTCTTGGCGAAATCGGTTGTAATGAAATCAACTTGCTGCATTTCAATGGCTGAAATGCACTGTTCAAATCGGTTATTGGAGCAGGTGTCATCCGCATCCAGAAACGTGAGATATTCTCCAGTAGCTAGCTCGAATAATAGATTGCAACTCTTCAGATAACCTTGGTTTTCAGCATTACTTTGAATCAAAATTCTAGGGTCGCTGAATGTTGAAATGACCTCAAAAGTTTTGTCTGAACTGGCATCGTCTAAAATCAATAATTCCCAATCTTGGTGGGTTTGAGCCAAGATGGATTCGATTGCTTCCTTGATGAATTTGCCTGCATTGTATGCTGGCATGATTACGCTCACCTTGCTCATTTTCCGCGCAAAGTTTTAATGAGTTTTGCCGAAGTTCCTGTCGTTCTGACCTGCCATTCCAAGTGCTCTTTTTTAGAAAGTTGGTCTCCTTTTTTGACCAGGTCGAAAAGCTTGCTTGCCAAGTAGAGGTCTCCATCAGCGTAAGCTAAACGCATAGGGTTGAAAGCAAATTCTGAAAGAAAAAGTTCACGATTCAAGTTTTCACAATTGTAATCCAGCGCCTCGTTGGATGCCTTGGTCTTAATTAGTTCGATAAACCATTTTGGCGCATTCATTCCCTTTAGTAGTGAAGCGAACATGGCAAATTTGGCTTGGTCGGTTTCATCGGATTGTGCAACGGATTTGCTGTCCTCATGCAAGTGAAAACGACTAAGTGAATCATCCAAAAGCCGGACATTCTGTGTTCCAAATTGCAGAACATACCTGATCCAAAGATCCATATCCATAGCCAATTGTAAATCAAGATTCAGACCTTCAATTTGCTTGATAATATCGGTTCTATAGAAGTGCGAAGGTTGACCCATACTGTAATTGGCCAACGTATACTCTTTGGAAGAATGAACGTGAGTTCGACCAATAGCAATGGTCTTTCCACCTTGAATGTGTTCACACTTACCAATTACAACTTCAACGTTTTCATTGAATGTACTGGCAACTTTTTTCAACGTACCATTCGTGAATTCATCATCGGCATTCAACCAGTTGAAAAGCTGTCCGCTGGCCATTTTCAATCCTTTATTGATGGCATCACTTTGCCCTTGATCCGGCTCGGAAATCAATGTAATTCGATCATCTTTGAAAGACTCTACAATTAATTGAGTGCCGTCCGTGCTTCCTCCGTCAATTACAATCAATTCAAAATCGACCTCCTGTTTTTGAACGCTTTCGATGCATCGACCAATGAAATCGGCCATGTTCAGAACAGGGGTGACTATTGAAAACAGCGGCATTATCGATTCACTTTCGAGTAAAGTCCAAGATACGCATCGATCATGTGTGCTTTGGTGTGTTCATTGGAAATGCGTGCGAATGCTGCTTCAATTTTATGTTGCTTCAAATCGGGATTGTGCAGATGATTTATGATGCTTTCGGCAAGAGCCGTAACCGAATCGGATGGTATCAGTGTCCCACAATTGCCACCATCCAATTGCTCGTTAATTCCACCAATGTTGGTGGCAACTACGGGTGTTTTACAGGCCATAGCCTCCAAGATGGAAACTGGAGAGTTATCGCTGTGTGTTGCGTGGATCATCAGGTCGCAGGCGTTGATCCAGCTACAGACATCAGTTTCATTCTGGGTAAATGAAATCACTTTGAGGGTCTGATTTCCGTGGGTTTCGGTCGTTTTTAGTCCGCCCAAGGCGATCAAATCATAACCACCGTTACCTAATTCTTGATTTGCCTTTATCCACGCTTTCTTCAATCCAGCGAAATCTTTGTACGGATTAGATTGAGGATTCTTAGCGATGAACAAGATTCGCTTTTTGCTTTGATCCAGATCTAAGTTTTGACAGGCAGTTGATCTATCCAATGGTCGATAAATGTCGGTGTCGATTCCATACTTAATCAACGTAGGTAGTTTTCTGGTTTTCCAATAAACTTTGTCTTGTAGCCAGAGTGATGGCGTTACAAGGTGAACGTTTTTATGGTTGATGAACGCAAGTTTTTTCTTCGGAATAGAATCACCCTCAACAAATGGTGGGTCGATGTTTTTGCCTAGAATCCACTGGTCGTGGAGCGTCCAAACAATGGGTTTGGTTTCAGCCAGATTCAGAAGGACTTCCCACCCAAATCCCATGTCATGGATATTGTGTAGATGGATTACATCCGCAGATTTCGTTTGGCTGATTAGCTCAGATTCGGGTTGCAACCAACGTTCTATCCGACTTGGCTTTCCGAGTTCCACCACTTTTGGATTAACGGTCTTTTTAACTGCTACCAAAAATCGTTGGTCAGTTGGCCGCGAGCTATTGAATATGGAGTGGCAGATTTTTTCTGCTCCACCACCAATTTCAGTCGAACTTACAAGACAGACAGATCCATCAAATACAGGTTGATCCTTTAGTTCTTGTTTATCGGTTTTGGTTTTAAGTTGCTCGGTTTCGCCTTTCAGTCTTCTTAACCATTCTTGCTCATATTCCCTGTCAGTTTTTATTTCTGGCGAAATGCTCAAGCTTGATATCGGATCTTGGAAACTGTTGCAAACGCCCTCATGAAGGTCTGTCGTATGCAAGGCGTCAGCAGAAATCCCTATGTTTTCGATTTGATTAGAATTAGGAAGGGCACAAACGCCATTATTTGCAAGCATGGTCATGTTCCATTGGAAATCCCATGTATCGACTTGGCCTGAAAGACAAGCTTCTAGATTCACATTGAAATGCTTGGCTAGCTCAGTTTGGCCAAATGAATTCGCAATCAATTCCGAATCGATCAACGATTTTATCGAATTTGGATCATGCTTATCCCATCGGTTTTTCCAAGTAGCCCAACCCCAGATATGACCCACTCTTGAAAGGAAGTAGGATTGATTCGTATTCCATTTCCCGGTTGGAAGATGGGCCCCAGCCATGAAAACCGATGGTTCACTTTGGTACTTGACCAGCATTTCATCCAAGAATTGCAACCCAGCATTGGAGATTAACACATCCTCTTCAATGATGATTCCTTTTTCGGTTTTGCTGAAAAACCAATCGATTCCATTCAACACTCCTTTCTCACAACCAAGATTGGTTTGAATTAGGTTGAGTTTATCTGGAGAAATTATCTCCGATAAAATGGAGACTACCTTTTCCTGCTCAGCCCTTTTTGAGTTCGATGGGCCATCAATGGAGGCAAACAAATTCACGCACCCAGCCGACTCTAATCGTTCCAAACACTTTCGTAAAAGTTCTGGTCGGTCGTGTGCGAGAATGAGAACTGGGGTGTTCATTCGGCCTTGAAAGTGAGCGAAAAGTTTGGCGCAAAATCCGATTGTATCTGTGAGGAGTCAAGAAAACCGTATGGCGTTCCTCCTCCAACTTCAAGCGTAATTTCGTTTTCGATCCACTGACTTTCATCTTCGGATTTCAGGAAAAGACAAACGTTGTATTGTCCCGGCTTCAATTGGTGATCAAAAGAAAAGTCAACTGCATTCTGAGATGTCAGCAAGAACTCTTGATTGGTGAAGCGATTACTTAAATGGTAAAGATCCTGCCCTGACATACTGCGGATGTTGATGCCAATCTCTGCAGAATTTCCAACCAATTCTTCCATGCTTGAAAATCTAATTGAACCCGAAATCGATAAACCACTCGACAAACTTTCCGCGTTGAACTTAATTTGATCAAACCAAATTTTTGCGGATTTAGGTTTGAGCGTTTTTAGGTCTTTCGTCAATTCAAATGGGCTGGAAGATGATCGGTAAAATGCGATGGCTTCGTCTGTCGGGCCATCAAAGACTTTCTCCCCGTCTTTGAGTACGATTGTTCTTTCGCAAAGGGTTTTTACGGCCGAAAGATCATGGGATACGAAGAGTAATGTTTTGCCTTCTTCTTTAATTCCCAACATGCGTTGTATGCACTTTTGTTGAAACATGCTGTCACCAACAGCCAACACTTCATCCATTGCCATTATATCCGCAGGAAGGTGCGCCATGACTGAAAAGGCAAGGCGAAGTTTCATGCCACTACTGTACTTTTTTACAGGCAGATCCATGAATTTTTCCAATCCGGAAAACTCAATGATCTCAGGTTTCAATGCCTTGATTTCTTTGAATGAAAGTCCGAGTAATGAACCATACAACATGATGTTGTCTGATCCGGTTAGCTCTGCATGAAGACCGGTTCCGACCTCCATTAAGCTTGTCAGTTTTCCATCGATGAAAGCTTCGCCTGAAGTTGGAGGCGTGATTCTGGAAAGAACCTTAAGCAAGGTGGATTTTCCAGCTCCATTTGCACCTACAATGCCAACACATTCTCCCTTTTTTATTTCAAGATTGAGGTTGGTTAACGCTCGGATCATTCCAATTTCAGACCCTGAGTAGTGCTTATCGAGTTCCGTTATTTCAATGCAATTCTGATCAAGCATGGTCGATCACTTTGTCTTCGTTGTAGAAGAAATTTAGGAATCCGGTGATCAGAAAGACAATGGAGATAACTGCCGAAATACCCAGCATTTCAAAACTGATGTCGCCAGTTAACGTTTGTCGTAAGGCGTCAATTGGGCCTGAAATTGGAATTGCCATGGCCACCCATTTTAATGGCCCCTCCATTATTCCAGAATTAAGTCCATAGAGTATTGGACTTACAAATAACAGGACATGTAGAATGATTGGAATGGCATGACGGACACTCGGAAATCTCAATACTCCAAGGCTAAGAATTCCGGAAACGCCAACACCACCAACTAAGGTTATTACAATCCCCATAACGAGAATTGGCAGCGTCATAAATGATAGGCCGACCCCAAAGTAAATGGAAAGGCCTACAAGCAGAATGGTAGCTGGAATCAACTCTACGAGGGAGACCAATGCTGCCGAAAGGGGTAAGAGAAATTTCGGAAAATAGACTTTTCGCATTATGCTAGCGTTTGAAAGTAGCATCTGAACCGATCCATTAACTATGGAAGTGAACAGCTGCCAAAAGATCAAGCCGCAAAAAATAAAAAGCGGAAACGGAAGCTCTTTGCTATCTCCCATTCCTGTAACGCCACTGACAAAAACGAGCGCCAAAACGTAGATCAAAGGTTGAAGTGTTGCCCAAAGAATTCCTAATAAAATGCTTCGATATCTTACTTTCAATTCCTTCCAAGTAAGGAAGTAGAGAAACTGCCAATGATTGCGCAATTCTTGGAAATAACCGCCCATGCTTTTCTCTGCAGAAATGTGGACGATAGAACCTGAATGCTCGGCTTTGCGCATGGTTTCAAATGTAAGAAGGCTCAGGTCAAACTAAGGATGTTCAATCCAGCTTGATTACCGTGTAATGTTCGTCCGAATAAATTGAAGTGCCGAGATTATCAAACGAACCATTTGGAACGATTGCATGAGATACGGCCGCTTCACTTTTTAACACTCCGGTAGAATAGAATTCTTTGGTAATTGATTGTCGTTGATACTGATCCGATAGCGTTGCCCCATGCACAAGAAGTTGGTCGGAGAATACTGCAACGCCAGCGTTCATTCTAAAACCAAGCATTTCAGGAGGAACCATATACAATTCTCCATCCTTTGCATTCGTTTGAACAAATGCCCTAACATTTTCCCAAGGGAAATTGGAACGCGTTCTGAATTCTGTCCATTTTCCAAGTATTCCTGAGAAGATTAGCAAGAACACCAATCCCAGTGCAGCCGTGTTATTCAGCTGAATCTGAAATGGCCTTTCCATTTTTCTTGAGAACCATCCAACCACAAAAGCCATCAAGATAAAGACCGCTGTGATTAATCTCCATGTCAACATGAATTCTGGATTTCCAGACCCCATTATTCTGAAATAGATCAGTGAAACCAATAAGGCAGAAAATGGAAGAATGGCTAACTGCACGTATCTGCCCGGCCTTAAACTTTGACTGATCAGACCGATCAAAATGGAAAAGGCAATCGGAAACAAAACCACGGAAACTCTCCATGGCGTTAGGCTTAATAGTGGCGTACCAGGAATGGTAAATGCCAATACAGAAAGTAAAATTGTAACACCAGTTATGACGATAAACCACTTACCGAAAGCCTGTTTTCTGAACATCGAAAGGAATATGCCAAACGCAATCAGCTGAATCGCAGTTTTGGCATTTAACCATGTCGTAGGATCAAAATGAATATGGTCGGAGAAGTGGTTGAGGACTTCATTTTGTACGCCTTCCGATGATC
Source organism: Bacteroidia bacterium (assembly GCA_047611425.1). Taxonomy (GTDB): domain Bacteria; phylum Bacteroidota; class Bacteroidia; order UBA10329; family UBA10329; genus JBLFWJ01. The sequence continues at coordinate 15,273 of JBLFWJ010000009.1, read as the reverse complement.
CCCCTAGGAAGTGTGTGACCACGTAATACAGGTAAGGAAGTGTCATGATCAACCAAAGAAGCATTGGTTTGATTAAGTCGAAAGTCAACGATCTTTTCACCAAGGAATAGGATGCGAATAGGCCAAGAGCAATGAGTTCTAACGCTAAATAATTGGCGTGAAACGCACCTGCAATTCCAAATGCAATCGCGGCTTTCCAATGATTTTCTTGGATCAAATGATAAACGCCTAATAAGAGAAAGACCCCTAAAACACTAGGTTGGAGATAACCACGAAGTAAGCCTTGTTCAGCTAGCCCCGAATCCCAGATCCAGCGAAGGTCAGCCCCAGTTGCAGTCTCGAAAAAAGTGCCCCACAGTTGTGTAGAATGAAATACCAGAAAGAGGACAGTGAATAGAACAATGCTTCGAATGCCGCTATATATTCCAGTAAATCGATCGGTAATTCCGAATAAGGAAAAGGAGTAAACTGAGTTTAAAAGCCAATAGACCGCTTGAAAAAATGAAACGGGTAAAGCCTTGAAAATGAGCCCAGCTAAAAGCGTAAAAGCGGGGTAGGGGTCGGTTTGATTTAGAAGTGGGTCAGCGGTCAAATGCCCAAAACCACTCTTGGCTGCAGCCCACAAAAAATAGACGTTCTGGTTTCCGGAAAAAAGAGATTCCCATGGGTAAATAAGCATGAGTAATGCTCCAATTACGAGGTGGAAAATCACTTTGTGCTTTGCCTTTTGCATTGGTCAAAGGTAGCCAGCAACCCATAGCAATGAATCAGGATTATCGAACTGAATATGTTTATCCAAAGCATATAGACCCCGTTTCAAGAACGGGGTGACAGCTATCGGTTTAGCTCAGTTCAGTAGTTTAACCTAAGATGTCATGCTGTTGAAAAACGGCATCTGAACCCCAGTTGATGCGTGTCTGTTAAAAAAAATATATACCCGATTATATTTGTGGGATGAAACTGGTTTTTGCAAGTAATAATGCTCACAAATTGAAAGAAGTAAAAGCGAAACTTCCTTCAAACTTTGAGGTGCTTTCTTTAAAAGATGTTTTGGGAGATGTGGACATCATTGAAGACGGTGCAACCCTAGAAGAGAATGCGGCTATTAAGGCGCGGTACGTTTACAACGAGACTGGACTGAACTGTTTCGCGGACGATACAGGCTTGGAAATCACAGCTCTTAATGGAGAGCCGGGTGTGTATTCTGCTCGATATGCAGGGGAGGATTGCAGCTTTGACGACAACATGAATAAAGTGCTTCAAAACCTTAAAAATGCTGAGGATCGATCGGCAAAATTCCGAACCGTTATTTGCTTGATAATTGACGGAAAAGAATCACTTTTTGCCGGAGAAGTAGAGGGCGTAATGACAGAAGATAAAAGGGGAGGAGATGGATTTGGCTACGATCCGATTTTTCTACCCGATGGTTTTTCAGAGTCTTTTGCTGAAATGAGCTTAGATCAGAAAAATCAAATCAGCCACAGAGGTAGAGCAGTAGAGAAACTGGTAAACCGATTGGCTCAGTTGGCTTGATCCAAAGCATCTTGGATCAGTATTCCAAAAAATTCCCCGAGTGACATTCCGGCTTCTTTAACCTGTTGGGGCAGAATGCTTTCCTCGGATAATCCGGGAACTGTATTCGCCTCAATCAAATAAGGCACGTCATTTTGAATGATGTAATCGATTCTGGCCATGCCATTTAAGCCAAGACGTTGGAAAGCCGTTCGAGTCATCGCTTGGATTTTTTCTTCGAGTTCAACACTGATTCGTGCTGGGGTAATCTCTTGGCTACTTCCTTCGTACTTGGCTTCATAATCGAAGAAACTTCCTTCAGGAACAATTTCAGTCATTGGAAGTGAATTGATCACGCCATTAGCGGAATAAATTCCATTGGAAACTTCCGTTCCGTCAATGAATTGTTCTACCAAAACGTCATCGTCAAATTTAAAAGCGTGCTCAATCGCAGACAGAAAATCTGCTTCCGTATTCACTTTAGAGATGCCGTAGCTTGAACCCGCATTGCACGGTTTAACGAAGCATGGAACACCGATATCGCTAATCAATTTTTTCAAATTTGGTTCGTCTGCTTTGGTAAGAACCACTGAATTTGGAATATTCAATTCCTTGCAGTCTTTGAGAAACGTGTTGCATTTCCCTTTGTCGAAACTCAATGCAGATGACAAAACACTTGATCCTGTATAAGGAATCCCAATCATGTCCAACAGACCCTGAACTTTTCCGTCTTCACCGGGTGTCCCGTGAATAGCGATAAAAATCACATCAAAGCCAAGCTGTTGATTACCTGAAGTGTAAGTCAAGGAATTCAAATCAACCTGAAATTCCGTTTCGCCTTCAATCGCAAACCACCCTTCATCTGACACATTGATCAAAATTGGGTTGAACGATTCTTCAATAGAGAGGGCCACAACCCCCGCGCTTTTTTCAGAAATATGGGATTCGGAAGAGTATCCGCCCATCAATATGCCGACTCTGGTCTTCATTTTAACTGGATATGTAACCGTCTAAATGTATGTTTATTTCAATGTGACACAGGGATTCACAATCATTAACATATCAACCACGGGGTATGCATAATTCCTATTTTTGACGGCCGTTATTACGGACAAGTTCAATGAGTTTAATCAAGTTCATTTTCAGTAAAGCATTTGCAATCAGTTTGGTACTGGCTGTGGGGATTGCCGTTGGTCTTTTGTTCGGTGTTTTCGCGTACATGGACGATTACACCGAGCATGGCGTTACCTATACGGTACCTGAGCTTAGTGGTGTGATGATCGATGACCTTGAGGCACTTTTTGATTCAACAGAGATCAATTATCTGATTGTAGATTCTATGTACAGCAATGAGATTCCTCGTGGGTCTGTTGCAGAACAGGATCCACCGGCAGGTAGTCAAGTTAAAAAAGGTCGAAACATTTATCTAACTGTCAACGCAAAGTTGCGTGAACGAGTAGGAATGCCCGACTTAGTGAATTTGAGCCTTCGACAGGCAAAGGCAAAGTTGGAGTCATTCGGGTTGGTTTTGGGTGAGCTGACTTACGTGCCAGACATCGCTAAAAACGCGGTGTTGCGACAATACTTAGGCGAAGGTGAAATATCAACAGGTAATCTCATTTTTAAAGGCACGCCAATCAATTTGGAATTGGGTGATGGATTAAGCAGTAGTAGAGTCGCGATGCCTTACGTTTTGTACAGTACGCTGGAGGAGGCAACCGGAATTTTGAGAGCAGCCAGCCTTAATGTTGGTGCAATAGTGATTGATACTCCAATAACTGATAAAGCACAGGTAAGAGTCTATCGACAGATTCCTGGTTATCGGACTGAGACCATGTTAAGAATGGGTAGCTTCGTGGATCTGTTTCTTACAGAAGACACGTTGAATATCAACTATGATTCAACTTTTTACATCCCCGATACTATGAGTCTGAATCTTACGTTACCTGCAGATTCTATCAATTAAAATGAAGAGACAGCTCCTTTTCTGTTTGGCAATTATCTGCAGCGTAGCTGGCACTGCCCAAGAGACCCTCGTTCCGCTTTCAAGTCGGTCGGAGTTGTATCAATTAAATGAAAAGTTCCCCTTTAGAAAGAGCGCAGCAGCTGCCGACACTTTGGAGCTTCCATTCTTTGATGACTTCTCCGATTATTTCAATAAGAAATTTGATGACTACTATTGGCCCGATGCCAGTAAATGGATTGATCGCCACGCTTTTGTAAATGATAATTTGGCTAAAGATCCATACTCAATTGGAGTTGTAACGCTCGATGGTGTGAATAGTCTTGGTCAGCCTAATAATTGGTTCGCTAGCAATACCGGAGCACCTTCCGATACTCTTACATCCGTTCCAATAAATTTGGAAAGCAAGTCGGATGTGATTTTAAGTTTTTACTATCAGGCTGGGGGTATTTCTACTTATGGACCAGAATTGAGCGATAAACTGCTGTTGGAATTCAAAGATGTCGATTCGGTGTGGACAGAGGTTTGGGCTACCAATGGAATTACTGATGACAGTACATTCTTCAGAGTGATGATACCGGTAGATTCGGCCTATCACCTCTATGATGGATTTCAATTCAGGTTCAGGAATTACGCATCACTTCACACCAACGGTGATTTTTGGCATCTTGATTATATCAAGCTGGATGAAGGGAGAACCATGGATGATACTTTGACGAATGATGTGGCCATTCTTCAACGAACCCAATCCCTATTGAATGATTATTCAAGCATGCCTTGGACGCATTACAAAGAGCATTCGGATCAGAATTCTTTGATGTTTCATAAAAACCATTTTCGGTTACGGAATGATTATTTGGATCAACAACAATTGACTTATCGCTTTGAAGCTAAAGACCTGACGGGAACAGTTGTTTTTGTTGCCGATACGGGCACCCTGACCCCCGTTATTGCTCCCCTGGAGGTTTGCGGTAATCTGGAACAAGGATGCAATCCTGCCGATCCAGAAGATGTTATAAGGGACGAGTTTGTGGGCTTTTACCCTACAAATGTTGAGTTAAACAGTGACTCTGCATATTTTACGGTATCAAGTATGTTATGGAATACGGCCGATGAGGTCAAATCTAACGATACCGTGGTTTACGTTCAGAAATTCTATAATTATTATGCCTACGATGACGGATCGGCCGAAGTAGCTTTTGGGTTGGGTAATATCGATGAGCCTGGGTCGGTAGCGGTAAAGTATGACGTGAAAAAGGCCGATGATCTTTTGGGTGTTCAGATTTACTTCGATCCGGTTAGATGGAATTTGTCAGATGAGTTTTTCCAATTAGAGGTTTGGTCAGGTGATTCATTTCCAGAAACGCTAGTGGCCCAATCTGATACCATTTACCCAGAATACACGGTGCAGAACGTGTTTTACCATTACTTTTTTGACGAACCTGTCTCTTGGTCAACTGGCCCAATGTTTATTGGTTGGAAACAACAGGCTAATCCTGACCTGACCTTTACTGTGGGGTTTGATTTGCAAAGAGATCGTTCAGAAAAACTGTTTTATAATCTCGGAACAAACTGGATTCAATCCTCGATTCCGGGAAGCGTCATGATTAGACCAGTATTTGGAAAACCATATGTTTTTGATCCTATATCGGTTGAGGAACAGGCTTTGATGGAATTTTCGGTTTATCCTAATCCGGCAACTAATCAATTGAATATTCGATCGAATACAAGCTTGAAGAATGTAGTTGCTCGAATCATTGATATCACTGGTCGGGAATTGGAGTCCTTTAACGCTTATCGAGAAATGGATATTTCTCGGCTCAACTCAGGCGTGTACTTCCTTGTTTTACAGAACGAGGATGGAAGCATCGCTGGAAACGCTCGATTTATCAAGCAATAATGTCTGAACAAGAATTAGAGGATCGGGAAGAATCCGAAGACCTTTACGAACATCATCGATTTACTGCCGATAAAGGTCAATCGCTTTTTAGGGTTGATAAATTCTTGATGGCAAGGATTGAGAATGCCACTCGAACCAAGATTCAAAGCGCGACCAAAGCTGGAAACGTTTTGGTTAATGGAGAGGCGGTAAAATCAAACTACAAGGTCAAACCGTTGGATGAAGTGTCTGTGGTTATGGCGCATCCTCCTAGAGATAAAACTATTCGAGGAGAGGATATTCCATTGAACATTATTTACGAGGATGATGATTTAGTTGTTCTTAATAAACAGGCTGGGCTGGTTGTACATCCTGGTCATGGAAATTACACTGGAACATTAGTCAACGGATTGGTACACCACTTTGAAAACCTACCAGATCTAGGTAGAAAAGAAGAACCGCGTCCGGGTCTCGTTCATCGATTGGATAAAGGTACGTCCGGTATTATGGTTGTTGCCAAGAACGAATTGACCATTGTTGGGCTTGCCAAACAATTTTTTGATCGAACAACGGATCGGGTGTATAATGCGTTGGTTTGGGGAGATTTTGACGAGGACGAAGGAACCATTGAAGGAAACATTGGAAGATCATTGCAAAACAGGTTGCAAATGGCTGTGTTTCCAGATGGAGAAACGGGTAAGCATGCCGTAACGCACTATAAAGTGTTAGAGCGGTTTGGATACGTGAGCCTAGTTCAATGTAAATTAGAAACGGGTAGAACGCATCAGATCAGAGCGCACATGAAGTATGCTGGTCATACGCTTTTCAATGATGATCGCTACGGTGGTAATAAGATGCTTAAGGGAACGACATTCACCAAGTACAAACAATTCATTACGAATTGCTTTAATGAAATGCCTCGGCCTGCATTACATGCAAAGTCTCTCGGTTTTACTCAACCTAACACTGGTGAACGACTGACTTTTGAGTCAGAGCTGCCGGATGATATGCAAACTGTTTTGGAAAAATGGAGAGTTTATACTGCCAATAGGTAAGTTGCTCTTCAATCCATATCCCCCGTCAGCTCCTTCACTACTTTAAATTCATTCAAGAATTCGCGTATGAACACGCGGAATATGCTGTAGGCAGGAATTGCTACGATCATGCCGACAATGCCAGCAACATTTCCTGCCATTATGATCACAAGGAAAACCTCTAAAGGGTGTGCTTTCACGCTTTGAGAGTAAATAAGCGGCTGTAAAACCACATTGTCTAATACTTGAGCCACGGCATAGACCAAGGCCATCTTTCCCATTAGGCCAAGAACGGTCATATCCCAAACTTCGACATTGGTGGTAATGCCGATAATGATTCCGAGTAACGCTCCAATCATCGGGCCCACGTATGGTATCACATTGAAAAGGCCCGCTAGGAAGCCAATAAGAATGGCATTCTCAACTCCTAGTATTGCCAGGCCCACACTTACAATGGTGATGATAATCGCGACTTCTATTATTACTCCAATGAAGTAACGCGTGAGCAGTTTTTTGCTTTGGCTCATCGCACTGCTCACTTTGGTCATGTACTTCTCCGGAATAGGAGCCATGATAATATTGTACAGCAAACCCTCATCCTTTATAAAGAAGAATGAGATGAATGTGATGGCGAACAGTGCAATGAATACATCCCCGGTTACGCCAAAGATGTAGTTCAGGCTATTGCCGATCTGAGATACATCGGCAACCCCAGCCAAGGCGTTTTTGGCTTCGGCCTGAATATTCACATCACCCAAATGCAGGCTGTTGATGTAGGCTTGCAAGCTGTCAATTGGCCCACGTACCATTGTAACGACCTGATCTAGATCAAGCTGTGCGAGACGTTTCGCTTCGGTTGTAACCAACGGAAGAAATAAGCTGAGAACTCCTGCGGCAGAAAAGTAAAGCGCCATCAAACTGGCAAAAGCCGAAAGTGCTTCCGGTATTTTGAACCTACCGATCTTGACTTTTAGCAAGAGCCGATGCAACGGCTGAATGATCAAGGAAATGACCCCAGAAATGATGATGTAGGCAATGATGGTGTGGAAGTACCACGCCAAAAAGGCCAGTACAAGAATCAGTATTCCGTATAGGATCTTGTGGTTCATTGTTTTTAATACGACAGGTTGAGCTTGTCGAAGCCTATCCTTCGACAAGCTCAGGATGACTTCTCCACGGCATTACCAATTAGTCTACGTTATCGTGTAGGAAAGAATTGTTGGAACGAAGATCTGTTCCTCCATTTCCGCCTTCTTCACCGTTTCCGTTGTCCGTTAGCGTGAACTTGCTTACAGGGTTATCAGAAGAATGAGGTACGTTATTCAACTTCACGTTTCTACGCTTGTAGGCTGGTACGTTTTCCAAGTCAGTTAAGCTTGCAGGTGTTCTGAACTTGCTTGCTGTTTCTCTTAATCTTTCAAAACGCTCAGATTGTAACCGCTGAAGCTCATCCATACTCACAGGATTATTTGCAGCAACTTCTTCGGCCGATTTTCTGATTAATTGTGGTTCTTCTGGTGATGCATCAACCTCGTTGGTTGGAGTATCCTCAAACAGATCCATCTTTTTTACCTCCGGCTCTTCAATCTTTTTTGGAAGGTCGAAGTTGATCATCGTTGGCTTCTCGATTTCTGGAGTGAAGATTGGCTCTGGAGTTGTTTCAGCGTCTGCCATAATTTCTGGCTCTGGGTGCTCTAGCTCTGCCGTTTGATTCAAAACTTCAACCTCTTCTGTCGTTACGCCAGTAATTTCTTCTGGTAGAGGAGTTGGCTCCGAAATCTGCTGATCTATCAAGCTCTCTTCCTCCAAGAATGAATTTTCAGTCGGAAGTTCTGCTGGTGTTTCAATCTCCTCTGTTTCGTTGATGATTGGCTCAATCGTGCCTTCGAAAGTGGCTTCAACTTCAGGTTCGGTTGCGAGTTCTGCAGCCGGAGTTTCTTCTACTTCATCCAACAGGTTGTGAACTGTTCGTTCGGAAACTTCTGGCGTCTCGCCAACTATCGGATTCGTTTTGATTTCCTGGGCTAAGTTCTCCAAATCAGGATTGATCAAAAGCGGCCTCCGTGTTTCTGGTGTTGGTACAGAAGGGGTTTCAGCTATAGGTGTTGTAGTTGGAGCGTGTAAGTCAAAAACTTTTTTCTGTGGCTGACTCTCACTTGGAACGCCAGTCGCTTTATTACTGTCAAATCCTGTTGCTACAACCGTGATGGAAAGTTGATCTCCCAGACTTTCGTCAACACCATTACCCCAAATCACATCTGCGTCCATTCCGGCTTCTTCCTGAATGTAATCCGTGATCTCAGTAACCTCATCCATACTCACCTCCTCATTTCCAGAGTTGATGTAAAGCAAGATGTTGCTTGCTCCATGAATGTTATTGTCGTTAAGAAGCGGAGAAGCCAGTGCATTGTGCACCGCTTTCATAGCGCGATCTGATCCAGATGCAACAGCAGATCCCATGATTGCTACACCAGAATTGCTCATTACCGTTCGGACATCCTCAAAATCCACATTCACATAACCCGATACTGTAATAATCTCAGCGATTCCCTTCGCACCAACTGTCAAGACAGAATCTGCTTGAGAAAATGCATCGCTCAACTTCAAGTTTCCGTACATCTCACGCAATTTGTCATTGCTCACCACAAGTACGGTGTCCACATATTTCTTCAACTCTTGAAGTCCTGATTCTGCCTGCATTCTTCGTTTCTTCCCTTCAAATCCGAACGGAATAGTAACGATGGCCACGGTGAGAATTCCCAACTCACGGGCCGCTTCGGCAATTACAGGTGCCGCACCAGTTCCGGTTCCACCCCCCATTCCTGCGGTAATGAATACCATTTTGGTGTTGTTTTCAAGTACAGAATTAATCTCGTCCATAGACTCGATTGCTGCGTTTCGGCCAACTTCAGCCTGCGCTCCAGCCCCTCGGCCTTCGGTCAGTCCAGCGCCAAGCACGATCTTACGCGGTACTGCGCTTCGATCCAACGCTTGTTGATCCGTGTTACAGACAACGAAGTCTACACCTCGAATGCCTTGTTCAAACATGTGGTTTACGGCATTTGAGCCGCCTCCGCCAACTCCGATCACCTTGATGATGGAGGTTTCTTCTTTGGGGAGATTGAAATTCATGATGTCCTTTGCCATGATTGTGGAATTATTAGTGGGTATTTGAGTTTTTGTCTTGTTGGGGTGTTCCGTGGAACGCCCGTTCTTGTTTGTTAAATGTTGTCATCGTCCTCCGTGAGTATATCACGGATTTTTTCGGTGAAATTTGTGAACCAACCGGGTCGCTTATTAGGAATCACCTTCCCAGTTTCTTCTTCTGTTTCTGGCTCTTCCGGTTGATCAATTTCAGCTTCTGCAACAGTTTCAATTGGCTGCGGATTCTTAGCCGCTTTCCGTTTCATTTTGTCTTGGTACTCCAATCCATGGATCACCAATCCAACACCAGTTGAGAAAATTGGCCCGCTTACTTCCTCTGGATTTCCCTTGGCCAAATGCTCATTCGGATATCCAATTCGAACGTCCATTCCAGTGATGTACTCTACCAGTTGTGGAAGATGTTTCAATGTCGATCCACCACCAGTCATCACAATTCCCGCGATCAGTTTCTTCTCGAATCCAGAGTTTCTGATCTCGTAGTAGATGTGCTCGATGATCTCTTCCAGCCTTGCTTGGATGATATTGGCAAGATTTCGAACGCTGATTTCTCTAGGCTCTCGGCCTCTAAGTCCTGGAATAGAAACAATCTCGTTTTCTTGGCTTTCGCTAGCTAACGCAGAACCGAATTTAATCTTCAATAATTCTGCCTGATGCTTGATGATTGTGCAGCCTTCCTTGATATCCTCGGTAATGATGTTTCCACCAAATGGAATCACGGCTGTGTGTCGAATAATGCCGTCATGGAATATGGCGATGTCCGTTGTTCCACCACCGATGTCGACAAGTACAACACCGGCTTCTTTTTCCTCCTCGCTAAGTACTGCGGCTGCTGAGGCTAGGGGTTCTAGCACCATTTCAGTCACGTGCAATCCAGCTTTGTGGGTACAACGATGGATGTTTTTGGCGGCTGCAATTTGACCGGTGATGATGTGGAAATTGGCTTCAAGCCGAATTCCACTCATCCCAATTGGTTCTTTGATTCCTTGTTCGTTATCTACGATGTACTCTTGTGGAAGCACATGTATAATCTCTTCTCCGGGCAACATCACCAACTTGTACATGTCATCGATTAATGAATCGATGTCATCTTGGTCAATCTCGTCTTCCAGACTGTTTCTAGTTCGTATGCCACGATGCTGAAGGCTCTTGATGTGTTGGCCTGCAATACCAACATTCACCTCACCGATTTTCACTCCAGTTTTGGTTTCAGCTTCTTGCACAGCAAGTTTGATGGCTTCAACCGTCTTGTCGATGTTCGCTACAATTCCGCGGTTTACACCAACCGATTCGCTCTTTCCGTATCCGAGAATTTCGATCTTGCCGAATTCATCTCTTCGACCAACAATACATGCCACTTTCGTGGTTCCAATGTCAAGGCCAACTACGTGATTGTTTTCCATTTCGAATTATTTGCTGCAGATCACTTGATCTTTGTACTTAAGGTTAATCGTGTGGTATTGATCCCATCCAGTTCTGTTTAAACCCTTTTGGTAGAAGATCCACAACTTGTTAAATCGGGCTTCCAGGTTCTTCACATCTCCTAGTAGAATCTTGTGTTTTCCCACACGTGGGATCATGATTATCTCATTGTTCTCGTCCATGTGGAATTGCTGGATTTGTGCATTCCAGAATTCATCCTGACGGAGGAACATGGTCAATTTGTAGAGGTCATCCAGCTTCGTGATTGCTGCAAGACTGTCTGATGGCGAAGCGAATGAAACAGTTCGGATGCGGTATAGGTCATCAGTAATGTTGCCACTTGCAATTGGAACACGTGCTGTGTAATTCTTGCTTGTTGGCATCACATAACCTTCCTCATCGATGTAGAAGCTTTCGTTCTTAGCCGTGATCACACGAAGAATCGGTTGTCTTTGCTGAACGGACACCGCCAATGTTCCATTCAATTGAGTGTACACTTCAGCCTTTTTAATAGAAGGATGATTGGTAATCAATCGCTCGTAAGTGGCAATAGGAATGTTGATGAGTTGGCTTCCTATCAAAGAATCGCCTTTGCTCATAAGCATTGTCATGACATCAGCATCAGTCACAAATGCGTTTCCACTGTTGTGATCCACTTGAATTTTGATCTCCTGGCAGAGGATCTTCTCCATTTCCATATCGCTGAAAGCGAGACAGACAATTAGACCCACAACGGACAATCCCCATGCGGCTAAACGTGCTATTTGCTTGAATTGCTTCATGCCGTTAACGCGTTTTTAATGGGTTGAACAAGACGGTCAATGTCTCCAGCACCAAGGGTAAGTAGTACTTCGGGGCGATCAGCAGCAATCCTTTCAGCGACTTCATTTTTCGTGATCAGCGTTTTATCGTCAAGCTGGGTTTGATCCAAAAGCACTTGTGAAGTCACCCCTTCTATTGGTAATTCTCTTGCAGGGTAGATGTCTAGTAAGTACAGCTGATCCAACTCCGAAAGCGATTGGGCAAACTCGCTCATGTTGTCACGAGTTCGTGTGAACAAATGAGGTTGAAATACACCTGTCACCTTTCGATTCGGGTACATTTTCTTCACGGAAGAAATACACGCGTCCAATTCCGTTGGGTGGTGGGCGTAATCATCAATGAATGTCACGCCATTCTCATTCAGGATTAATTCGAACCTGCGCTTAACACCTTGGTAGGAGGTGAGCGCTTCCCTCAACTCCGTTTCTGAAACGCCAAGTTGTTGCGAGGCAGCGATTGCAGCCAAAGCATTCTCCATGTTGTGGATGCCCGGCATTCCGAAATCCACGTTGGTCATTTTACCGAACGGGCTATTCAAGTCAAAAGAGAACCGTCCATCAGTGATGGAGTAATTCTGAACTTGATAATCAGCGGCTTCTGAAATGCTGTACGAGAGTTTCTTGTATGGGCCGTTTTCCAATGGCAGACCTTTCTTGAAGATCAGAGTTCCGTTGGCTCCCAGTTTGGATGCAAACTCTTGGAAAGATCGGTTCAATTCTGCGGCATCTCCATAAATATCTAGGTGATCAGGGTCCATGGAAGTGACGATTGCCATTTCTGGGCTCAGCTTCAAGAATGAACGATCGTATTCATCAGCTTCAACTACCATAAATGGACTGGTTGTGGAGCTTAGGAAATTGCTGTTGTAGTTCGTGCTCATTCCACCTAAAAAGGCGGTGCAATCCAGTTCTGTTTGCTTTAGAATGTGGGCAAGAATGCTGCTCGTGGTCGTTTTTCCGTGGGTTCCAGCAACCGCGATTGTTCGGTGTTTTTCGGATATTCTTCCTAATGCTTCCGATCGTTTGATAACCGTGTATCCCTGATTTCGAAGGAAATTCAACTCAGCGTGATTGGTTGGAACTGCTGGAGTGTAGATCACCAACTTTCCTTCCTTTTCAGAAGTGAACTCCGCAGGTATTGCAAGCACATCATCATTGAAGTGAATGTCAATTCCGAGTTCCATCAGTGTGTCCGTCACAGAACTTGCTGTGCGATCATAGCCTGCCACACAAAGCCCGTTTTGGCGATAGTATTTGGCCAAAGCGCTCATACCGATCCCCCCGATCCCAATCAGGTAGACAGATGATATGTGATTCGATCCGGTCATGGAATGAGTGACAGTATTTCGTTGGCAATGGCCTTATCGGCATTATTGAAAGCGAGCTTTTTCACATTCACTTCCAACTTCTCTAAACGGTCGCTATCGTTAATCAATTGCAATGCCTCCCGAACCAATTTCTCCTGAGCCTGATTATCAGGAATCATGATGGCCGCATTATGCGTGGTCAAGGCCTGTGCATTCTTGGTCTGATGATCTTCAGCGGCAAAAGGAAAAGGCACCAAAATGGATGGTCTTCCTACTATGCAGAGTTCAGAAATGGAACTGGCACCCGCACGGGATATCACAAGATCAGCAACGCAATAAGCGAGATCCATTCGTTGAATGAAATCGTAAACTTTCACATTATTCATCGCCTTGGATTTCTCTAAAGCTTCGGCATGAAATGCTTTTCCGGTTTGCCAGATTATCTGTAATCCTGAATTATTCAATTCTTCCAGCGCAGCTGAAATACTGTGATTCAAGGTTCTTGCGCCAAGACTACCACCGATAACCAAAATGGTTCTCATTCCTTCGGTCAAACCGAAATGCTCAATACTTCGTGGCTTTTTGCCTTCCATTTTGAGGATGTCCTGACGCACCGGATTTCCGGTCAATCGTATGGCATCCTTCGGGAAGAATTTGTCCATTCCATCGTATGCAACACAGATGCGTTTTGCCCTTTCTCCCAACTTCTTGTTGGTAATCCCAGCATAAGAATTCTGCTCCTGAATCACTGTTGGAATTCCTTTTCGCTGTGCAGCGTATAGAACTGGGCCGCTCGCAAAGCCTCCAACTCCAATAACGACTTGTGGCTTGAAGGATCGAAGAATGCTGAATGATTTGAGCAAACTGCCAATCAACTTGAACGGGAATACCAGATTACTGAACGTCAGGCTTCGGTTGATTCCAGTAATGTTCAACCCGATGATTTCGAAGCCGGCTGCAGGAACTTTTTCCATTTCCATTTTGCCGTTTGCGCCCACAAAAAGTATCTCAATGTCCTTTCTTAAAGTTTTGAGGGCATTGGCAATGGCAATGGCCGGGAAGATGTGTCCTCCTGTGCCGCCTCCGCTTATTATGACCTTCAACTTAGACATTGATGGGTTGTAATTCTTTTTCGGTTTCGTTCTGGCGGCTCACGCTCAGCACCATGCCAATGGCGATGGAAGTGAACCAGATCGATGTTCCACCCATCGAAATGAGCGGCAATGGTTGGCCAGTAACTGGGAATAAATTCACTGCAACAGCCATGTTGATCATGGCTTGAAATATTAAACTGAAGCAACAGCCAATGGCCAGCAACGCTGCAAATGGCTTTGTGCTTTTGGTGGCGATTTTCACTCCTCTTAAGAGCAATATCAAATAGAGGAAGAGCACGAATGCGCCTCCGACCATGCCGTATTCCTCCAGAATAATGGCGTAAATAAAGTCTGAGTAAGGATGCGGAAGGAAGTTTCGTTGATCGCTCTTTCCTGGGGCAATTCTGAAAAACCCTCCCTTGGCAACAGCAATCTTAGCTTGCTCCGCCTGATAATTATTATCGGGATTTACAACCGCATTTTCGCCAGCAGTAAATGTTTCAATCCTTTGTTTCCACGTTGGGAAACGAGGTAGCGCTTTTGTGATCGTGTCTTCGGGTAAAGCCAAAGCGAGGAGAACCACAATGGTGGCTCCCATGAGTGCTGTAGCGAGCAAGGCTCCGATATGAAGTATTCGTGCTCTTCCTATAAATAGGAGCATTACACTGGAGCAGAATAGCACTGCAGCCGTGGAGAAGTTGGCTGGGAGAATCAACGCACAGATTCCGATGATTGGAAGCAGCAGTGGTAAGAAACCACGCTTCAGATCTTTGATGATGTCTTGGCTCAAGGCCAGTTGACGGGCTAAGAATGTGATCAGCGCCAGCTTAGCAAGGTCAGATGTTTGGAACGACAGATTGATGATTGGTAAGGTCAACCATCGACTTGCTTCGTTTCGACTGGTTCCTAATATGAGCGTGAGCGGAAGGAGTATTGCTGCCAATACGATTAATGCGACCGATATTTTGGAGAAGTAGGTGTACTTGACGTTGTGCACGACATACATGATGCCGATACCCATGGCAACGATGAGTAAATGCTTGGTGAAATAGTAGAGCGTGTTGCCGCCTTGGTACTTA
>JBLFWJ010000008.1:0-37766 GCA_047611425.1 Bacteroidia bacterium | reverse complement strand
GTTCTTTCTTTTGATTCAAATCAGCCAACTCCGCTGCTTTCTTCTCCTCTTCTGCTGCCAGAGCTTCTGCTTTCGCTATGCCTTCCATTCTAGCCTTTTCAGCTTCCTCCTTTGCCAAACGTTCCGCCTCGGCTTGTTGCTTTTCAAGCTCGGCTTCGGCCGCTAATTGTTCGGCCATGGCCAAACTGTCCAATCGAGCTTGTTCCTTCTTTCGATTCAAATCAGCCAACTCGGCTGCTTTCTTCTCCTCTTCTACAGCAAGTGCTTCAGCTTTTGCAATACTTTCTAGCCTAGCCTTCTCAGCTTCTTCCTTTGCCAAACGTTCCGCTTCGGCTTGTTGCTTTTCAAGCTTGACTTTGGCAGCTAATTGTTCGGCCATGGCCAAACTGTCCAATCGAGCTTGTTCCTTCTTTCGATTCAAATCAGCCAACTTTGCTGCTTTCTTCTCCTCTTCTGCTGCCAAGGCTGAAGCCTTAGCAATTTTGTCCTGCTCAGCTTTTTCACGGATCCGTTGCTCAATTGCAGCAATTTCATTCCTAGCTTCCTCTTTACCCTTTTCAGTTGCATCTGCAATAGCTGCTACTTGAGCATCTGACTCAGAGTTCTTAACGCTTGCTACAATACCCGGCAGCTCGCCCGAAGTCTTAGATTGAACCACGGTAATTGAATCTTCCTCACCCTTATTGTTAAAGTAATTAGTCAATTCAACGCTATACGGATCACCTGTAGAGTTGAATACTACATCTTGCTCTAATGGCTTGAACTTGAAATGCTTAGGTAAATTTATTGGGAATTTAAACGACTCTTCATTACGAGGTGCGATAGACAATTCATAGCCATGGCCAGGTTCAGCAACAATCACGTATTTACCCGTAACTGGGTTGGATTGAAATTCACCAATCAACTCATTATTTGCTCTAAGTTGAGCAGTCATTTTAGTTTGGGTGGAGTCTGTAGGCTCTAGGTACTGTCCAGTAATAATCGAAACTGGATTGCCTTCTTCATTAGGTAACTCCATTCGAAAAACTTTCACGTGTCCTTCCTCTGACTCTCTAGTTGAGGTAAAAAACGCAACCGATTGATCAGGGTCCGTAACGTAGAGGTAGTCATCATATGGAGATGAAAACGGGT
Organism: Bacteroidia bacterium; assembly: GCA_047611425.1. Lineage (GTDB taxonomy): Bacteria > Bacteroidota > Bacteroidia > UBA10329 > UBA10329 > JBLFWJ01. Next base: position 36,635 of record JBLFWJ010000008.1, on the reverse strand, counting down.
ATTGAAGGTTCAATGGAGCGGACCATGAATCATCCTTCGAATTGTAAGCTGATTGAAAAATGTCACTTCCACCCATCGAATTGTGACCGTGAGAGGAGAAATACAACACATTATTTTGTGTGTCGTAAAAGGCATGGTCCTCATCCAATTTACTGTTGATCACATCCGGCAAACGAACAGGCACAGCCCATTCGCCATTTGGAAGTTTTCTTACCCGATAAATGTCTTTACCATTCAATCCTTCCTCACCGTAACTAGCGAAGAAAAGCGTTTGACCTATCATTGGAGTAAACACGAATGAGCCTTTCAGATTCTTTTGGTCATACTTCGTTTTGAATTGAGGAGGCATAGGAATCACTTTCCCCTTCAGTTTTCGAAAATCGTAGGGTCGGAAAAACTCTTTTTCGATCGCTGTCTTTGCGTTTACCGGATCAAAATTGTAATCAGGGTTGTACAAGATTTTTCCACTCCTGCACGCCTGAATGTCTTTATCGATATCAACGTTTAGCAGAGTAACCCCTTTAGACTTTGCTTTAGAGTATGCCTCAATTGCCTCGTCAAACCGATAGTTAAGTTGATATAGTTTCCCCAGAAAGTAGAATGCCTCATTGTTTACCTCAGTTGACCCTGCACCGCCTTCAATGTATGGTATGGGCTTGATTGGATCATCTTCTGTAAAAAGTATGCAAACTCCAAACCGATAGTTGTAATCAGCATTAAGCGCATCTTGACTGAGTAACTGAGAAAAAAGCGGTTTCGCTTTGGTATAATCCCCTTCTTCAAAAAAGGAATTCGCAGCTTCAACTAATTCCTCTTTGCTGTCAAAAGTAATTTGCCCAAAAACGGGTTGAATCACTCCAATCAACAGGAAGAAAAAAGCAGCTATAGAGCTTGTTTTAAAGCCCGAACTAAGTGTGGTTAATAAGTTGGTTCTCAAGGTTTTTATCGCAGCCCCAAAATTATTTTTTTTTACCCAACGAATGACCATTTTTCCAAGCGGAACGGGCATTCGGTAAAAGAAAAAGAACTTTGACGTAAAACGGATGACCACAACCCTTCGATGCTGGCTGATCACCTTTTCAATGATCCTATTGCAACCCTGTTTGTTTACATCTGAATTATGGTCCCAAACGGTTGATGTTCAAATACTTTCGATAAAAGAAAGGGACACTATTCTAGTCAACCCTGTCATAGGAAATTACGTTTTGATAAGTGGTAAGGACACCTTAACCCGATTATCAACAAATGAAGTTTTTCGAATTACGCGGATGGGAGACCACGTATTTTGCAAAGCATTACTCGCCAAATTGGACACAACCCTGTCAAGTTTCAACCTGGTTAGTCTCGAATCGGGTGGTTCCATCAAGTTGAAAAACGGATTTCGAAGTGAAGAGACTTATGCCGGAAACTTCCAATTAAGCTACTCTAGAAAGCTTATACCTCAATTAATCAACACGGTTAATATCGATAGTTATGTAAGTCGTGTTCTGATTGAAGAAGTCGGATACAACGTACCTGAAGAATATTTGAAGATTCAGGCAATAATTTCAAGGACCTATGCCGTCCGAAATTTGGGAAGACATGAAGACGATGGCTTTGATCTTTGCAGCAAAGTTCATTGTCAGGTTTATCATGGAAAAAAGGAAATCCCATCGTCCATTCACACCGCGACTGCTTCCACATCTGGGACGATAATCACACATGATAATGGCAAACCCATCCTTGCAACTTTTCATGCCAATTGTGGTGGGACAACTGCAAATTCTGAGCATGTATGGAACAATCCGCTACCATATTTAGTAAGTACGATTGATACATTTTGCTTGTCTCAGCGAAGTGCGGTTTGGAATAAAGATCTGGAATTGAGCAAGCTTAAAAAGTACGTTCGCAACCAAACAGGTCTTGATTCTGATTCTTTGAATTGGGAATCATTGGTATTGGATGCGAACCGTTCGGGCAAGAACATCGATTTTTTTGGAGAAACATTTAGTCTTCCAATGATGAGACGCAATCTAGGATTAAGAAGCACCTTCTTCACAATGAAAGTGGATGGAGACAAGACAGTTTTCTCCGGTCGCGGATTTGGGCATGGAGTAGGGTTATGTCAACAAGGAGCCATCAATATGGCTCGTCAGGATTTCAACCACAAGCAAATTCTTGGGTTTTATTTCAAGGGCACAAAATTGGAGTCGATATCAAAATCCATGTTGGCCAAATAATCGTACACGTGATTCTGAAGGTCTTTGAAAAACGGATTGAATAAATCCATTAGTTCATCCCGATGCTCATGCACCAGACTAACGCTATTTGCCAAGGTGGTTGGGGAAGATATTCTCCTATCCATTCCTTCGAGTGCAAGCTGTAATCCTTTCATTTTACTGTAATGAAGCAACCAGTTGTGTTTCTTTAAATGCGGATAGAACAACATTGCTTTCGTAGGAATGTGTTGTTCTTGCTCATCGATTAAGTTGAAAACTGAAGTTGAGAAAGGACTAAGCCCTATATCCGACCAGCGGTGAAATTCTGATGCCAACAAATGGTCAAAAACCATATCAATAACCACCGGAGCGAAACGCTTTTGCTGTGGCCGAAACAAGTCAACGGCCTTCAGTACAAGTGGATGTGTATCTGTGTAATGGTCAATGGATCTGTGCAGCTTAATGCCTTCGCTGACCATTCTTGGTCCATGCTTTTCTGGTTTTCCTTTGAATGAATCTCCAAAGAAATTGCCGATTAACAATTGCCCATTATTTGGAGTTAAAAAAGCGTGGGCCAGAAAATTCAAGGCCTAACTTTTGAATTGGTTGTGGGTATCTACGAGGCGTTTTATTTTCGCAAAAAGGACATTAGCATCAAACGGTTTGCTTAGGTAGTCATCCATTCCTGCGTTGATGTAAATCTCGTTATCACCTTTTAATGCATTGGCAGTTAAGGCGATAATCGGGACTCTTCTTCTGTCTTTAGGAAGTTCACTCCTTACTTTTCTGGTACATTCAATGCCATCCATAATTGGCATCTGTATGTCCATCAAAACCAAATCATATTCGTTTTCCAGGATCATTTCCAACCCTTCCTTTCCGTTGTTTGCAATGTCAATTTCGATTTCCCGTTTTTGCATAAGCGACTTTACCAAAAATTGATTTAGTCGATTGTCCTCAACAAGAATGATCTTCATTCCCTTTAAGGAAACAGAGTCTATGGTATCCTTACTCACCGCTAAGGGTAAATCTTCCTCCTCTCCTTTTCGATATTTAATGTTGAAGGAAAAAGTAGAACCCTCTCCGATGGCACTTTTCAAAAAGACATTTCCGCCTTGCAATTCAACCAGTTTTCGTGAAATCGCCAAGCCCAGTCCAGTGCCTCCATATCTTCGGGTAATGCTATCATCTGCTTGCGTAAAACTTTCGAAAATGAGTTCCATTTTATCCTTGGAAACACCTATTCCTGTATCAATTACCTCGAATAGAATATCTACTTCATTCTTCGTTTCCGATTTCACTTTTGCCGCAATCGTCACTTTCCCTTCTGGTGTAAACTTAATTGCATTGTTCACCAGGTTAATTAAGACTTGGGTAAGACGGTAAGGATCACCAACCAAAACTTGACGGTCAATTCCTGCAATGTCAAGATCCAGGTCAATTCCGCTCTCTTCGGCTTTTATTTGAAGTGCCGAACGAACTGAGCGCAACACATGGTTAACCCTAAACCCAATTTCCTCCAACGTAAATTTACCTGCATCGATTTTAGAGAAATCGAGAATATCGTTTACCAGAACCAGAAGGTTTTTTCCTGATGTTTTGATTCCTTCTAAATACTTCTGTTGCTCTTTATTCATACTCGTGTGAGCCAACAAATCAGACATACCGATAATGGCATTCATTGGTGTCCGTATTTCGTGGCTCATGTTTGCCAAGAATAATTCTCTGGCCCTTACCGACTCCTCTGCTAATTCTTTGGCTTTGATAATTGCTTTTTCAGCTTCTTTCTCTGAGTGAATCGCCTCTTTTAGTTTCTCGGCAATTTGCATGATATCTGCATCATCATCGGTTTCCTTGTACGTATCAAGAAAACTTAATGACTCTTTGAGTGAATCAATTACTTGCCGCTGGCGCTCACTTTCTTTCCTAAGCTTAACATTGGTGGAGTTTAGTTCTTCTTGACTAATATCCATGGCCCGTTCCATCATGGAACGATCCTGCTCGAAATGATCAAGTGTATCACTAACCCTATCAATAAACGGCCGTAACTCTTCGGGCACTTTTTCAGCGGCACCGAAGTGTTTTCGAATGTTTCGATTTAATAATTTATTCCAGTCTGACATTGTTATATGGCCTCCACGGCCAGTACCAATTTAGGAAAAAAAAGTAAGGGAGTCGGGTTGTTAAAGAGGGCTAGAAACAACCGGTTGACTCCCTTGAAAAAGTGGAAAACTTACATTAAAGACGGAGACACGTTTTTTAGGTTGCCTTATGAATAGAGAATGGCTGAGAAGGGTTGCCAATTCAAAAAATGCTGTCTTACTTAAAGCAAACTTCTAAGAAGTTTAATCGTTTCTGGATTGGCCGGTCTGGGCGCATTATGATCCACCAATTCTCCCTTTTTATTGAAAATCAGGTAACGAGGAATGCTGCTAATCTTAAATACTCTTGTTACATCCGAGCCCCAGCCGCCTGGCGAAAAGCCTTGCTTGCCTTGCAAATCGAATTTCTCAAGAGCCTCCTTCCATTTTGTTTCTGTGTTGTCTATTGAAATGTAGAGGAATTCAATTTTCTTTCGTTCCGACTTCGAAAGGTCTTCATGCATTTTTTTTGCATACGGAAACATCTGACGACACGGACCGCACCAACTAGCCCAAATATCTACATAAACCACTTTCCCCTTCAAATCATCCAAGCCAAAGGACTTTCCGTCTAATCCAGTCAATTCTAGGTCATATTTACGACCTCTGGTTTCCTGCACGATTTCAACTTCAGAATCCTTGGCAGAAAGTCGTTCTTCTAGAGTAGAACTAATTTGCTTTAGTAGATCCACTGAAGGTTGCTCTTTAGTTAAATTGGAAAGCGTGCTTTTCAACTCGCTGGGTTGAATCTTATCCGAATTAAATCTCATCGCTTGAGCGAGATAATACTGCAAGCATTTTCCTTTTAAATGTTCTCTTGCAAAATTTGAACGCGCGATTATTGCTGATTTTTCATCCCCAAACTTCATCATATCGAACTCTCGCAAAGTCATATAACGCACATACTCCATAATCAACTCTCGGAAGTAGTTGCTTGACAAAGAAGACTCACGATTCATTATCTCATCGGTCAACGATTCGAGGGAAACCGTTGGAATCTCTGTTGCCTTCGGAATTCCGTTTTTCTCAGACTTTATTGAAGAGTAATTAAGCAGACCCAGATAATAGTAATATCCAAAATGACGCTTGATAAATGTCTGGCTGAATTCATCCAGCTCCATTGATTTCATCTTCTTAACGAATGTTGATCTTTCCTTGAAAAGCGACATTTCCAATCCATCAACGTTGGTTGCTCCACCCGCTTGACCACTCAACCACGACAACTGAACTTTGCTCTTTTCATCATCATTCAGCGAAGCGAAAAAGCTATTAACGCCACCCATTTCACCATTAAATGTTAGGGTTGATTCTAGGAAATCACCCTCAAATTCAACATTCGTCACCTTGCCTGGAAAACATCGCACAAATGCTGTTTTATCCTTGTAATGAATTGTTCCGGTTGTCCCGTACATCAAGTCAACTTCTATTTCGAATGAGCCGGCTTTTGGGTCGATTTTGAACGTATCAGAAACCCCATAATTAAACCGATCAATAATGAACAATCCGGTCTCGTCAGCCTCCCCGCTTATCGTTCCTTTTAATGTTGAAATATCAGCAACGGCAGACCCACCGAGGGTCATCAGCATCATAAGTATTAGGTTTCTCATTCGGCTATTCTCATTATTCGTTTTACGACCTCACGATCGGCAGTTTTAATACTAATCAAATAAACACCGTTGGCCAGTCCAAGTTCATTCGCACTTACTTGAATCGAACCAGTTTTGATGAAATCACCATGAAATAACGTGGCAACAATTCTGCCATCCAAAGCTGTAACGAGCAACTCGCCTTCCATTACATTATTCAACTCCCAAGAAATTGATGTTTGATCTGAAAATGGATTTGGTGCAATCTTGATTTCAGGCTGGACATATTTTGTCTCATCTCCAACGGTAACAACACTTGATTTGATGATGGTGAAATCATCCAAAAATTCACCTGTTGCTGCCAAATATCTCCCAGTTAGAGTATCCCCATTCACTTCAAAAACGGAAGAACCGACACACGTCCCACAACCATGTCCGAAGTAATGCGCAGGGTGATTCAAACTAGCATCATCGTCCTTGCTCGCAGAATTTCCCTGAACCACGTAAACGGTGCCCACACCCTCATCTGGACCATCCACATACTTTACATACGGTGTTCCATCACTCAACTTTCCGCTTGATCCATCTACAATGTGTGTTGCACTATTGAAATCACTGGGCTCCCCGAAGAAGCCATTGATCAAATACGATCGCTCGTAAACATGACTGTGGCCAGAATAGACAACATCAACTCCATAGTTTTCGAGAATTGGGCAGATATTCTCACGCATGGCCTCCATGTAGATTTCCCAAAAAGCATCAGAATCATGTGAGCCATCAGTGTGTGGCGGCTGATGGAAATAGGCAACCACCCACGGTTTATCATTGGCTTGCAAATCATTATGCAACCACTGGGTAAAGGGCGATGATGAAAATGAATTGAAAGGACTTGATCCGATCCAATCATCCGATCCTGAAAAGATGGATCCAATCTCGGAGTTTAAAGAGAGGAAGTGCACATTTCCATAATCGTAGGAATAGTAAAGTTCGTAGCCAGATGGCACACCTCCCATTTCACCATTAGTTGGTACGTCCACAATGTCGAAATACGGCCCATCTTGATCCGGTGGATTGATCGTTAATGCCGGAGACATTACGGACAAATAATCGTGATTACCAGGACATGGGAGAAAAGGCATTCTGGTAAACATCGGGTGGTAATTTGAATTGGTTCCAAAAACCTTGTCTTGAAACTCCTGATCACTGCCACTTTCATAAGCATTGTCGCCCAACCAAATCCAAAAATTGGGCATGTCATCTCCAAACTCATCAATAAAGGATTGTTTCACTTGCATTTGCTCGGCATTGCCTTTTCCAAAGTCTCCAATCACCCATGCACGCACAGGTTCTGTACCACCTGGGGTTGGCCAAGTTGTAAAGCGATGGGTTGAATCTTCGCCAGAAATAATATTGATTCCATCGCTTACTCCGAAGAAATATTCGGTTAGCGGCTGCAAGAAATTGAGTGTTACGCTATGATCAGTCACCAATGCTGGCGTGCCCGTATATTGCGAAGCAAGGCCCGCAATTGACGTGTTATAATGCACCCTACTTTGCGTTGGCACATCGGTTCGCCAACGAACAATCATACTTTGATCTGTCGGAAACTGGAGATATGGTCCCCTGGTTACAGATTGTGCGCAAGTGAAGGATGCAGATAATAAGAAGGGAAGAAATAAAAGCTTCATTGAATGGGAAACAAATCTACGATCAATCCTCATGATCAGGTGAAGACATTCTTAGCCATACCTTATTTCTATTTTCGCACCGAATGAGGAATCTCTTTTATTTGATTGCTATGATTTTGTGCTCATCCTGCACCACGGATCTGGTGGTTCCATGCGAAACGGATAACGCCTTATTCGGGAGAATTTGTTCTGAGTTCAGATTGAAGAATGACGATGCGGTTGGCACCGTTGACTACATGTATTCTGATGGTGGAAAATCTTTAGTTACTGATTTTATCGATTTAAACGGAACGGTAAAACGAACCGTTCGATACACGTATAAAGATGGTTTAATCTTAACCGAACGCGAAACGATTAACGGAGAAGAAAAAGCAATATCATATTCTTACAACGACCAAGATTCAATCAGTTCGATAGCTTACTTCGCAGGAGCAGAAATTGACTCGATTAAATTCTGCGATTTCGATAATGGAAAACGAGTTAAAGTTCTGGTTCAAGATGGTGATGAAATCCTACGATTTGAAGATTACAGATATGATTTTGATGGCACCTTGAATCGGATCAGTAGTTACACTGCCGATTCAAGCTTAATTGGCTATCACCAATATGAATTCTTTGACAACAATAAAGTTCGCGTCAGGAAAAAAACACCTCAACATTTACTGATTCATACCGACAATATTGACTTGAACGATTTGAATCAAATTGAACAAAACGTTCGCAGGTCGGCAGTTAGCGACACGATTCTGGTGGTTACCAACACCTTTAATCAACTGGGAAAACTGATTGAAAAAACGGAGGTTGCAGGTTTTGAATCATCCTCGGTTCGGTATTATTATTACCAATAACTAATTCAACTAAAATGGAAGACTGCGGCCTTAAGAAACGGATTATGTCCGTTTACGATTTTCATGATGTATTCGGTATTGGAAACAATGACAAACCCGAACACAATCTTTCCGAATCGGATTACAATCTTCGTTTTAAGCTTATGGCCGAAGAAAACGAAGAGTATCTACAAGCTTGTAAGGACGGGAATTTGGTAGAAATTGCAGATGCGTTGGGCGACATGATGTACATCCTTTACGGCAGTATCTGCAAACATGGTCTACAACACAAAATAGCTGACATTTTTGACGAAATCCACCGTAGCAACATGAGTAAGTTGGATGAGAATGGCCAGCCCATTTATCGGGAAGATGGCAAAGTGATGAAGGGTAATAAATACTTCAGACCCAACATTAAAAGCATTCTGGACGAGCAGGTTTGATCTTGCCTATTTGATTCCACTCAGCCAAATCCCAAAGGCGAAGAGAATTCCATCCCAATCGGTTTGCACCGAACTTTTAGAAGGTTTATCAAAATGGTAGGCCACCTTCTTTTCCCATAGATTCTCATCGTTAAGGATGGTTTCTTTTTTTCGGTGAAATGAGAATTTCGGCTCATAGTTTTCACAATTCACAAAGAGAACCCCGCCTTTTTTCAAAAAAGAGAATCGCTCTTTTGTAAGGCAAGACTTTTCTATCTCAGCCAGAAATGCTTTATGCTCCGATACGAGAAATCGCATGTAGCGAAGATAGGTCTTAGCCTCTACTCAAACTATAAACCGTTAGGCCACTCAGCAATTTAGGCACGATGTAAGTGCTTTTTGGAGGCATGGTTTTGCCCTGATCGGAGATGGCATAGAACTCTTCACCGGAAACGGGATAGAGTGAAAAAGCAATATCGTAGCTCCCGCTATCCACCTTGTTTTCCAAGGCATTGAGCCCTGCATAACCAGGCACGAACACAATACGGGGGTCTGTTCTCAGGTCTTCAATTCCCAAGAGAGGTGTAAGAATGTGGTCTGAGAGAATTGAAACATCCAAGGCTTTTACGCTTTCAGAACTACGTCTCCCTTTGTAGGTCAGTCGATACCAAGTACCCATTAAGTACATTCCAAAATGCCCCTGATATTCAGGCTTGATTCCAATATCGTCCTTCTTCTCAACCTTGAAATCCTTTTCAAGGTATTCTAAGAATTCACCCACCCCAAGGTTACCAAGGTCGGTAACCACACGGTTGAATTCATAGATCTTTAGCTGATCATCTGGAAAGAAAATGCCTAGGAAATAGTTGTACGGTTCGTCACCAGTAATCTTCTCACCTTCTGCCCAATGATCGTGCGCCAATAGCGCACTTGAAGCACTTCTATGATGCCCATCTGCAATGTAGATGTGCTCCATGAGATTGAATTTCTCTTGAAATTTGGCAATCCATTTTTCATCTGAAATTCGCCACAACTCGTGTCGCTTTCCATCATCGGTTTTAAAGTTGAGGTATGGGGGGTCTTGACGGATAATTTCCGTCAATAGCTCCAAACTTCCTTGGCGAGGATAAGTAAAGCAAACTGGCTCCGCATTGATATCACACACCTCCAAATAATCTCGCAAAATCTGCTCGCGGTGCGCAATTGTTTGCTCGTGGATCTTGATCGTACCATTGTCGTAATCCTCCACAGAGGCACAGGCAATCAAGCCTGTAAAGGAATTATTGCCAATATGTTGGGAGTAAACGTATATGCTGGGATCATTATCCACAAGCAAAATATTTTCAGATACCAGATCTTCGAAACGCTGCTTACTCTTTGCAAATAAAGCTGGCGAATTGGGTAAGAAATGTTCGCCTTCATCCTCCGGGCGAATCACATTTAGAAACGATTCCTTGTTTTCGCGCAGAATCTCATCTATACGAGCAGCAGAATATTGATCGTAGGGTTGCGAGACAACCCGATCAGCATTGGTCGGCTTTGGTAAAACTCCTTTAAATGGATGAATGCGGGTCATTTCAACCCAAGTTGGCCATTACTTTTTCGGCCAATTCGGTTCCGATTCGATTTTGCGCAGCGTTTGTTGATGCACCGATATGGGGCGTCAAACTGATCTTCGAATGGTGAAGCAAACGAGCATCTGGAGTAGGTTCATTTTCGAAAACATCCAAACCAGCACCCATCAATTTTCCAGAATCAAGTGCAGCTATAAGATCATTCTCGTTGATCACACCACCACGGGCACAATTAACGATTACAGCTCCGTCTTTCATTTTTGCAAACTCCGCTTGGCCGATCAATGAACCTTCTTTTGGCTTAGGCACGTGGAGCGAAAGGAAATCACTCTGTGCAAGTACTTCTTCAAAAGTCGAACTCTTGATGTTTACATCAACCCCAGAAGTTCCGGCAATATCTAAATGAAGATCCACAGACTCAACGAATGGGTCGTGAGCCACTACTTTCATTCCCATTCCAAGGGCCATTTTGGCCAAACACTGACCGATTCTTCCGAATCCAATCACACCAAGTGTTGCGCCTTGAAGCTCTGCTCCTTTCGCGTAGCTTTTCTTTAAAGCACCAAATTCGGTACTACCAGTTGCCGGCATCTTTCGATTCGAGTCCTGCAAGAATCTTGAGATAGTGAGCATCTTGGCCAATGCCAATTCTGCAACAGATTGTGATGAAGCAGCTGGTGTATTCACGACAGCAATGCCGATCTCTTTTGCGTAGCCAGAATCGATATTATCGATTCCAACTCCAGCCCGACCGATCACTTTCAATCCATCCCAACTATCCAATTCCGCCTTGTTCACTTTAGTGGCACTTCTCACCAAAAGAGCCGAAACCTGCTCATCCTTTAAATAGGATGCAAGATCTGCTTGATCAACTTTATCAGTGATTACGGTGTGTCCAGCATCTTCAAGCAATTGCTTTCCTGCTGGGTGAATTCCATCGTTAGCTAAAATTTTCATGACCTTCTCTTAAGAAACTATTGAATTGAATTATGCGTGCTTTTTGGCAAGATCCCTCATCACGTTTACCAAAACTTGCACACTGCTCAAAGGCATTGCGTTGTAAATACTTGCTCGGTAACCTCCAACAGAACGGTGGCCTTTTATTCCGTTGATATTGACGGCAGCCCACATCTCGTTGAATTCCGCCTCTAATGACTCGTCATTCAAAAGGAAGCAAACGTTCATTCTTGATCTGTCTTCTTTGGCAGCTGTTCCAACAAAAAGAGGATTGGAATCAATCTCGTTATAAATAAGATCAGCCTTTTGCTGATTTACACCATCTATCCAACTAACACCGCCATTGTCTTTCAACCATTGGAGTGTCAACATGCTCACATAAATCGCGAAAACTGGAGGTGTATTGAACATTGATTCCTTATCAGAATGAATCTGATAATCCAACATGGATGGAATGTCTCTTCCTGTTTTTCCAAGGAGACTGTCCTTTACAATGGCAAGCGTTACCCCTGCCGGGCCCATATTTTTCTGTGCTCCTGCGTAGATCAAACCATAATCGCTCACGTTTATCGGACGACTGAAAATGTCCGAACTCATATCTGCAACACGCACAACTGAAGTTTCAGGTACGTGATGATATTCTGTTCCGTAAATCGTGTTGTTGGTAGTAATATGGAGGTAATCCAAGTTGTTTGGTACGGCTACATTCTTAGGAATGAAGTTGTAGTTAGAATCTTTGGAAGATGCCAAAACAGCAACATTTCCGATTTTCTTAACCTCTTTAATCGCCTTGTTTGCCCAAGCACCCGTATCTACATATCCGGCAGTTCCGCCTTCTTTAAGAAGGTTTAATCCAGCCATGTAGAATTGCATGCTAGCTCCTCCTTGCAGAAACAAAACTGAGTAACCTTCTGGCACATTTAGCAACTCCTTTACAAGAGCAACAGCATGATCTACCATGGCTACCACATCCTTACTTCTGTGGCTTAACTCAATTAGTGATAAGTTAAGATCATTAAAGTTGACAACGGATTCACTAGCCTGCTTTAAAACTTCCTGCGGAAGAATGCACGGCCCAGCTGAGAAATTATGGACTTTGGTCATGGTTGCGGTATCAGACATTTGTTTGGGGTTTTGAGGCTACGAAGTTGGCCAAAAAAGATTGATCCACCTTGGTTTTCAAGGCAGTATTAATCAACGCTTAACACTAATTTATCAACCCTAATTCTCATCAGAATACCAAAGGTGATTGGATCACATTCCAGCAGAAGCAGCCTGCATTAATTGAGCGCAGAACCATGCTCCGTATGTACCAAGGGCATAACCGAAAACAGCCAGTAAAACACCTACAGTCGCCAAACTTGGATGGAAGGCTGAAGCCACAATCGGAGCCGAGGCAGCTCCGCCAATATTGGCCTGACTTCCAACTGCGGTAAAGAAGAAAGGCGCCTTGATAATCTTTGCAACAGACAATAAGATGGTGATGTGTACCAACATCCAAATTCCGCCAACCATAAAAAGCCCAGGATTATCGAAAATGGCCATCACATTCATGTGCATTCCGATTGTTGCCACAAGAATGTAGAGGAATACGCTTCCAACAGTACTTGCACCGGCACCTTCATAATTCCTCACTTTGGTAAATGACAAGATCATTCCAATGGTTGTTGCAATAACAACAATCCAGAAAAACCCACTAGTCAAACTGAACTTACCAAGTTCTGGTGCATGTTCTTTTATCGCTGGAGCGATTAAGTCAGCACAGAAATGACTGAATGCGGTCACCCCCATTCCAATGGCTATAATCATTATCAGATCAGTCAAATTCGGTATTCTTCTAACCTGTGATTGATATTCAGAAACACTCTTTTTAAGATCTTCAATGGCCGTAGTATCTGCTTTAAAAAATTTGTCAATCTTATCAGAATATCCAACTCCGAAAAGGATCACAGCCATCCACACATTCGCACAAATAACATCCACTGCAATCATCGCAGAAAAGAGGTCATCGCTTGGTTGGAACACTTCTTTCATTGCGGTTTGATTGGCACCACCACCAATCCAACTTCCCGCTACAGTGGACAGACCTCTCCAAACTGCTTCGGGGCCAGCACCACCCACAACATCTGGGGCAAATGTGGAAACGACAAGAATTGCAATCGGCCCACCGATAATCACGCTTATTGTTCCCGTCAAAAACATGATTATCGCTTTGGGGCCAAGCCTGATAATGCCCTTTAAGTCAATACTAAGTGTTAATAAAACCAAACTGGCCGGCAGTAAATACCGAGAAGCCACGAAATACAAATTGCTTTCATGGCCATCAATAATGCCAAATGTGTTAAGCAAACTTGGCAGGAAATAGCACAGCAAAAGGGCTGGAACGTAGGTGTAGAACTTAGACCAGAATCCTTCCTTCTTTGATGAAGTATAAAAAACAAAGGCCAAAATGGCGACTAATAATCCAAGAACTACGGCATCATTCGTGATGTATGCTTGATGCGCTACTTCGCTTGTATCCATGGGGCTAAAGTCTAATTTTGCGCCAAGATAGGTGATTCACACTTCAACAAATTTTTCATGAGAATTTTCAATAGTTCGTTCCGTCAATTAGTACTGGCGACTCTCCTTTTATTTCTTCCGTTCACCATGCTTGCCGACAGAGGCATGTGGCTTCCTTTCCTTTTAAATGAGATTGAGGGGGAAATGCAAGACGCTGGATTGAAGCTAAGTGCCGAGGATATTTACAGCGTAAATAAATCAAGTCTAAAGGATGCGGTTGTTCGATTTGGCGGTGGCTGCACCGGAGAGATTATTTCGGATCAAGGACTATTGTTGACAAATCATCATTGTGGCTATTCCTACATTACTAAGCACAGCACGGTTGAGAATAACCGGCTAGAAAATGGCTTTTGGGCCATGAATAAAGGAGAGGAATTGGCTTGTCCTGGCTTATCAGTAACGTTCATCGTAAAGATGGAAGACGTGACTAAACTGATACTTGCTGATCTTGATGGATTGTCTGATGTTGATAGAGAATCCAAGATTGCGGCTCGCATCGAAGACATTCAAAATCGTACAACTGAAGGCACCGATTACAAGGCCGAGATCAAACCGTTTTACTACGGTTTGGAGTATTATATGACCGTTACCCAGACGTACAATGATGTTCGTATGGTAGGCACACCACCAGAGGCTGTTGGAAAATTCGGTGGAGATACCGACAACTGGATGTGGCCACGACACACTGGTGATTTTTCGGTTTTCAGAATTTATGCTGACAAAGACAACAACCCGGCAGAATACTCAGAAGACAATGTTCCTTACAAGCCAAAGCACCATTTCCCAGTAAACCTGGGAGGAATTAAGGAAGGTGACTTCACCATGGTTTTCGGGTTCCCCGGTAGAACCCAACAATACTTGCCATCGATTGCAGTGAAGCAATTGATTCATCAAATCAACCCTCCTCGAATAGACATCCGAAAAAAGAAATTGAAGGTGCTGGATAAGTACATGAATAAGGACGCAGCAATCCGTTTGAAGTATGCAAGTCCGTATGCGAGAATCGCGAACTACTACAAAAAGTGGGATGGTGAAACCAGAGGTTTGAAGCTTTCAGAGGCCTATTCGAAGAAGTTGGATTACGAAAACAGAATGATGACTTGGTTACGAGAGCCAGGCAATGAAGACGCGAACAAGAAGTATTCCGGTGTTTTGAGTAACCTGGAAAGTCTATACAAAACCCGCGTACAGATGCAGCAAGCGTATGATGTTTATCGTGAGGCTGGTTATGGCAGCGCACTTTCGAAAGTTGCCGATCGGGTTGCCACCCTTTATGAATTACCTCCAGGAGAAGAATTAGACGAGAGAAAAGCCGAAATAGCAGAAGGATTGGCTAATGGATACGACAACTTGGATCTGAATGTGGAAAAAGACCTTTTGGCTGCCTCATTAAAAATGATTCTGAAGGAAGAGAGGAATATTTTTCTTCAGGATTGGGTTCTTGAACTCAAGCGTTTATCAAAAGGGAACATGACAGAGCACATGGTAACCCTATGGAGCAAATCTGTTTTTGCGGACAAAGAAAAATTGATCGACATGGTATCCAACTTCTCTCCCAAGAAAGGGAAGAAAACAGCGAACGACCCTTTCTACCTAATGTATAAGGCGATGAAAAACAACCATGAAAATAACGTGTTGCCAAAACTGAGAGAAGCTAGTTCTAAGATTGAAGCGGAAATGAAGATTTTTATGGAAGCGCAAAGAGCGTTTGAAAAAGACCGAAGGTTTTCTCCAGATGCGAACTCAACGCTGCGATTGACCTACGGAAAAGTGGAGCGGTACAAATCGTTTTCAGATGTTGAGCATGAGCCATTCACATACTTAGATGGTTTGATGGCAAAAGAAGACCCGAAGAATCGTGAATTCCATGTTCCAGCGAAATTGAAGGAATTGTACCAAAACAAGGATTATGGAAAATATGCGGTAAACGGAACGGTTCCCGTTTGCTTCATCGCCTCCAATCACACCACTGGCGGAAACTCAGGAAGTCCTTTATTAAATGCAAATGGCGAATTGGTGGGCATCAATTTTGATCGAAATTGGGAAGGCACAATGAGCGATGTGAATTACGATGTAACCCAAGTTCGGAACATTTCAACCGACATCCGGTACATCCTTTTTATCATGGATAAACTGGGTGGCGCGGGTCATTTGGTTGAGGAGATGACCGTCATTGGTGGATGATCAAACTCCGGCTGGCCATATTGCCTCTTCTCTGTTTGCTGATTGCGTCTAGCGCATCAGCAAATGTGATTGACAAAGGGTTTGAGGCGCTTGCCATTAAGGATTATTTCAAAGCGAAAACCTATTTCGCTAAAGGGTTAAAAAAGCATCGGGTTGGTGCGCATTATGGTTTAGTAAAACTGTTTTTAGAACCAAAGAGCCCTTTCTACCAGTTAGATTCCGCGTATCAACATTCCATGAGTTGCGAGGCTGCATTTCGCGTTGCCGAGAATGGCGAGTTGAAGAAGCTACCCGATTATGGAATCAACGAGCAAAAGATATTCAACCTTAAAAAGGAGGTTTTTGATCAGGCATACAATGAGGTAGTGGAAGCACACACGGTAGAAGCTTGCGATCGGTTTTTGAATCGGTTCAACAACGCTTCGCAGAAGTTGCAGGTGATAGAATTAAGAAGTGCGATTGCCTTCGAGAATGCACAGGCTATTGGAACATATCAAGGTTATGAGGATTTCGCCACACTCTACCCCACCTCCAAAGAGGCTCCGGAAGCTCGTGAGCTTTTTGAAGAAACACGATATAAAGAACTGACGAAGGATGGCGGAATTCAGAGTTATGCCCAATTCGTGGTGCGGTATCCGACATCGTCATTTAAGGAAGAGGCGGAAGAAAAAATCTATTCGTTAAGCACGAAAGAAGGAACCGAAGATTCGTACCATGCTTTCATTACCACCTTCTCAACTAATGAGCATATTGAAGAGGCTTGGCGAAAGATTTATGAAATGTATTCGTGGGATTTGATCCCAGTTAAGTTGATGGAATTCAAATTGGAGTATCCTGATTATCCATACATGGAGGATTTGAATGCCGATTTAAAATTGATGAACAGCACTCTGCTTGCAGCCAAAAACCGAGGCAAGTGGGGATTTATCGATCAAAAAGGAAAAGTGGCAATCAAGTTTGAACACGACCAAGTAACCGAGTTCTCAGATGGTTTGGCTGCAGTGAGAAAAGGGCTTGGATGGGGCTACATCAACAAACGGGGCCAAATGGTAATTGATCCAGATTATGATGAGGCAGAAGCATTTCAGGATGGAAAAGCGATTGTGCTTCGGAACGACCTTTATGGTGTAATCGACCATCAAGGAACTGAAG
Source organism: Bacteroidia bacterium (assembly GCA_047611425.1). Classification (GTDB taxonomy): domain Bacteria; phylum Bacteroidota; class Bacteroidia; order UBA10329; family UBA10329; genus JBLFWJ01. Next base: position 19,344 of record JBLFWJ010000008.1, on the reverse strand, counting down.
TCACGCTCATTAAGTACGATGAAATATTCGAATATTCAGAAGGATTTGCAGCGGTTGGACTAAATGACAAATACGGCTACATCAATGAAAGTGGGAAGGAGGTAATTCCATTGAAGTTGGATGCTGCTGACGATTTTTCTGGCGGATTGGCTGCAGTTGAGATTTCCGGTTTCATGGGCTATTTGGGAAATGATGGCAGCGTTCCTATCAAGTGCAATTATGACAATGCCGAGCGCTTCTCGAACGAACGAGCCCGGGTTCAAAGGGGTGAGTTTTATGGGATTCTTAAATCCAACGGTGATTCTTTATCGCCTTGTGAATATGATAAGATTGGCCCTTACAACAGTGGTCTGGCGTTAATCATGAAGGAAGGTAAGTGCGGGTACATCAACCTAAAGGGTGGAATGCCCATTCCTGTTCAATTTGAATGTGAAGTTTCGGAAGCATCGGATATGTACTTCGAAAATGGGTACGCCTCGGTTAAGAATGGAGGAAAATGGGGCGTCATCGATTCCATCGGTCAGCAAGTTGCTCCTTTTGAGTATGAGCGTATCGACCCTATTAACGACAACCGTTTTGCCGCAATGAAAAAAGGAAAATTCGGATTCTTCAATAGCAAAGGCATTGATGTCATTCCTTTTGAATTCAATGACACCAAAGGCTTTTCTGAGGATCGTGCAGCTATTGAGAAAGACAGTTATTGGGGCTTTATCGACAACGGTGGCAAGCTGGTCATTCCAAACCTATACACGGAAGTTTCAAATTTTGAGGATGGTGTAGCAATCGTTAAACGAAGCGATTTCTTCTGCATAACCGATAAGGATCACAATTACCTTTTGCCATGTGCGCTTGACAAGGTCGAACGACTTTCTGACCACAAAACGCTCCGAATTTTTAAGGAGAACAAGATGGCCTATTTCAGCCTCGAAACCAGAAAATACATCTGGGAGGAGGACGGGTTTTGAGAATAGCTGTTCGAGGATTAGGGAAAAAGCTAATCCGAAGCCACGCTGTCACCCCGTAAGACAATGGCCCTTTCGCTGCGTCACTCAGAATGAAGCGAAGCGTAATGAAGAACTAAAGAAGTGGTCTCATTGCCGAAGGCGATAGTCTATGATTTAAATAGCCGGGAGATTATTCCCTTCGGTCATGAGCTCCCTTCGGTCATGAGCTCCCTTCGGTCGGTTCCATTACGCTCTGAATGACGAGCGCAGTGCCAACTCCTAAAAACCTAACCGCCTAATTCCCTAACCCGCTAATAGCCTGCCTCCCGCAAAACCTGCTGCAACTCCGCAAGAATCATAGCTGTTGCACCCCAAACGGTATGTCCGTCTACTTCGTAATACGGGGCATTCAAACTAAAATGCTCGGTAATCTTGATGTCCTTCTCTTTGAAGGGATGATCAGAGAAATGGCTAATCGGAACTTGAAGAATCGATTCTACTTCGTGTTGATCAGGAACCAGGTCTGGCAGTTCTCGAACGAAACCAACAAACGGATGTACTAGGAAGTTGGAAGGTGGAATGTATAGGTCGGTAAGTTGACCGATGACTTCAACTTTCTCCGGAGGCAAGCCAACTTCCTCTTGTGATTCCCGAAGTGCTGTAAACTCTAGGTCTGAATCCTCTTCTTCATGTTTACCTCCAGGAAAACTGACTTGTCCGCTATGCGTACCATTATAATTAGGCCGTTTCATCAAGACAACAGACAATTCACCTTGGTTAAAATACAATGGGATAAGCACCGCACCGAGCCTAGCTCCTGCCCTATTCTCGTGAACGAAGCGCTCGTCAAACCGCTTGGAGTTGGCCATTTTTCGCTGTGCGGAAACCCCCGGTAGCGGTTGCTCCAGTCTTTTTCTAAGGTTGTTGATTAATTGTTCTGGCACAGGGTAGTTTGAGGTTTACAAAGTTGGTAAGTTGAATGGTTCAGGCTCCGCTGGGTGGGTATAGTTTTTCAACTTTGAATACTCAAGGCGCTAAGTCTATTTAAACGAAAATTAAATTCTGTACCCAGAGCTGCCACCCTGTTGAAAGACGGAGTCTCTCCCAAAAGCTTTTAAAACAAATCGAAGAGATGCCGTTTCAAGAACGGCATGAAGAGACAAAAAAAACCTCGATCCAACATTTTCAACTCAATCAACCCATTCCATTGTCAACTCCTTTAACCCAACCCTCTTATTACATCAATTCCGATCATCCAACTGTATTGGACTTTGTAGCCAAGAACAGTTCGCCAACTCAATCGGAAAAGGAAAATTCGATTCAACTTTACTACGCCATTCGGGATGGAATTTGGTATGATCCAAATACTTCTGGCTTGGCACCAGATCAACTTACCGCCAGTTATGTGTTGGAACGTGGTACTGGGCATTGTGTAGAAAAGGCTGTTGTACTTGCCGCCTGCATGCGGGCTCTTGGAATTCCTGCCAAATTGGAATTCTTTGATGTGAAAAATCACATTGCAAGCCAAAAGTTACTCGACCGTTTACGCAGTGATGTCTTTGCTTTTCATGGGCTGACACAAATCTATTTAGATGGAAAATGGGTAAAGGCTACACCCGCATTCAACGCTAAACTCTGTGAGAAATTTAACGTGACTCCTCTGGAATTTAATGGCGAGACCGACAGCCAGTTTCAAGAGTTTGATGCCGATGGTGGAAAGTTTATGGAGTACCTGCACCATTATGGCACGTTTGACGACATGCCACGCGAGCTATTTATCGGGGTGCTGATCAAGCACTATCCACACTTATTTCCTCAAGCAAGGATTCAAGAATTCCTTTGGGACAAAATGCTTTGAGTCAGCATTTTGTACAGCTCTGTTAACTCAGGGTTTTTCTCCAGTAGAATCGCTTCGTGCTTTTTAATCACTTCTTGGTCACCACGAATTGCTGGGCCTGTCTGTAGATTTTTCGGATCCCCGTTCTTGATATTCTCAGCTGTCTGAATAATCAAAGGTTTGAGAATGGAAAGATCCAGTCCATCCGTATCAAGGATTTGCTGAGCCAACGTGTATAAATGATTGCTGAAGTTGCATGCCACCACAGCGGCCAAATGCATTGTCCTGCGTTGTTCGGAATTGACCAAATGCACGTTATCGCCTATGGAAGCAGCCAATTCCATCAACATACCCTCGCCCCAATTGGTATTTGATTCAATGCAAAATGGCACTTCAAACATGTCTACTTTATTATCTCGGTGCAACGTTTGCAGCGGGTAGAACACACCATATCTGTCTGAAGAAGCCTCCAACATTTCCATACGAACGGTACCCGAAGTATGGGCAACAATTTTTCCTGGATAGAATATCTGCGAAACGACTGATGCTACTGCATCATCATTAACAGCCATCAGGATAATGTCCACTTCATCAGGAATGGATGTAATGTCTTGGAAATACTCACAGCCCAATTCGAAAGCCAATCGACTTCCGGTTTTCTCATTGCGAGCATAAACACCCGTCAATTTATTTTGAGTTTTCTTGAGTGCTTTGCCAATATGAAAGGCCACATTACCCGAACCAATGATGGCTATGTTCCTTACTTCTCTTGGCATGGGCGAAAGATAACGAAGAGTTGCTGGTTACTAAGTTGCGAATTAAGAGTCGTTAGTTACAAGAAAACGTGCTCAAAATGGCCTCGATGCTCCTGTAAACTCCCGTAATCGCTCTATACTGGAATGCTATCGCCCGCTACGCATCCGCTACCACCTGCTACGGGCCCGCTAACGCTCGGTACGAACCTTCTATCGCTCTATACGAACCCGTGATTGCCTGCTACAGGACTGCTTCCGCCCGCTACGCACCCGCTAACGCTCGGTACGGGCTTGTAACAGAACTGTACGACACTGTAAATCAGCATCTAAGTGCTGTAAATGATCATCCAAGGACGTTTAAAGAACAGAGGATGACATCGAACAGCCTTAGATGGCACACAATGTTTAACTTTAATGAAACTCATCGCCAATGAAATAACTTTTAGCTCTTCTCTTCTTAATACCTGTGCTGGGTTTTAGCCAGAATTACCAACCCATTTACAGCAACTCACTGCAGGTTTTTTACCAAGAGAAGGAGCTTAGTTATTGGGGTGAATATGAAGATGGTTTTGGATTTAACATGTGGGGTACTCGAATTGATTCACTACTGGTTGAAAGTAATGGAGACTCAGTTTTCTACAATTACCCAATCTATCGGGACACTACTGGTGACAACCACTGCATCTGGTGGCACGCACCAAATTGGAACGGAACTAATACACGCATTGATGCTATCGGAAATGCATGGTTCCAAAATAAATTTGGAGAATCCATCCTCATCCGATTCGAAGAAACAGTTTCCGCAACATGGTTAGCATACACGTATCCGAATGGAGACAGCCTGATAGGGACAATTGAAAGCACGGACTGGGTGGACGATAGTTGGATTACAGATTCTAGCAAAACAATTACACTCACCAGATTATCTTCCGGGCAAGTAGTAGAAGACTCGATTAACCAGACTTTCTTTGAGATTTATAAGAACTATGGATTCCGAACAATGGTGGATTTCACCAAATTTCCAACCACTTTCGAGCAAATTTTTCAAGTTGACCCAAATACCATAAATCTGAATTCTCCTCCTTTCAAACAAGGACAGAATAATTACTTGGGTAGCGGAAAACCAAAACCTGAATTGGGAGATGGTAATTTTTATAGAATTTCCTCCTTCTCCCTACCCAGTTATGCAGCCTCCTCAAACAGTACTTCTAAATTGTTTACAGATATCGATTCCAGCGCATTGGATGGAAGCTTAGTCGTTACATCTACTGTAAACAGTTCTCCATCCAATTCAAATACTGAAGTACTGATTTTCATCCCAAATCCTGACACGATTTACAAAACTTTGATCTCCGAATCTTTTGGAGAAATTGAGGGAACTTTCCTGCCAAGAATGGGAGGAACTGCCTACAGATATAATCCTGGCTCAGACAGTTGTGGTGCAACCGTGTAAACAACTTCTTGTCATCAAGTTTATACGGAAAGTGAAATCCCAACCGACTCATGTCTATCTGGCCATCAATATCTCGTGTGCTTTGGAGGATGGGAGAAGCTATTTATGCCGTATGTGGGCTACATAGATCACAATGAATGGTATCATGATTTTAATTTCACCGATCACCTTTCAGCGCGTTACAATTATTTGAAGGTGGGAGACATGGTTTGCGGCAATTATGCGATGGTCGGAATTGAAGAATCTTCTAAATCCAATTCACCCATTCTCTACCCCAACCCAGCCAGCCACCAGTTCACCCTTACATCTAGCCTCAACTCATTCCAGCAGCTTTCGGTTTACAATTCCCAAGGGAATTTGGTGTTTCAGGATGTGATCAATACACCAACAACCCAAGTGGATTGCAGCACTTGGCCAACTGGTCTTTACCTGATCATTGCCGAAACTGAAGAAGGAAGAATGCAACAGAAACTGCTTGTTCAGTAACGCTGAAAACCTGTTGAAACGATCTCATCAATTCACTTGCAATTGATTCCTAGAACAAGCCGATACATTAGCTTTGTGGCCTCTAAAAAAGCACTGCAATGAAATTCGGAGTCGTCATTTTTCCAGGATCCAACTGTGATCAAGACATGATTTACACCCTTGGTAATACTATGGGTATGGAAGTGGTGGAACTGTGGCACAAAGACACCGATCTGCAAGGCTGCGATATGATCATGCTTCCAGGTGGTTTCTCCTACGGGGATTACCTGAGAAGTGGCGCTATCGCTCGCTTCTCTCCAATTATGGAAAAGGTGATTGAGTTTGCCAATGCTGGCGGTTACCTATTTGGTGTTTGCAACGGCTTTCAAATTCTATGCGAAGCTGGTCTTCTACCAGGTGCGCTACTTCACAATAACAGTCACAAATTTATTTGCAAGAATGTTTTCTTGCGAACAGAAACCAATAAGAGCTTGGTAAGTCGGGACATCGAGCCTGGCACTGTTTTAAAGATTCCAATTGCACATGGAGAGGGTCGGTACTTTGCTGATGCTGAAACGTTGAGCTCTCTTCAAGCCAATGATCAAATACTTTTCCGCTATTGCGATGAGGGTGGCAAAGTGAGCGAAGACTCGAACCCGAATGGTTCCGTAACCAACATTGCTGGTGTTTGTAACGAGAAGCGAAACGTTTTCGGAATGATGCCTCATCCTGAGCGCGCTGCTGATGATCAGCTTTTCAATACGGATGGCAGACGTTTGTTTGAGTCTATTCTGAGCGAGGTTACTGCTTGATTGCAGTTCCTAGAAAAATCAAATACTAAAAAGAGGCCCTTCCTTCGTCAGGGAATCAAGACGAAAATACCTAGGTAACTAATTGTTTCCCTGGCGAAGGAAGGGTCTCGCACTTTTGCAATTCATGTCTTCTTGAGTGCTAGGTACTCTACTTTTCATGCTTCGACTGGCTCAGCAAAAGCGAACGGAGTGACAAATGAGTGGGAATGATTTTTTTCCTAAAACCTAAAAGCTCATCCTAACTCCTGTTAGTCAGCTTCTTCCACCAACCAAATAGTAGTTGATTGCCATCTACACTTAGTTTAAAGATGATGGCCAGTGGCACAAAAACGATTGTGATAGCTGCCGATCTTATTACAAGATCAAGAATGATATTCTCCATTTGAGGAATCAAAAGGTTTACAGCGTACGCGGTAATTCCAAGCATAATTGCAATCATCGATTTGATGCCAAACGGTCCGATTCCTAATTTGGATTTAAGTAGGAAGTATCTACCCAAGTTCAAAAGAAGAAGAGACGTTCCGGTAGCAATTGCGGCTCCAGTTATTCCCCAAATTGGAATGAATATTAGATTGAGAATGATGCTGATTACTACCAATCCAAGGCCGAAATACGTTTCGTACCGATAATGAGAAGTGTTGGCCAAAATACCGCCATTGATACCAAAACTGATGTCAATTAACCGAGCAATTCCAACGAAAAACAACACCCATTTTCCACGTGCATATTCAGGCGGTAACATGGCAAATAGCGTTTCTTGATTGGCCCAGATTCCAACGAAAAACAGAATGCCAATTGTTAATTGGTTGATGGATGATTTCTCATAGATGCTGTGAATCTCTTTGATGTTATTGTTTTTCCAAGCTTCTGAAACCAGTGGCATGGCTATGTTCAAAATGGCACCACGAGGTATATTAATAAGAGATACCACGTAAAACGCCACAGCATAAAACGCAACAAACTCGAGCCCAATCATCTCATTGATCATCATCACATCTATGTTCATCACGAATAGTGTGCTTGTATTTGAAAGAATGGCGAATAGGCTGTAATTCGTCATTCTTTTTTTCAGGCTTGGAGAGATTGCATGTCGATTTAAGCCTTTGAAAAACTCACCGATTCCAATTAGATAAACGGCCAACGCCAATGTGATCACTCCATACTGCACAACAAACAGAAGAATGAATGTATCGAACGACATCATTCCGAAATAGAACGCAACCAGTAAAATAGTGGTGAGAGAACGAACGACTACTTCCTTTAAAGCAATGTTGACCACGGAATGAAGTAATGCTCTGGAGTAACTTCTAAAAACCTGAAACAACACTTCCACCCCTAAAAACGGAATGATCAGCATGAAGTATTGGCCTACCAACGATGATCGCTCAGCGTAGTGTTGTATCACCCACGGTTTCATTACTAAGAGTATGGCACATATTATAGTAAAGCCGATTGCAGCTAGAATCAGCCCAAGCCGCAACAGGCCTCGATGTCCTTTATCGGGATCTTTGAATTCTGGAAAAAACCGAATGATAGAATTGCCAGACCCCAACAACGCAAACTGAGAGCCGATTGTCACCACTGCCAGCATCACCCTTGTCAATCCAAATTCTTCAGCAGATAAAAAGCTGGGAAAAAGCAGAATCACATTGAGGTAGCCCAAGCCAACTCCGGCATAAGACAGGAGAGACGTTTTGATGCTTTGCCTTCGGATTACCCCCATTAGTTGGTCATTCCGTTAAGTATATCGGCCAGTTTTCCTGCTAAATGTTGGCGGGAAAAAGCATCAATACTATTTGAATATGGTTGATCCATATTTCTAGAATCATACAGTTCCAACAACGCTTTCTTTACTCCCTCTAAATCCTGTGGGCCCACACATTTACCGCAATTGGCATCCTTAATAACCCGCGTTGAATCTCCATCTGTTCGGCCAATACACAGAATGGGCCTGCCACTGGCTAAATACTCGAATAGCTTTCCAGGAAGGATTCCTTTTGCATTTGGCGTATCATTTACCATGAGAAGAAGCACATTACTGCTCCTTTGAAACGCTAGAACTTGATCTCTTGGTACATGCTCCTCGCGTGTCCATTTATCATCCAAGGAAAATCCCTTGATGCTATCGGCCACACTTCCATCTACATGTCCAAGCGTCAGGATTTTCAAGTCCTTATCGAAAGCGTCATTTTCTTTCCTCAATTGACTCAAGGCCTCCCATAAAGCTTGATGGTTCCGGCTTTTGGAAAACGAGCCAATATGCGCAACCGTAAACCCGCTTGTGGCAGGTAGTGGTTCGGAAGGAAAGTCTGCCTTATCAAACCCATTATAGATTACCTCCACCTGCTTTGCCCCTTGAGCCTTAAAATCTTCGGCCCAAGATGGCCCAACTGTTACCACAGCATCGGCATTCTTAATCACCTCTTTCTCTTTTTTCCTATGGATCCGATCGGCAAAGCCCGTCAACATCAACTCCTTATAGAAATCAATGTTCGTCCAAGGATCCCTGAAATCAGCTATCCAATTTATCCCAGATTCTCGTTTTAGACCAAGACCAATCATGTGCATGCTGTGCGGTGGTCCAGTGGTAATCACATGGTTTATATCGTTATCGGAAACATACTGACTCAGGTACTTTATAGATGGCTTAATCCAGAATTTTCGTGGATCAGGAATGAAGAGGTTCCCTCTCATCCAAACGGCCAGTTTCTTTCCCCAGCCTTCTTTTCCGCCTTCACTCATCAGGCCGGCACCAATCTTTTCGTCCTTCTTTCCAAGAATCTTTCGATACCAATCGTAAGGCTCCCAAATGGGCTGTTTTACAACCATCAGAGCATCCGAAACATCCTTAAAATTGGAATGATCTTCAATGGTCATTTCCGGATTTTCGGGCGTATAAATTATCGGCTCCCACCCATATTCCGGAAGGTACTTACTGAATTTAAGCCAACGCTGAACCCCTACTCCACCCGTAGGCGGCCAATAGTAGGTGATGATCAGAACCTTTTTCAAAAGCTTAGGAATCAGATTCCATGGTTAGTCCTTTCTGTTTCTTACCATCAACGACAATTCCACCAATCAGAAACAGAAGCATTAAAGCAGACCCAGCCATCGAGAGTTTTTCACCCACGTTGTATGAATATGGTTCAAACTTAAATTCAACGGTGTGTTCTCCAGCTGGAACGACCATCGACCTAAGAACATAGTTTGCTCGTGCGTGGGGTTTCAATTCCCCATCGACATAAGCATTCCATCCATTCTCAAAAAAGATCTCAGAGAAAACCGCCAATTGATCCGTTGCAGCATTGCTGCTATAAGTCAAGTGGTTAGACTTATTTTCCATTAAAACGATCTGACCACTAGGATCAGGTGTAATCTGCAACCCACCAATTCTATCTTCAAAACGTTTATCAATAATTGCCTCATCACGTGGCGTGAATTCTTGAATGGCTGCCATTTCAGCATCGGCATTTTCAACTATTCTGTACTCGTTAACGAACCAAGCGTTGCCCAGTGCAGAAGGGTTGAGCTGGGCTCGTTGACCAACTTCTTTATCCTGAACGATGAAATATTTCGTATTGAGCATACTCAACACCGACATGTTGTTTTTGCTGATGCAAGAGTCAATCAACTCTTGGTACCGTTGCAACTTGGCTCCGTGATATCCTCCAACCGATTGGTGGAAATAAGAAGTACCAGCATCGTTAAATGTACTTACCGCCAAATTGAGAACTCGAAAACTGAGTGTTTCATCAGCCATAATCTGCTTGTTTGCAGAATTGGCAGTGTAAGGCACATCCATTTTTTTGCCTTTCACAAAATCATCGTTGTCTAGGTATCGTTTGCCTACAGAAATTCCATCAACAGCAATAAGCCCAACCAAAACCAAAGCAACCGGGCCAGCTTTCAACTTATTAACGTGAAATGCGAATAAGGTTCCTGCACCAAGTAAAATGAAAACCAGAGATCGCATGGCATCAGACCTGAGTATGCTTTCCCTATCAATCACAATGGCATCAACCAACCACTCTGGGTATCCGTTTGCAATCATTCGAGCATCTGATCCAGATGAGAAATCGAAGAAAATTCCGGGAAGCACGATGAACAAGAGACAGAATCCACCTGTAATACCAACGGCCAAAAGCAGTTTTTTCCGAACCTCTGGCTTTGCTGCATCATCGCTGGTCAGATAGGCGTGCAATCCGAATGCTGCCATCATAGGAACGATTAATTGAGCCACTACCAACGTCATACTAACCGCTCGAAATTTGTTGTATCCAGGGACATAATTGAAGAAGATATCGGTAAACCATTGAAGGTTATGTCCCCAAGAAAGTAGGATGGAAAGAAGCAAGGCGCCTAGCAACCACCATCGGTCGTTGCCTTTCATCATGAACATTCCGAATAACCCTAAAAAGCAAACCAACGCGCCTAAATAAACCGGGCCCGAGGTTGTTGGCTGCGTTCCCCAATAGAGCGGAACAGCTTCGATAAAATCCTTTGCCGACTTTTTTGGTACGCCATTGCTTATCAACGCATCATACGCTTCCGACTTATCTGAAAGGGATCCTGATGAAGATCCGCCATGAAAATTTGGGATGATAAATGTGCCCGTTTCAGCCTTTCCATAACTCCAGTTAGTCGCATAATCAATCTGCAAACCAGAAGAACCTTGCTTGGCTGTAAGATCACTCTTACCCCGCATTGTGTCCTTTCCATACTCAGCAGTTGTCCAGAGATTACTGGCGTTAGGTGCAACGCCAATACCGGCAGCCAGCACGAGCATTAGCGATGTTTTGATAAACGGAGCCAGTTGTCCGTCTTTGATTGCGGCAACCAATTTCACGATTCCCAACACCACTAAAATCAATGCTAAATAGTAGGTGATTTGTAGGTGATTGGTGGCTATTTGTAGGCTCAAAAAGAAGGCCGTGAGTCCCGCCCCAAGTAAAATTCGACCCTTGTATGCCAGCAACACCGAGCCCAGCACGGGTGCCATAAATGCCATTGCATGAACTTTGGAAGTATGTCCAACTTCCATGATAATAAACGAGTACGAACAGAAGGCAAAGCCAGCCGCTCCAACAAGTGCGGTCTGCCATCCAACCCCTAGCACAATGAACATAAAATAGGAACCTGCCATTAATAGAAACAGGTAATTGGCCGGTCGTGGAAGACCAAAATTCAGGATTTTGAGAATGGTTTTACTCCAGTTTCCGGGATAACGAACACCGATTTGATAAGCTGGCATCCCACTGAACATCGAGTTGGTCCAAAGTGGTTCCTCACCTTCATTGTCCACTCGGAAATCGACAATTTCCTTGGACATTCCTTTGTAATGCACGATATCCGATTGCCAAACCTTTTTGCCCTCCAGCACCGGATTCATGTAGGCCAATGACAACACGGCCATTCCAATAAGCACCAACAAATGTGGCAGATACTTCTTTAATTGCTCCATTCTAATAATTCAAATTCGCATGGTCGGCTCGAATAAACGCATCCAAACCAAGGTTACGCGAAGATGTGCATTATCGGCTACTTAACCATTGGGCGTTATGCTTTTTTATCAATGAGAATGCTGTTAAAAAGCGACAACTAAACCTTTACTTTGGGGCGTAATTGGCGTTGGTTTCCATTTTTAATTATGTCTAACGCTCAACTTTCTCAAGGAATTCGAATGAAGATTACAATTGTAGCAGGTGCCAGGCCAAACTTTATGAAAGTGGCTCCAATCATTCGATCGATTCAAGCGCAACAAGATGCTGGAGTTGACATTGAATACAGACTGGTGCACACAGGACAGCACTACGATAAGAAAATGAGTGGTGACTTTTTTGAGCAACTCAACCTCCCGGAACCAGATGCCAATCTTGGTGCTGGAGGAGGAACTCAAGCGGAGCAAACCTCTGCGATTATGATTGGGTTTGAAAAAGAACTTTTAGAAAATCGGCCAGACTTAGTGATCGTTGTGGGGGATGTAACGTCCACCATGTCGTGCTCGATCAGCGCTAAAAAGTTACATGTTGATGTTGCTCATGTTGAAGGGGGAATTCGTTCCGGAGACATGAGTATGCCGGAAGAAATCAACCGTATGGTGACGGATTCCATTACGGATTTGTTTTTCACAACCACTCATTCTGCTGGTGATCAACTTTTGAAAGAAGGACATTCTTCGGAGAAAATCCACTTCGTGGGAAACACGATGATCGACACGTTACATGATCGAATGAGCCACTTGAAAAAGCCAAGTATTGTTGATGAACACCGTCTCAAAAACGGTGAATTCCTCGTGCTAACTTTGCACAGACCATCAAATGTTGATGCGGAAAACGATCTTTTGAATCTCCTTGAGAAGATCTTGGAATCTTCGGAAGACAGGCCGATTGTATTTCCAGTTCATCCTAGAACAGCAAAGGTTCTCGGCAAAGCAGGATTTCAAAACGATCGACTCATTACCACCGACCCATTGGGTTACTTGGAGTTTGTCTACTTGCTTAAGAATTGCCAAGGTGTAATCACCGATTCTGGTGGAATTACGGAGGAAGCCACAGTTTTGGGCATTCCTTGTATCACGTTACGCACAAGCACCGAGCGGCCAGAAACCGTTACCATCGGAACCAATGAATTGATCGGCACCAATCCAGAAGACGTAGGCCCATGGATCACCAAAATGTTAAGCGGTAATTGGAAAAAGGGTGGGATTCCTGAACTGTGGGATGGAAAAACCGCAGACAGAATCGTTCAAGTTCTCCTAGAGAGATACGAGTAAAATTATTCGTCTACTTCTTCAAAATCCACGTAGTCGCCATCATTGGCTGCACCAGATTTGGATTGCTTCTGAGGTGCTTTCTTAATCACCACTTCGCCTTCTGGGCCTTGCTCCTGCTGGTCTTTCTGGAACTGCCCACCAAATTGCTGATTCATCTTTTGGTTCACCTTTTCAGCAGCCTTCTTCATAATGAAGGGCGCCAACAACCGCATAATAAACTTGAACGCGTAGTAAACAGCTACAATTATCAGGAGTGTGCGAAGTACTTGCATGGAACCTTAACGACTCAAGTAGAGGTTTCGTTCAGAATAAACTTGACGGAAGAAGGGATCAGTCAAATCATCAATGAATTGAATGGCCTCTCCTGTCGATTTCATTTCAGGCCCTAACTCCTTATTCACATTAGGAAATTTGTCAAAAGAGAAAACCGGGATCTTAACGGCATAACCGTCCATGTGAGGTTTGAAATCGATGTCTTTAACCTTCAACTCTCCCATCATCACCTTGGTCGCATACTTCACATATGGTTCGCCATAAGACTTTGCAATAAATGGAACCGTTCGAGATGCCCGTGGGTTGGCCTCGATGATGTAAACCACTTCATCCTTAACGGCAAATTGAATGTTGATTAAGCCAACAGTCTTTAAAGCCACCGCTATCTTCCTTGTATAATCATCAATCTGTTTCAACACATTCTCACTAAGGCTGAAAGTCGGTAAGACAGCATAACTATCTCCGGAGTGAATTCCAGCCGGCTCAATGTGCTCCATTACCCCCACGATGTAAACGTCTTCTCCATCACAAATGGCATCTGCCTCAGCTTCAATGGCTTTGTCAAGGAAGTGATCAAGTAAGATCCTGTTGCCAGGAATGTCCTTGAGTAGATTCACTACGTGCGTCTCCAACTCCTCTTCGTTAATTACGATCTTCATGTTTTGGCCACCCAAAACGTAAGAAGGTCGAACCAACAATGGGAAGCCGAGGTCTTTGCAAACCTCCAAAGCGGCATCGGCATCCTCTGCCACACCAAACTTCGGATATGGAATATCCAACTCTGCCAATAGTGCTGAGAATCGACCTCGGTCCTCGGCAAGATCAAGTGATTTAAAGTCTGTACCGATAATCTTGATGCCGTATTTCTCAAGTTTTTCGGCAAGCTTCAAAGCGGTCTGGCCTCCAAGTTGAACAATCACTCCTTCCGGCTTTTCATGCCTGATGATGTCGTAGATGTGTTCCCAAAAAACTGGTTCGAAGTAGAGCTTATCTGCAATGTCGAAATCAGTTGAAACCGTTTCAGGGTTACAGTTGATCATGATGGTTTCATAACCACACTCTTTAGCGGCCAAGACCCCATGTACACAGCTGTAATCGAATTCAATTCCTTGACCAATCCTATTCGGGCCAGAGCCCAAAACCACAATCTTCTTCCTGTCTGTGGGTACACTTTCGTTCTCCTCCTCAAAAGTTGAATAGTAATATGGTGTCTGAGCAGGAAACTCAGCAGCACATGTATCAACCAATTTGTAAACACGTTGGATACCTAGTTCTTCACGCTTGGTGTAAATCTCACTTTCCCAGCAATCGACCAAATGAGCTACTTGCCTGTCGGCATACCCTTTTTGTTTTGCTTCCATCAAAAGATGGGCAGGCAGGGTATCCAACTTGTAATTACTCACCTCATTTTCGAGGGAAATCATCTCATTAATCTGGTTCAAAAACCAAGTATCAATTCGAGTAATATTATTAATCGTTTTGATTGGGATGCCCAACTTCATAGCATCGTAAACGTGGAATAGTCGATTCCAACTTGGGTGCTCCAAATTGTAAAGAATCTCAGCCTGATCACGGCACTCTTTGCCATCAGCCCCTAGCCCGTTTCGCTTAATCTCTAATGATTGAGCCGCTTTTTGCAATGCTTCTTGGAAGGTTCGGCCAATGGCCATCACCTCTCCAACGCTCTTCATTTGAAGGCCTAATTGACGATCGCTTCCTTTGAATTTGTCAAAGTTCCATCTAGGAATCTTTACAATTACATAGTCGAGAGTTGGTTCGAAAAAGGCCGATGTTGTCTTTGTAATCTGATTGTCCAACTCATCCAATGTGTAACCAATAGCGAGTTTAGTGGCGATTTTGGCAATTGGATAACCTGTTGCTTTTGATGCCAGTGCTGAAGAGCGAGATACTCTTGGATTAATCTCAATCGCAACGATATCTTCTTTCTCGTCTGGGCTAACTGCAAACTGAACATTACATCCTCCGGCAAAATTTCCGATTGAACGCATCATCAAGATTGCCATATCGCGCATTCGCTGATATGTCTTATCGCTTAATGTCATTGCCGGAGCTACGGTAATCGAGTCTCCAGTATGAATGCCCATTGGATCGAAATTCTCAATTGAGCAAATGATAATCACATTGTCGTTGTCATCACGCAGCAATTCCAACTCAAATTCTTTCCAACCTAAAAGCGCCTTATCGATTAACACTTCGTGTGTTGGTGAAGCGTGCAATCCACGATTCAACAATTCATCAAATTCTTCACGTTTGTGGACGAAAGCAGCGCCTGTTCCCCCTAATGTAAATGATGGTCTGATTACTAATGGAAATCCAAGTTCTTGAGCAACTTCCTTTCCTTCCAAAAAGCTGGTTGCGATACGAGCTGGCGCAACGCCAACTCCAATCTCAATCATCAGGTTTTTGAATTGCTCACGGTCTTCGGTAATCTCAATTGCTGCTACATCCACACCTATCATGCGGACGTTGTGCTTATCCCAGAGACCAATATTCTTGCATTCTATGGCAAGATTCAGAGCAGTTTGACCACCCATGGTAGGCAGCACAGCATCAATATCACGTTCTTCGAGAATCTGCTTGATGCTCTCCACTGTTAGTGGTTTGAGGTAAATATGATCGGCCGTTACAGGATCGGTCATAATTGTGGCTGGGTTGCTGTTTATCAGCGAAACCTCAATTCCTTCCTCTTTTAATGAGCGTGCAGCTTGCGTTCCTGCGTAATCAAATTCGCAGGCCTGGCCGATTACAATCGGGCCACTTCCTATAATCAAAACAGACTTGATGGAGCTATCCTTGGACATGTTGTTGCTGAATCAAAAAAACATGCGAAATTAGCGATCGACCACCCCCCTACAAGGTCTTAATCATCTGAGTTTTCAAAAGATCTTACAACCCAAAAATTGGAGGACGAAGTTATTAAAACAGCTAGTGCCGAATGGCAAGTTCTGAGCACGGGATATGCCGGTGACACATGGATTGTGCTGCATGGTTTTGGCCAACACGCTGTTCTCATGCTTCGATTTATGGAGATTGTAAAACCGAATGATCGGGTAATCTCTATCAATCTTCCATTTCATGGAAATACTAAGATGATTGAACCCAATTTGAACGTAAATGATCTTGACGACCTAATCGGTAGAATACTCAGAAACGAAAATGTAGAACGCTGCTCACTTTTAGGTTACAGCTTAGGTGGAAAGGTGGCATTGAAACTGGCGGAATTGTCACCTGGAAAGGTTGAGCGCATGGTTCTTATTGCTCCTGATGGATTGAAGCTAAACCGGTTTTACCTTTTTGCTACTCGTACCAAATTAGGCAACTTCCTTTTTAGACGAGCGATGAAAGATCCGTCACGATTACTTTCAATCTGTTCGATTGCAGTAAAATTGAATTTGATGGATGAGCGCATTCTGACCTTTTATCAAAATCAACTAAGCAAGCCAGAAACGCGTGAAATGATTTATGGGTCTTGGCAAGCGTTTAAAAACATCAATCCAAATCTCATTCAAATTCGAAAGAACATTTTCAGATATAAAATAAAGACTGAGCTGTTTTTCGGAAAACATGATCGTGTGATTCATCCTAGGCTTGCAAAGAAGCTTTCTGGGGTGAACGGAAAAACCAGTACCGTTCATTTTCTTGACCGAGGGCACGACCTTACTTCTTCCGAAGCTGCGCAAAAAATCAAGAATTTGCTGTAACGAAAAAAGCCCGAACTAATAGCTCAGGCTTAATATAGGTTCGGTCAAAAAAATTATTTCTTAGCTCCTCGCTCGTCAGAAACGGTCAGTTTCTTACGGCCTTTCGCTCTTCGCGCCTTAATTACGTTTCTTCCACCAACACTTTCCATTCTGCTTCTAAAGCCGTGCTTGTTGGTTCTCTTTCTTCTAGATGGTTGGAATGTCCTTTTCATAGCCGTTTAAATTGCGGGCCGCAAAGATATACATGTTTCGTAACTCAGCAAACAACTTTTCACTTGTTGTGTTTGGCCTTAATTACAGCACTAACTTTGCCAACCGCAAAAGAACGAAATGGCTCGCAAACAGGACAGATTAGATAGAGAAGACCTTCCGAAAGCTAAGCTGAATAAGGAAAATATTCAAAAAATGAAGCGGCTTCTCGCCTACTTTGGACCTCAGCGTGGCAAATATTATCTGGGTCTTTTCTTCCTTTTTCTAACTGGAATTAGTGCGTTGCTCTTCCCAAAGTTGATTGGAGATATGGTTGACACGGCAGAAACAGCCGTTTTAGCCGACATTGATCGCATCGCATTATTGCTGTTAGGACTGTTCGTTTTACAGGCTGTTTTCTCCTATTTCAGAATTTACCTTTTCGTTAATGTGACCGAGAATGTACTTGCTCAATTAAGAAGAGATACCTACGAGCGATTGATTCGATTGCCCATGAATTTCTTCTCGAAAAATCGAGTTGGAGAATTAAACAGCAGAATAGCCACCGACATCAGCATGCTGTCCGAAACGTTCACAACTGTGGTTGCGGAGTTTCTGCGTCAAGGAATGCTGATTATAGGTGGTGTGGCATTCTTGGCCTATACTTCGTTGGAGCTAACCATGATTATGCTTTTGATCGTTCCTGTGGTGGCCGTTTTTGCTGTAGTCTTCGGTCGATACATTCGAAAGATTTCAAAAGAAACACAAGACCGGATTGCAGACTCAAACACGATTGTTGAAGAAACGCTTACTGGAATTGCGAATGTGAAAGCGTTCGCAAATGAGATGTTCGAAACAGTGCGATATCGAAAAAGCACTGAATCTATTGTTGAAATCGCGTTACGTGGTGCGAAGGCCCGCGGCATGTTCGCTTCATTCATTATTTTCTGCTTGTTCGGATCCATTGTAGCGGTAATCTGGTATGGCGCGCGACTGGTTAATCAAGATGAAATGACATTCGGTAACCTGATTCAATTTGTACTGTATTCGGTATTTGTGGGTGCTTCCGTTGGAGGTATCGCTGAAATGTATGCGCAGATTCAAAAGGCAATTGGCGCGACCGAACGAATTTTGGAGATAATGGATGAAACACCTGAAGAAAGTTCAGCATCCGAAATCGCATCTAACCAAAAACAAATTGAAGGAGCATTGGAATTTGATCACGTGAGTTTCCGATATCCTACAAGAGAAGATGTACCTGTTTTGAATGACGTTTCTTTTGTTGCTTCCGCTGGACAAACAGTTGCTTTGGTTGGTCCAAGTGGATCAGGAAAAAGCACAATGGCTTCAATGGTTCTTCGATTCTATGATCCTGTAGATGGAAAGATTCTTTTGGACGGAACTTCCTCCAAGGATTTCGATCTCGAATTCCTAAGAAATCAGATGGCTATTGTTCCTCAAGATGTGATTCTTTTTGGTGGCACTATAAAGGAGAACATTGAATATGGTAAGCCAGGTGCAAGTTTGGATGAAATTAAAGAGGCGGCACAAAAGGCAAATGCTGTTGAGTTTATTGACAGATTCCCTGATGGATATGAGACCATCGTTGGTGAGCGAGGCATTCAATTGTCCGGAGGGCAACGACAAAGAATTGCGATTGCCAGAGCCGTTTTAAAGGATCCACGGATTTTGATTTTGGATGAAGCCACTAGTTCTCTTGATTCTGAATCTGAACGTTTGGTGCAGGAAGCATTGGACAAATTGATGGTTGGCCGTACCTCTTTGGTGATCGCGCATCGGTTATCCACAATCAGAAATGCCGATAAAATCCTCGTTTTGGATAACGGTAGAATCGTTGAAAGCGGTACCCACTCAGCCTTGATGGACCAGAATGAAGGAATGTACAAGGGTCTGCTTGAATTGCAGATGTCCCATTAAAATTGATGTATCTCGGAGCATTGCCCTCCTATCTTTGACCACTTGAAACGTACCGCCCCCATCCAAGACGGCCTTAATTTCATGCGAAAAGTCACGTTTCGCAGAGCTTCGAATGCACTGAAAGTTTTATTCAGTTTTTATTACACGAAGTGGACTCGTAAGCCGACCCAATGGGGAACGCCAA
>JBLFWJ010000007.1:0-38440 GCA_047611425.1 Bacteroidia bacterium | reverse complement strand
GTGTGTGTACGTGAATGGCCGGACGTAATTGAATTCAAAGAGATAGAAAAGACCGTCCAACCCAAATAGGTCGTAGCCTTTTAGTCCTAGTTGAAATCCTTGCTTGTTTCCCCAGAATCCGACCTTGATGCTTTCGTCATCCTTGTTCAATGCTTTCTTAATTCCTGAGATTACTTCTTGAAGCAAGAATTCATCGATTACAACCTGGCCATACAGATGGTTGTTTTTACCGATTCTGTAACGCATATCGAAACCGACAACCGCGTTATCGGGAGAATTGAGTGAGAACTCAACTGGTCGATAGAGGATGATAGGATTGAGATAGTTTGGCTCGAAGCCTCGACTTCCAGTAGAGTCTGACCCCTGCCAAATGATGCCTTCGAACAAACTAATGTTGAATCGTTTGCCAATGTTGAGCGACAGATTGTGGAATGTACCAAACTTGTTCTTCCCTGCTCCTCGCATTCCGTTGGCTCCGCTGATGTCTCTAAAATTGGCGAATACATTGGTGTATTTAATTCGCCAGAAACGCGTATTCAAGCGAAGAAAGAGGAATTTATCTGCATTATCGGAGAGCAGCAACGACCGATGACCGTTGCCAAAAAACATCTTGTCGTAACCGGCCTGTACATTGAATGCTTTTGTTGGTGCAATACTGATGTAGCCTCTCAAATCATAATAGTTGTGAAAGCCACCAGCGCCTTTGTAAGCAAAGTCTCCACCCGGCATTACATTATTTCTGGTGATGTGATCTTCGACATATGAAAGTGGTTTCATTGCGCCATATCTGGCATCGCCAAAAACCGTCACCATTTTCCCAAGATTAAACTGCATTCTTAATCCAGTTTGGAAATCACCCGCAAAACCAGCTTTGCTCGAATAACCTGCTTCGTAATGAACGGATGGGTCGAGCTTAAAGCCAAACCACTTCTTCTTTACGTCCAACAAATGACCCCTGCTGAATCGGCCTATGGCTTTGACGGAGTCTTTCTCGAAAGCGATGATGGTGCTGTCCTTTCCATAACGCATAAGATCACGTTGTAGAAATGGTCGGTCGGCTGAATGGGCGTAGTAATTCTTCCCTTTAAGGATTTCCTCCATGCGGTAGGTCAGAAAAATGTCGTTGTTCTGAACAAGAAGGTTCTGAGCAACCAGCCCAGTTGCCAACACACAAAGCGATACAAGCGAAACCAGATGTTTGACCAAGGGAATTGTCTTACGCACGGGGCAAAGGTATTAAGGTTGAATCAACATAGATTGGGAAAGATGAACGGGAATTAAATCTTCATTAAAAGCTCGATTTGAAATGCTAAAATGGGGTTGCATCCTGCACTGCAATTACAGAATCGACTGGGAGATATTATTTAGCTTTGCGGCCAAATTTGAATAGATGAATAAGGAAAGTAAGATCTATGTAGCTGGACATCGAGGGATGGTCGGGTCTGCGATTATCCGCCAGTTGCGTTCGTCTGGATATGAGAATATCATCACCAGAACTTCTTCGGAACTGGACCTTCGAGATCAGCGAAATGTTCAGGAATTCTTCGAAACTGAAAAGCCCAATTACGTTTTTCTGGCCGCTGCAAAAGTTGGTGGCATCCATGCCAATAATACTTATCGCGCAGAGTTTATCTACGACAATTTGATGATTGCTGCGAACATCATCAATGCTTCACACTTGAATGGAGTAACCAAGTTGATGTTCCTTGGATCGTCTTGCATTTATCCGAAAATGGCTCCTCAGCCTATGAGCGAGGAGCATCTTTTGACCGGGCCACTTGAGCAAACCAATGAGCCGTATGCCATTGCTAAGATCACGGGTATCAAACTATGTGAGAGTTACCGCGACCAATATGGAAGCAACTTTATCAGTGTAATGCCAACCAACCTTTATGGTACAGGCGATAACTATAACCTTCAGAATTCTCACGTGCTTCCAGCGCTGATGCGAAAGTTTCATGAGGCGAAAGAGAATGGAGATGCAACCGTGGAAGTTTGGGGAACTGGATTACCGAAAAGAGAATTCCTTCATTGTGATGACCTGGCCAATGCGTGTATCCACCTTATGCTCACATACAACGAGCGCGAGTTGGTTAACATCGGTTCTGGAGTGGACGTGAGTATTAAGGAATTGGCCGAAACGATTCAGGAAATCGTTGGTTTTGAAGGCAAGATTGATTGGAACACCGAAATGCCTGACGGTACCCCGCGCAAACTCATGAATGTGAACAAGCTGAAATCACTTGGCTGGGAATACAAGATTGAGTTGAGAGATGGAATTGAGAAGACTTATCAGGATTTCCTATCGCAGATAGAAACATATAGAGCATGAGTAAAATAGCGTTAATAACGGGTGTTACTGGGCAAGACGGAGCGTATCTGTCTGAATTTCTATTGAAGAAAGGATATGAAGTCCACGGTATTAAAAGACGAAGTTCTCTGTTCAATACGGACCGAATCGACCACTTGTATCTCGATCCTCATGAGGAGAACGTAAACTTCCATTTGCACTATGGTGATCTTACAGATTCGATGAATCTCACGAAGATCATTCAGGAAGTAAAACCGGATGAGATTTACAATTTGGCTGCGATGAGCCACGTTCATGTGAGCTTTGATATTCCCGAGTATACGGCCAATGCAGATGGTACGGGCACACTTAGAATTCTCGAAGCAGTTCGCTTGCTGGGTATGACCGAAACATGCAAAATCTATCAGGCATCTACATCAGAGCTTTATGGTTTGGTGCAAGAGGTTCCGCAAAGTGAGAAGACTCCGTTCTACCCAAGGTCGCCTTACGCTGTGGCAAAAATGTACGCGTATTGGATTACGGTAAACTACCGCGAAGCCTACGGTATGTTTGCCTGCAACGGCATTCTTTTCAACCACGAATCACCTATTAGAGGTGAGACTTTCGTTACAAGAAAGATTACGAGAGCGACATCTCGAATTGCACTGGGTATGCAAGAAAAAGTATACCTCGGCAACTTGGACGCTAAGCGAGACTGGGGACACGCCAAGGATTACATTGAGGCGATGTGGCTAATTCTTCAGCAAGACGAGCCGGAAGATTTTGTGATCGCCACTGGCATTACAACCACTGTTCGTGACTTTGTGAAAATGGCCTTTGGTTATGTGGGTGTTGAACTGGAATTCAAAGGAACAGGAGCTGAAGAAAGAGGCTACGTACTAAGCTGCAGCAATCCGGATCATCAATTGGAAATTGGAAAAGAGGTGGTCGCTATTGATCCACGTTATTTCCGACCAACTGAAGTAGATCTTCTTATTGGAGATCCCACAAAAGCCAACACGCAGCTTGGTTGGAAGCCAAAGTATGAGCTTAAAGGTTTGGTGGACGATATGATGCAGGGTGATCTTGCCATCTTCCGAAAAGATCAATTACTAAAAGAGAACGGTTACCAAACACTCGGGTATTTCGAGTAAGAAAGTGAACCGTTACTTGCTTCTCACACCTCCAGCCATATGCTTGAGGGTGATGAAAAAATACTCGACATCCGTTTTCCAAGGACTCTTCTTGTATTTCTCCAAGTACTCCTGCTCTATCTGCTGAATCATTTCAAAACTGTCCGTTCCTTCATCAAAGATAGGACTGACAATTCCAGGCTTAACGCTGTAGAATAGATCTTGATACTCTTTTGTGTAGAGGCTAAAAAAGTGCTGGCTCATTGCACGAATTCCTACCAGTTTAATGCTTCCACGGAACCAGTCCAATAATTGCGGCAATTCATCCAACCAGTATTTCCTGTAGATCTTACCCAATTTGGTAATTCTGAAATCCTCACTGAATTTACCGGTGGAAGTCAGGCTGTTCATCTCAAAGACCTTTTCCTGCAAGAACTCGCTGTACGGATACATCGATCTCACTTTGTAGATCTTGATGATGTTGCCATAGAGTCCAACTCGATTCAATCTGATCAACGGAGAGAATGACGGACTTGGATTCTCTGACGCAGTTCGGTCTTTCTGAGCAATGAGATATGTAACCTTTCCTTCTTTTGATTCTGTTTTCACATCGAACCCAGCATACATCAATCGTCCCCAAACTTCTGTTTTGGAGATTACCTTGTTCTTACCACCAGTAATGGCTCCATGGATCTTATCAAAAACTGGAATCTTCGGGAAAGCTCGATCGAATATGTAATACTTGACCGTTTTAAAGAATCGCACAATGCCTTTCGATTCTGAAATTTCCTTCTCCACATCATCAAGATCCTCATAGCCGATGACCACATAACCACCATTCTTAATTTTTGGAAAGGCATTGGCAAGCAAACCATTGAAGTCCTTAATGTTGTTGACCTCTTGTGTGAAAATTGTTAGGTCGATGCCACTTCCTTCTAAGTTGTCAATCTGAGCATTTGGTTCCGTTCCACCTTCGACACATACCTCCTTGAATAACCCAGAAAGCAGTTCTTTGCTAATGAACGTTTTTGTCAAATCATCTGTCGGAAAACCAATTGGTTTTAAGTCGACTAGATCAAACTTTACTTGCTCATACTTCTTTGTGACGACTTCTTCTTTCTCAATTGTCTTTCGCTGCATTGCCAGCACTACGAGGAGATAGATCACGTACTCAACCACATAATAGGCAAGCAAAGCTTGAATAATGTAAACGATGACTTCAACCTCAATCCCAAACAAAAAAAGCACTGGGATGGTCAATACTAGATGAACCGGAAATGCCTTTAGAAAAGGAGCCATCACGTACTTCACCTTTTTCTGATAATACTTTGGTTTGTGCTTGTGTGTTAACCAAATAGTGATCAACCAAGGAATGGATGTAATCAGAATTACCGTTGGCTTCAACAGGTTAATATCCCGAACGAATCCCCCTAAAAAGAGCATTACACCTAGAAGAGCAAGTTGGAAAATGAATCCGATCATGCTTATTTAAACCTGAGTTGAGACGTGGTATCGGCAAAGTATTCTTTAGAACTTTTCGGGTAGTTCTCAATCATCCAGATTAGATATGCCGAAGCATCAATCTTATCGTTCAGCATGACCTTCTGCCTTTCCTTGTAGGTCTCTTTCAAATTGGGGTCTGCCAGAATCTCCTCGATCTTCTCTTTGATCTTATCAAAATCCTCCACCCCAAAGCCAGCAAGCAAGCCGTATTTGGCACTCAACTCGTGGTATTGCTTAAAGTCTGAAAACCAATCATCGATTTCAATTGATGGAACAGCCATTAAAGCGGCCTCGACAACCATGGTTGTGCTATCGCTGATGAAGAGTTTGGCATTGGCCACATAATGCGCCACATCATTCTTACGAAAATCAAGTACGTAAGGCTGAAGATCGCTCGGGAGTTCTCGTTCAGAATTCAGTACTACTCGACCTTTCGGTTCCAATACCTTAATGATATCTCGCAATAGATCGTCTCCAATTCCACGCTTACCAACATCATGTGTTGAAGTGGCAGACACGGTTCTAATGAAGAAGTATTCAATTCCCCGAAGCTCTTCTTTGATTTTACTTTGATCCGCAGTAAACCGATTCGGGTGCAGATGGAAAATGGCTTTGTAGCCATAGTAGCCCCATTTCTTTGAATCGTATTTACCAAGGTCGCAAATGCTCGGGGCCAATATGTAATTGGCGGAAGCCATTAGAATTGCCGATTCTGGAACTGCACTTAGGTCGTCATCGGTGACAAAAACCGAAGGTGTTCCTTTTAATCTTCCAACAAATGTCAGACAGTCATCTGTGATGAACAGATCATACTTCTTACCCCAAGTAAGTTGTAAAAGTTTGAGGATGGTAAGCATGATGAAAATACCCGCGCTGAGCCAGATGTGCAGCCAAGTCACCTTTCGGCCATTGGCGAAAACTTTGGTGTATTCCCACCCTTCGTTTACTACCAATTCTTCCAGAATGTCTCTTCCGGTAATGATGATGTCTACGTGATGCCCATCCGCCTTCAATTGGTTGACGGTAGCTCTAGAAAGGTGGAATTTTGCTGGATGTACGAAGAAGAATAGGACCCGTTTTTTCATCGTCATTGTTTTTTCATATCACGTTCCTCAATCTGCAAAAAGTAAGATGGCTGTTGAAGAAAGGTGACTAGAGCTTTGTACCTAATATTCTGTTAATGTGGAACTTGTTTGTGAATGCGCCCACATCCTTTTCAATAATTCGCTCTTCCAATCTGATCATAGCGAAGAAATAACCAATGAAATAGAGTAGCGAAGAAATTAGAAATGGCTTCTTTTTCAACCTGCCAATCGTTCTTAATATCAACAGCAATATGTTAGTCCTCAGCTTGAAGGCAAACCTGCCATCTTTAAAGTGAAACTTATATGGGTTATAAGCCGTGCTGGTAGGACGAAAATGAACTACAGAAAGGTCAAACACTTTAGTTTCCCAGCCTCTCATCATCGCCTCCATCATGTCTATTCCATCCCAATTCCAAATCTCCTTAAACCCACCTATTTCATCAAAACAGGTTTTTCGAACAGATTTGAATGCTCCCCTAACGTGGTAGTCGATCTCAATCTCTTTGACCAGACCGCTATCCGTCTTATTCAAAATGTAGCCACCGCAAATACCAACTTTCGGATTTTGAGTAAACGTTTTAATTACCGTTTCAAAGTAGTTTTCCGGCAGCGCTAAATCTCCATCTAACTTCACGATAAAATCATAGCTATGATCAGTAATGGCTCTGAATCCCTTATTAAAAGCCCGCACCACTTTTGATCCACCCGATCGGGCTTCTAATTGTGTTTTGCTCTCCAAAACTTTTATCCAATCGTGTTTCGCTGAATACTCTTGAAGAATTGCCAAGGTGTTATCAGTTGATCCGTCATCAACAATTATCCACTCATTAGGCTTTTCGGTTTGAGCAGCAACGGAATCTAAAGTATGCTTGATATACTTCGCTTCATTTTTAACTGGAGACACTACTGTATACTTCATCAATTCTTTAGATATCGTTGCTTCAAAGGTGAAAATTGAAGATTGAAGATTGAAAAGGCATACTCAAATTCCATTGACAATCTTTCCCAATGAAACGCTGGTATACTATGGTTCAAGCCCTTATCTCGTGTACCTAAAATCACATTAAACCGACTGCTCAATATTTTTTCGATTTTAGTTTGGTCAGGGCTGTTTACGGGTCGCTCGAAAGGAAAAGAGAACGCACTGATTTGCGTGTTAAAGCGCTTTTCCAATTCGTTGGCCGCGACAATGGTTTCTAATTCAATTTCATTGTCGTCCATCATCTTGAAATATGGATGGCTTCTGCTGTGCGAACCAATCGAAAATCCATTGTTCACCAACTCTAAAACTTGTTCAGATGTCAAATAGGGTTTTTTCTCACTCAAGAAGTCGTTCAACTGAACATCAATTAGGTTATCCCAAAAGTATTGCGCCAGTGCATCCTTCAACTTATACGGCCAAGACTTCAGGCTCCAAACCATCAAACCTTCTTGACCCAAGGGTCGATCTATTTGGAATTCGGTGCATGCGCGATTAATGACTTTTTCAATATCTGAAACAGAACATTTGCTCTTTATGTAGAACAAAACGTTCCTCCACATCAACGATTTATTGTCAATAAAATCATTACACAAAAGGGCGGTAAACGAGAGGTTCAGATCATTCAAGACAGGAGCAATTGTCGTGTAGTTCTCTTTAAATCCGTCATCGGTGGTTATCACAAGACTATTTGAGAATCGCTCCTTGTTCTGATGAATATGCAGCGCTTCCTCCAAAGAAATAATGTTGAACCGCTTATTTAGATGCCGAATTTGCCGATTAAATGTGTCTATTGACTGGGTAGTTTCCTGCGGGAAGTAATCCAACAACACATCTGAAATAGTGTGATAGTATACGATTTTCAGCATGTTGCTCCCCATCTTACTTCTTCAGGATCTCTGCTAATGTTTCGAGATACGGTGGTTGCTCCGAAGTCGATTCCACATTTAAATATGAAAGCACTTTTTCGTCTCGAACGTATCGACTCATTTTTCCAGAATCTTCAAACTGACTCAGTTTCAAATCTTGATAGATCGTCCAGTCTGATGATGTACAGTATCTGACGGACCTCCCTTGAGTAAAGCCAGTTGGAGAACTAGCGGTCTGGATCATTTGATCCAACACCAGCGCATACAGTTTAATTGCACCTTTAATTCCTTTTAAAAAGAGCAATGCGGAATTGTCATTCGATTCGATTGGAGTCAGATAATGGGCCAAAATATCTCCTCCGTCAATTCGTTCGTTCATGGTCATGAGCGTACCACCGCAAAAGTTCGGTCTACCGTCAGCAACAGCCGAATATGTTGTGCCGGATCCATTGTAGAAAGGAGAAACGCCACTGTGGTAATTCAATGTTGTGATCTTGGCTGTGGAAAGAAATTCCTTCTTCACGATATCTCCACCAAGAAAACAAATAACATCAGGTTTCAGCTCTTTCGCTTTTCGAATGGATTCCTTTGAGTTGACGTCATCGACACCATAAATTAACTCTTTTGGAATTGAATCGAACTTCTTTGCCTCCTCAGAATAGTAACTGCCTTGCAACAGACTAAGGCGTTTGGTGAAGCTACTACCTGACATTTTGTGGTAACATCCGCTTAGCAACTTGAGAATCAAAAACAGAAACCCCCGCTCTTTCAGATCTCTGGCTAAAATTCCTCGGTTCGGTTTTGAATCCGGATGGCAAATGCCCACAACTTCATACTTCGAATACAGGCTGTGAGCCCAGTATTTATGATGATTGCTTTGATTAGTGACCAGTAGGATTCTCATATCTACTTCAATCTATATTTAAAGTAGGAGTAAAATTCACCCAAAAACACAATTGATATCGTGATTGGGAAAAGCAGTTTTATACCGTAATTCCAAACAATAAAAAAATGTTTTCTCCAGTAGTTTCTTGAGTATTGATTGAAAAAACTCTTGGTAAACTTAAAGAGCGATTGTTTCAATTGCGGTGTGCCATCACCCGTTAATTCATGGTGGCTGTAGATAATCGCATCCCAAGAAACGTAAACCTTGAAATTGCTTCTAATCGCACGGTAGCAAAACTCATCGTCTGAGGCATATTGTGCAAGCCTCGGTTCAAACAGACCAATCTTTCGCAAGATTCTCGCGTCAATCAGCATTCCGCGTCCAGGCAGAAGTGCACTTTCCTTCTCTCCTTTTAAACTGCTTTCTGGCACTTCTTGCAAGTAGTCATGGAAAGTTGTTTGCTTAAACCGCCACCACTTAATTTCTTTTACTCCAGAGAAGGTCACTCTTGGTGGTTGTTCTACGGTAATTGAAGTCGATCCCATAATAATCGGAGCATCATATTTGGCAACCGCTTCTGTGATCTTTTGCAAATAGTCTGGCTTCAATTCAATATCGTCATTCAACGTCAGCACATAATCCACATCAAGCTTCATGGCCTCCTCAAACCCAACATTCATGCTTTTAGTATACCAGTAATTTCCAGGGGTTTTTACTTGAACTACTTCTGGAAGTTCTTGTGCCAACATCGTTTCGGTACTGTCCGTACACCCATCATTAACCACAATAATGGTCAGATCCAAATCAGGTAGCGCTGTGGCCTGTTCTTGCAACTGACCAATGGAGGTACGTAGCAGGTCGACACGATTAAAGGTTGGAATGACAGCTGCTATCCTCATCATCTGGCCTCATTTTTTCGGACAAATACTGCAGGATTCCCAGCCCAAACTTCATTTTCCGGAATTGTTCCAGAAACCACCGAACCGGCACCGATTATGGAATTTGCACCAATGGTTGTTCCTTTCAGTATAATGGAATGTCCACCAATAAAAACACCATCTCCAATTGAAACGTCTCTTCGTTTGATTCCTCTTGTAATTTCCGGAATGGCAGTTCGTTCTTCAACATTCAACGCGTGAAAATCTGTATCGTAGATTACTGTATTTCCACCAATTCTAATGTTATTTCCAATGCTGATTTTTTTCTGACAGACAATCGCCACGGAACTCATCCCAACGTTATCTCCAATGGTCAGTTCAGCCCCTTCACCAACAGAAAGAAGAGAGCGCTGATTTCTTCCGATTGAATTGAAAACGTTTCCACTGTTCAGTACAAATCGCTTGCCTATAACAACCTTACCCGTTCCTTTGACTGTGAACTTAGGATACCCATTTATTCGAAACCGGCCATTTGGCCCTATCGAAAAAGCTCGGAAAACGAAGAAAACATAGATCTGAGAAAAGAACCTATATAGTTCTAGGTGGAGTTTATCTAATATCCGATATACTGACCTTATCATGAGGTAATGACCTTAACCCGTTACTCGTTGAAACGATAAATAATAATCCATAGAAAAACGGCTTCGTGAAGATTCCCTGAGAAAAACCCATTATCATCAAGATTAGCAGCATAGCCAATGCAAAATTCACATTAAATGCATTGTCCTTACAAAAGCGATAGAAGTTTCTGTAGTAGACGTAGAAATAAATCAGAAAGATGAAAATCCCATAGGTGACCAAAAGCTGAGTGATTCCATTGTTACGGTGAAAGTTTGAAGTAAACTGATCGATTTGCTTACCACCATATCTATTTGATCCACGGCCATACCCGATCAGTGGGTTTTTTACAAAATCTTGAAGATCAACCAATGCGCTACCAAAACGAGATGTAGTAGTTTCAGATGCGAGGGCGATATCGTTCTTGGCTTTTTTCTCGAGAAATTCCAATTGCACATAAGCTAGACTTGCTCCGTAAACCATCATTGCAATCAACACATACTTAAGCGCATTTACCCTTCTGTTGAAGACATAGTATGACACAACCAAAAGAAACAGTGCAATATATCCGGAAGTAGATGTTGTAGTTAAAACTACCACCGCGAAGAAAATCACCTTCTTATCAAAGATGTTTTGAACCTGCACCAACCTGAACATCATAGCAAGAACAAGGAATATTGAGAATGCTCCAGGTTCCCAAAAAGGTCCTGAATTCCTTGATGACACGAAGAGGCTTTTCTCAAACGTGTAAATAATTATGTTGGGTGAAGTTTCGTAATAACCGCCTGATGTATGGAATGGAGAGACAAAAAATGGGGCCACATTATCCGTAAAAAAATCAGCAAAGCCAGGAATGACCAATGCAGGGATAAAGAACATTAAGCTGATTACAGAGAAGAAATAGATGATTTTGACGTAGTAATCGTAAAACCGGTCCAGCAAAATGGCCATGGTAAAATAAGCCGCCCCAAGACGCATTAACGTGCCAATAAACGTTTTGACCTCGAACAAACCAAAGTATAGAGACTGTAATACCTCAACCAAAAGAAAGGCACCAAAGACAAGCACAACCGTCTTATCTGGGCGAGGGATACCCGTTAATGTACCCGGCTTTCTCATTAAGAAAACTGCAGCGGGCATCAAAAAACCTAAGATGAAGAATTCAATATCTGAGTAAAAGAACGGGAACCCCGTAACCGCTATCAAATAGGTTAGCAGAAAATAATCCGTGATTTTCCTTATCGTACTCTTCTTCATATTCAGTCCCAAAGTTCTACAGTGGGCGGGCGTTAATGCCCCACTTTATCAGAATTAACTGGTAGGGTCTTTAATGATCTGTTTCAAGTAGATCTCGGTATCATGAAATTTTTTGAAGTTCTCTTTCAACCAGGTTCTGTCTTTATTCCACCATTTATCTTTTTGCAAAGTATTTCGGGTTGCTTCATCAAATCGATATCGAATATGCTTAGCGGGTACACCGCCAACAATGGCATAAGGCTCTACGTCTTTTGTTACCACCGCCTTTGGCGCTATTATGGCACCGTCACCAATTTTCACATTTCCAGGGATGATTACATCTTGTCCGATCCATACATCGTTCCCAATATCAACCTTTCCATATTCCTCGAAATACATTTTATCGGCAAAGCATTCGAACGATTTATTGTTGGCATAAAAGGTTGGGTGAGTAGACACAAAATTCGTTGGATGATTCCCCAGTACTATGTGCACATTCGGCCCAATAGAGGTGAACTTTCCAATCTTTGTATGCTGAATCTGGCTGCGCGAATTAACGTAAGATGAATCTCCGATTGAACTATTGCTGATGGCTACATCGGCACCCAAAAAGACACCCGTTCCAAGCTCAACATTTATAATGTCGCTTCCCACTCCAATCATCAAGTTGTGTTTTTCGTACTTCCTGAGATAGTGTCTTCTTTTCAAAAATCGAAGCAGGGCACTTGGTATGAAAAGCTTGAGAATTCTATTCATTCCAGATGCCTTTAGCTGTGCCATTAATAATTCTTCTGTACTGAATTCTAGTGATAAACAAGACTGGGAGTAAACACAAAACGGTGGCTAGCATCACCCCAGCACTTCCAAGGTCCAGGTTCTTGGCCAACAATATTGACAACGGAATATTTAGCAATGCTGTGGAAACAAGAACATACAGCTGCAACTTGATTTTTCCAGTACCATTGATAAAATAGAGAATTGGTGTCATCACCGTTTGAACACTTACAAATAAACCCATCAGAATTGAAAGTACAATCGGCACAACAACTTGATCGCCAACCCAGAACAGATAAAAGTAATCTGCCCCTATTACAAAACAGACCGCGACTGCAAGAAAAAGAAGGACAATCTTAGACAGCCCCTTCATCGACTTCTTAATCCATTCGAATTCGCCTTTTGTATATGCCTGTGTAATGGCCGACCAATATGGCGTCACAATAACCGAGAATCCGATGGTGATAATGCTAAAGTATTTGAATGCGATATTGTACGGCACCACCTCTGCTGGACTGAACAACTGCGTTATGATCATATTATCTGTGGAGTAGATTACCACACCCGATACTTGGATAACGAAGAATTTGATTCCCAAACCAAAGACCTCGCTAACATGCTTCTTATCAAAGAACTTAAAGCTGGGCCGGTACTCTTTGTACTTGGTACTAAAAGAGAGCACGCTGAACCCGAGGAGAATTGAAACTGGAATCAAGGAAAACACGATTCCGAATAGCATTAATGACGATTCTGAAGTTTGTGTAATGATGAAGATCAAGGCTACTGAAAGCATCTGGGTCAGGAAATTAATCAAGTCCTGTTTGGAGGGTTGAAGATCTGCCGTGTAAATGGATGTGATCAGTTTCAAAACCAATTGAGTACAGAAGCAAACGAAGACGATAAGCATCAACACGGTAAGGTCCTGGTTGATGCTTTCTGATGTGTTAAATACTGACGACCAATTAACAAAGGGGTTTACACCCAGAAACAGTGCTATCAATCCAAGACTTATAAAGCCCATGCTAAAGTATGCTGAACTGACGTAGGACTGGATCAGATGACCATCATCGCTTGCTTTTGCCTCGGTAAATTTGTTCCGAAGTCCATGTCCCAATCCGATGTCGAAAAAGGTAAACCACCCCACGAAAGAGGTTATCAAAAGCCAGATACCGTAGTTGTTGGTATCCAGATAACCTATGGTTAGCGGAACAAGAAGGAAGTTACCTAGAATACTACCGGCCTTGTAAACAAACGACAAGCTAATGTGCTTGGTAATGTCCTTTGTCCTATCAGAGGTAATGCCCAACGTATCGAATAACCTATCCTTCATTTCAATTTGTAAGCACCTTCGCTCGTTTAAAAAGCCAGTCAGAGTCCAGACTTCACGTCACCCTCGCCAACCCATAATTTACTTACCAATCTTCTGCAAGAATTGCTGGAAAAAGCCAGTTTTGGTCGATGCCTCTTCAGAGTAATAGCCATATCCATAAGTAAATCCGGTGCCATATCCATAACCAAATCGAGTTCTTTTTACATCATTAAAAAGTATTGAAACACTACTTATCTTTTTCGTTGCGTACAAATCGTTTATGTATGCAAGCCCCTTTGATTTTGTGAATCCCTGACGGGTTAAGTACATAGTAGTATCAGCATGCTTTGAAATAATCAAACTATCAGTCACCAATCCGATTGGTGGACAATCTAGAATCACATAATGATATCGATTACGGAGTTCTTCAATTAAAATACCCAGCTTATCGCTCATCAGAAGCTCCGATGGGTTAGGCGGAATAGGCCCTCCAACAAGAATATCGAGATTCTCAATCTCGGACTTTATTATTGCTTTGTCCAATGATTCTATACCAGCTAAAACAGAACTTGACCCAACTGAATTCGATACATTGAAGGGTTCGGCCAGTTTTGGTTTACGTAAATCAAGTCCGACCACAATAGTCTTAAGGCCTCCAACAGCGAAGCTAGTTCCAAGATTAATTGAACAGAATGATTTTCCTTCAGAGCCAATCGTGCTTGTAAGTTGAATGACATTTGCATTCGTTTCAATTTTCTCCTGTGAAGGACGAACTAAGAAACCAAGGTTCGTTCGCACAGAACGGAACGCTTCTGCAATTGGGGAGTTTGAATTCCCTTCCATCACAATCGATTCATCCGTTTCGTGATGTGGAATCACCCCTAGAATCGGAATACCAGTCGCCTTTTTTAAGTCATCGGTACTCTTCAGTCTATCATCAAACATCATTAAAAAGATGACGTAGGCACTTGGTAGACTAAAACCAAGAATAAAACCAATCAAGTAAACCAACCTCGATTTTGGATTAATTGGCTCATTTGGAATTCTAGCATCATCAATAATCAAATTGTCTGAAACTGTTGAGGCCAACATGATGCTGTTCTCTGATTTCTTTTCAAGCAGTAGTAAGTATAATCCTTCCTTTATTGAATACTGTCGTTGAAGTCCGATAAGTTCAAATTCGGCCTTTGGCAGCGTCTTTACTTTCTGCTCAACTTTATTAAGCTGGGTTTCAAATTCACTTTTTGAAGCAAGTAGTCCTTGTTTTATACTTTCAATATTTCGTATTAAAGACGATCTGGTTTCCTCAATTTTGGTGTCAATAGAAGAAATCAAAGGGTTTTCTTTCTTCGTAAACCTCAACATACCCTCTCGTTCAGAACTAAGCTCACTAAGCTTTACGATTAACTGACCTAATAACGGATCATCTACGCCAAGGCTTGTTGGAGAAGCATTCTTCAAGTCATTCTTTTCAGTTACATACTCATTTAAGTAGTTTATGATGCTTAACTGAACGTCAATTTTTGATACGTTTCTGTCTAATTCGCCTACCTGTTCTAAGAAGAATGTAGACTCTGAGCTAACGTTTGAAATATTGTTGATGCTCTTAAAGCTTTTAATTTCCATTTCAATCCCTGCCAACTCATTGGAAATTATGGAAATCTGGTTTGCTATGAATTCAAGTGCATTGGACGATAGTTGACTTTTCTTCTTGACGTTTTCTTCGATATATACGTCAAGTACAGTGTTAAGCACATCAGCGCCACGTTGGGCATTATTATCCTCAACAGTCAATCTCAGAATACTGGCTTTCTTTCTAATCTCAGCTACACCCAACGATGACAGGTACCGGGCTGCAACCGCCTCAACACTCCTGTGTGCCAATTCGTAGTCTTGACTGAGCGCAGCGTCTCCTAAGACCATAGAATTGAACTTTTCCGTTGTAACCAGTTTGAACTGGCCCAGTTCGTTCTTAAACATTGAGTTAAGGGGTACTTCGGAAGAACGTTCAATTTGGTTACCGTTATCCGAATACGTCAAGGTCGCATCCGCTAGGTTTTCATCCTTTACACTTACATGCAAGACAAACGTTTCTTGTTCTATATCCACAGGAATAAACTCCAACTTAAGCGGGCTATCGTCATAAATGGCCCTACTACGTAGACCCAGGTTCACGCGATAATCGCATTTAATGCCAAGTCTTTCAACTGCCTTTTCCATCAGTCTCCTAGAGGAGAGGATTCCAATCTCGTTTTCAATGTTTCGGCTTTTACCGATTACCCCAACCTCATCCAGAATCGTTTGAGAAATATCATTCCCCTCATCCTCTACCAGAACAGTACTGCTCATTTGGTACACAGGCTCTGTATACCACATGTAAGCGTAGCTTAATCCCAGCCCCAATACAACTGAAAAAATGAACAACCATATATTCTCAAGAACAAGGTTGAATATTTTTTCAAAATCAATCTCTTCCTCTTGGGGGTTACCAGGTCTTTGAGATTCGCCTTCAGAATACATCATAAGGAATTAAGTCTTTGAATAAAGAGCACTAAACAGTTACCATTAAACACAATTGGGATAAAAAACTCCGTGTACGGAATGAGACAAATTTGTTCCAAATTGTTCAAAATAAAACAGAATTTCGTCATACGCTTAGTTGGAACAACAGCTCTTCGAGCCAGTTTTTCCAGTGCAAATATAGGTCTTAATACATGTTGTGGATTGTTCCTCATTTGGGTTGAAGGCCTTGACAAACGTGAGAACTCATTACATTGCCACATCCTTAAACTCTATACAAACAAAACCTACTCTTTTGGTCTATCCCAACAGTGATTATGAGGGAGGAACCTGACAGCAAATCTATTGATGAACGTAAAATTCAACCAGCCTTACACAACAGGAAATGAGCTTAAATACTTGGAAAAAGCCATCTCCTTTGGGCATCTATCTGGTAATGGAGAGTTTACCAAGAAAAGCCAAGACCTGCTCAAACGACATTCTGCAGTACGACAATGTTTGTTGACAACATCTTGCACTGATGCTTTAGAAATGAGCTCGCTACTGGCTGAGGTTAAGCAGGGTGATGAGGTAATTATTCCGGCTTATACCTTCGTTTCTACGGCAAACGCATTTGCTATGCGCGGGGCAAAAATCGTGCTGGTAGATAGCCGACCCGATCACCCTGGAATGGATGAAAATCAACTGGAATCGTTGATTAACAATAGAACTAAAGCAATCGTTCCGGTCCATTATGCTGGAGTCGCATGTGACATGGAAAAAATAATGGCACTTGCAAGGCAGTTTAATTTAATGGTTGTAGAGGATGCCGCTCAGGCTATTGATGCAACTTTCACCTGGAAGAATAGCAATGTTTCTGCTCTGGGTTCCATTGGTCACTTAGGTGCCTATTCATTTCATGAAACCAAAAACATACAATGTGGTGAGGGCGGGGCATTGCTTGTGAATGACCCTTCCTTAATTGATCGGGCTGAGATTATCATAGAGAACGGAACCAACAGAATAAGCTTCATGAAAGGCGAGGTGGATAAATATGATTGGATGGAAATCGGATCTTCTTTCATGCCATCAGAACTTACAGCAGCTTTCTTGTACGCCCAGCTTCAAAAAATTAATGAGATTCAAAGCCTACGAATGAATATTTGGAATCAATATTTCCATGGATTCACTTCATTGATAAAAAGCGGGAAAGTTAGAGGTCCACATATTCCTGAGTATGCCTCAAATAATGCACATATGTTCTATTTAGTTTGCAACAATGCTAAAGAAAGAACTGACCTAATAAACCATCTTCGTAACCTAGGGATTAACCCTGCTTTCCACTATCAATCGTTGCACAATTCACCTTACTTCAAACTCAAAAACAACAACAGACCATTTCCAGAAGCAGAGAAGTACACAGACCAACTTGTGAGAATGCCCTTACATCCGCAATTATCTGCCGATCAAGTTTCCTATGTAATTGATCAAGTTCACCAATATTATAGCAGGTAAAATGAATAGTGGTAATGTCTAATACGATGCAAATCTTTGGAAGATTGAGATTTTCAAAACCCAAGTTGACGGACCACAAACACTTCATTAAACCTTAATTTCGCGGCATGTGCGGAATATTTGGAATTGTCATTTCTAAGGAGGGTCAGCATAATAAAAAGCTGATCAAAAGCCTTGTTGAAGATCTTGCTGTTTTATCGGAATCTCGCGGGAAGGAGTCTTGTGGATTCGCAATGCGAAGCACGACTAAAGGATCTATTCATGTTCTTAAAGCTGCCGAACCTAGTTCGGCCCTAGTCAAGGACAAATTGTTCAAAGACTTTTTTGCACCATTGAAGAACAAAGTCGGCAACTTGGTGGTAATAGGCCATTCCCGATTAGTAACCAACGGGTCTCATATCAAATCAGACAATAATCAACCATTTGTGAAAGATGGGGTTGTTGGAATTCACAATGGAATTATCGTAAACGATGGCGACATCTGGAAGAACAATCCAGATCTGGAGCGAACTTCTGAAGTCGACACAGAAAGTATGTTGGCTCTAATGGCCCGTTCTAACAAGCAAGGAAACTCGCTCTCAAAGGGATTAAAGAGTGTTTATGAAACGGCTTATGGTACTATTTCAACCGCGCAGCTGTTCAATGATATTCCAGGATTTTTGTTGAGTACCAATAATGGGTCTATCTACTACATCTACAATAAGCCAAAAGGTATTTTCCTGTTTGCATCTGAGGCTTTCATCGTAGATAAATTGGCCCAAAAACTTAAATATGAAGACTTATTTAAAAAGTGCAGTACCAAGCATTTGAAACCTTGGATGTTGCTGGAATTCCAGTTGGAGCAAGGTGAAATGCGGAAGGTGGACTTAATGAACGGTGCTGCGGAAGATTTTAAAGTTGGGTTCGATAAAATAGACCCGTTTGAGATTAAGGTTGAGGTAAAAGCTGTATCCAAACACTTGCGAAACTCGGTTGTTGACCTTGATTTGATCCGGTCCAACCCTAAGATGGCGCAGGAAGAAGCGATGATGGAATACCAGATCGAATCCATCAAAAAGCTAAAACGCTGCACCAAATGCTTGCTACCTGAAACTTTCCCTTTTAT
Organism: Bacteroidia bacterium; assembly: GCA_047611425.1. Taxonomy (GTDB): domain Bacteria; phylum Bacteroidota; class Bacteroidia; order UBA10329; family UBA10329; genus JBLFWJ01. The sequence continues at coordinate 19,761 of JBLFWJ010000007.1, read as the reverse complement.
TCGGTTTGACGACCAGGGAGTTTGTATGATCTGTAACAATTACAAGCAAAAGAATCAGCCAAGGCCTTTCAGCGACCTCGAAAAACTGGTAGATCCTTATCGAAAGCCAAAAGGACAGCCTGATTGTATTATTCCTTTCAGTGGTGGGCGTGATTCTACGTTCATGCTACATGTCGTAAAAAAGGAACTTGGATTGAATCCAATTGCTTACACCTACGATTGGGGAATGGTTACGGATCTTGCCCGTAGAAATATTGCACGGTCTTGCGGTAAACTTGGCGTGGAAAATATTATCGTTTCTGCGGATATTCGAATGAAGCGTGAGAACATTAAAAAGAATATTTCGGCTTGGTTAAAACGACCGGAACTTGGTATGGTGCCATTGTTTATGGCTGGTGACAAGTACTTTTTTTACTACTGTGACCAGTTGAAAAAGCAGACCGGAATTGATCTGAATATCTGGGGTGTAAACAACTTAGAGAACACCGATTTCAAGACTGGATTCTGTGGCATTGCTCCTAATTTTGATAAGAAGCACATCTACTCTCTGACCAAAATGGATCAGATGAAATTGTTTGGATTTGTTGGAAAGAACTTCCTCTTAAATCCAGCATATCTCAATTCGTCTTTGAAAGATACATTTGGATCATTCGTTGCTCGTTATGGTTCACCGCGCAAGGACTATTACCACTTCTTTGATTATTACCAGTGGGAAGAAAACGCCATTGAAAACCTTTTAAAGGATGAATACGATTGGGAGATGGCTGAAGACACCCGATCAAGCTGGAGAATTGGCGATGGTACCGCTAGTTTCTACAATTACGTATACACAACGGTGGCTGGGTTCAGCGAATTCGACACGTTCCGAAGCAATCAGATACGCGAAGGAATGATGACCCGAGAAGAAGGGCTTGAACTGATCTACGATGAGAACCGTCCTCGATACGAGTCCTTCAAATGGTATTTGGAAACTATAGGACTGGATTTTGAACATGCCGTTAAGGTGATCAACAAGATTCCAAAACTCTATCCAACCGATAGCTGATCAATGAAAAGACTGATTCTAGTTCTCGTTTTAGCAGTGGCCATTTGGCCAAAAGCCAATGCTCAAGTTGTGTTCGAACATGTTTCGAACACCTCTATTTATGAGTACTTGGATGAAATGGCCAACCTTAAATTGATCGAGTTAAATACTGGTATCAAGCCGTACAGCAAGCGGTTTATAATGACCCAACTTGATACGATAGCTACTAAGGCGCACAAGCTGAATAAACGACAGAAGAAGGAATTGATCTTCTTTATGAAAGACTATATCCGAGATCGTGGTCCATCGAGCACCTCGCCAAGAGGTATAGAGATTTATCCAGATTCAGGGTATGCCGCGACCAACATGGATTTTCTTGGCAAAGGATTGAAAAGAGGTGATGTTTTCCCATATAAAAACAGAGAAAAGCGATACGATCTATTTGCGTACAGAAGTCCTCGTTTCAGCGTCAGCATTAATCCTCTGTTAGGAGGCCAGGGCTGGGTAAATAGCAATGGTCTGAACTATCACAGTTACTATGGTGGCGAATTACATGGCTACGCTTGGAAGGTTGGATTTTATGGAAACGTTAGAGAGAATTTCGAGCTAAAAGGTATTTCAGCACCTCAATATCTAACCCAGCGAAGAGGTGCATTCAGCAAAACATTTGGTGAGGCAAGTCGTGAGTACAGTGAAGCTCGGGGTGGGTTAACTCTGTCTCACTGGGGTGTTACCATCGGAATAATCAAAGACAACGTTATCTGGGGCAACAACTACCATGGGTCCAACATACATGGTGGTCGTAACCCATCATTTCCAATGCTTTTCCTTCAGATAAAACCTTTGAAATGGTTTGAATTGAACTACTATCATGGTTGGTTGACTTCGGATGTTTTGGACAGTGCTCAAAGTGTGGCCTATCCGGGTGGATTTCAACCTCATTTGGTACCGAAGTACGTTGCGGCCAATATGTACACCTTCAAGCCAATCCGAAATTTCTATTTCTCCGTTGGTAATTCTGTCGTGTACGAAGGAAACGTTAACCCGGCTTACTTCATTCCTTTCTTGTTCTACAAATCAGTGGATCATGGAAATGAGCAGAACACGAATGCTCAATTGTTTTTTGATATCAGCTCTAGAAACATCAAAAAGAATCACTTGAGTTTTACGATGTATCTCGATGAGATCACCTTGCGGTATATTACCGATAAGGAGCGTCACAGCAATTGGTGGAGTTTTAAAGGGAGCTGGCGTTACTCCAACTTTCTTCCCAACCTGAGTTTTACTGCCGAGTATACGTACACAGCACCAATGGTGTACAAACACTTTGTACCAACCACAACATACGAGACCAGCAGTTACAATATGGGACACTATTTGCGTGACAATTCTCAGGAATTATTTGTCATGTTAGATTGGAAACCGTTGCCACGATTTCGGGCTAAAGTCCATTACATATTTGCCAATAAAGGAGACGACTATGTTGATGATAGAATCACCAGAAATCCGAATACTGGTTTGGTAGTCGTACACGGACTTCCATTTCAAGACAACATTATCTGGTCCAAACAAGAAATTGGATTTGGGGTACAATACGAGTTGGTCAATGGATTGAATCTAGGTATTGATTACGCTTATATGGATTTTAAGGACGATTCGCTCACTTACACCGCTCCATATTTCCTAAACTCCAAGCATAACGTCTCTTTCAAACTTAACGTTGGGTTTTAAGTTGTTGGCTTAAAATACTGCCAATACCGTAGTTTTGGACAGTGGCTAAGCCACAGGTCCTAAATGGAGGAAACACAGGAGGAAAAATCGAAAGGAACCGATTTACATGGTGTAGATCGGCATATTCTTGAACTTGTTAAAAAGCAAGTTGGTCCGCGAGCTATTGAGTTCATCTTAAAGCACGTACCGGATTTGGCGGGCGAAAAAACGGTGCTCATTGACACCAGTTCTCGTTTCAACATTCTAAAGCAAAAACATTCAGATTACAGAGAAATTCTAAATCTGTCCTACGTCAATGATATAAGGTGGATTAATAAGTTCTTTCTATCCGTCAACTTGAAAATGGACGTTGGAAGTGTCTTTGTTGGTCGGGCAGAAACAATCACTGAACGAAAGAGGAGAGCATACGGCAAGTCGGTTCGACCACTTACCGATATCTACTATTTTCTAGATTTTCTATTTCATCGAGTATCACCGAAAATTAGTGGTCTTAAGCAGATTTATTTCTTCATGACCCGAGGTAGAAGACGGGTCCTGTCTAGAGCCGAAATTCTTGGGCGACTGTACAGTTGTGGGTTTGAGGTAATTGAGGAAACTGAAATTGACAACATCCTTTATTTTGCGATGCGAAAAACAGAGGAAGGAAATCCAACTGAAGACCCTTCTTACGGTCCAGTGTTTAAAATGAACAGGATAGGGGAAAACGGCAAGGTTATCGGGGTATATAAGATGCGTACAATGCATCCGTACTCGGAGTACTTACAAGAATATATTTATAAGATAAACAGCCTACAGGAAGGCGGAAAATTTGCCGATGACTTTCGGATTAGCACCCTTGGAGGTATCTTTAGAAAGTTCTGGATTGATGAATTACCAATGATTTTCAATCTATTTAATGGAGATATGAAGATTATTGGAGTACGGCCTTTAAGCAAGCATTATTTAAGCCTCTACGATGATGATTTGAAAGAGCTGAGACTAACGGTTAAGCCAGGCCTCGTACCTCCATTTTACGCTGACATGCCAAAGACGTTAGAAGAAATACAAGATTCAGAAAGGCGATACCTAAATGCGTATTTGAAATCTCCGATCGGTACCGATGTAAAGTATTTCTTTAAAACCTTCTACAACATCGTAATAAAGCGAGTTAGAAGCAAGTAATTAGTAATCGTAATAGAGGTTTCGGAGGTTGGTTCGGATTCCGAAATAAACGAATTGAATTTCTTCGGATGATGTTGCGCTCCACGCCTTCCTGTAATTCAATCCGAGAATTAGGTTAAGATTACTTGCGCGGTTAACTATCCAACCGATTTTAGTGTCAACGAAAGTTTGGAATTCTCGATCGCCTCGATAAATCTGAGCGGGGTCACCAACTTCGTGACTTAAAGGAATAGCTCGATTGACATTACTCCCAAATGAATATCCGGTGGTATCTCGTCCCACCTGAGAATGTACTGCTTTCATCTCGAACCAAAGATCCTTCCATCGATAGCCCACAAATCCAAGAATCTCTCTGAAATTTCCACCCAAGGGGTGACTTAATGGCTGTGCGTAGTGCCCATAGTTGGTAAAGGAATTACGGCTTGCTTGAAAGTAGGGGTTCGCCTGATTGAATTCTACCTGAGCATATGAATTCTTAAGCCCGAAAAGATCAAACCACTTGAAACCGAACTGGAACCCAATGCGGTGATCAATGCTTGCCTCACCAGCAAACAACTGTCTTGTATTGAATTCATCAACAGCTACTTGGCCATAAATCAATCCCCGCTTAAACGGAATAAAACTGAAATTTAAGCCGACTAAAGCATTGTGTGGCGATTGCTCGGCTTCAAACTGAATCGGACGGAAAAGTATAATCGGATTGAGATGGTTTATTTCGAAGCCTCTAGTACCCGTGCTGTCTTTGCCTTGCCAAACTATTCCTTCGAATAGGCCAAGTTGTAGCCTGCGACCAACTCGGTAGCTTAAATAATGTGCAGTGAAGAATTTCTTCTTAAAACCAGATTCGAAGTTGACAGGGATTTGTACATCCTGCAACTGTGCATAGACATTGGTGTATTGAAGTCGTCTAAATTTTGTGGTGATCTTCAAGAACGGGTAATTGAAACCAGCATCGGATAGCAAGAATGACCTGTAGCCATTTCCAAAAAACAAACGATCATTACCGAATTGAACATTCAACCATTTAAGCGGTTGCACCGAAATGTACCCTTGGGCCATAGAGAAATCATATCCCTTTTGCTTAAAGCCGTTGTTCGTATAAAGACTACTGAAAGTAAAGTCCTTAATTCGACCCTGACCAGGTATGACTTGATTGGTGTCGACCCAATCGTGAATGTAATCGTGAAATGATGCCTGATTCTCATAGAAAGAGGTTTCGTAGGAAACGATTTTCCCAATACTTCCTTTTATGATTAAACCCCGGGTATTGTTAATCAATCTGTTTCCAGATTTTAAATCTTGACCTAATTCAAAATTCAATACCGGGTCAACCGCCAAGTGAAACCACGCTGAATCCAATTGCAAGAGTGACTTCCACCAAAGCTTCCTGCCTATTAAAGTTCGAGAAAACTTTCGGTTGTGATGCCGCTCCGATCGGATAGAATCGAACGGCATAATCTCGTTCAATTCTGCAATTCGGTATGGTTTGGTCGCAGTATGAATATTTTTTCCGGGCTCATATAGTTGCCCTTCAAACCGCATGTACTCTGTATAATTGTTAGAGTAAAATCGATGCTGAGCATTTGTGCTTGCAAAAGCCAAAATAAATCCAACGACCAGCAAGTAAAACCTCATCGGTTTCAAAAGTACCTATTATGACTACTTGATATTCCTGCAAAACAAAAAGAGCCAACACTCATTGAGTGCCGACCCAAGTTAGATTTGAATCATGAACCTTATTTCAACTCAAAACGAATTGGTAGAGTGAATTGAACCTTCACCGGTTTACCACGCTGCTCCCCAGCTGTGTAGCCCGTTATTGTCTTCACAGCCCGAAGTGCTTCCCGATCCAAAAATGGATCTACACCTCTTCTTAAAGAAACGTCAACCACGTTTCCATCTTCATCCACTACATAGTATACGTACACCACACCCGATATCCCATTCTCTTTTGCTATGGCCGGATAGCGAATCTCTTCCATAACAAATTGGAGCAAGCCAAGCTCACCTCCAGGAAACTTTGGCATTTTCTCCACGCTCACCCAAGGCCCATCATGTTCCTCTTTCTCCTCGATTATCGGTGGAAACGATATTGGGTCAACTTTAAAATCAACATCAATTTCAGGAATGGAAATATTTGGTTCAACAATAGGCTCCAACTTCGTTTCAACTATCCTGTTGTCGATAACCGGAGGAAGCAGCTTATTTATTTCAACCTTCTGTTTTGGCGGATCCGGTTTGGCATAGGTCATTTCTATTTCATCCTCAACATCAATCTCAAATACATCTCCTTTAGGGGTAGGCCCAATAGGAAGTTCATAAAACGTTTTCCACTCAAATGCAGCTAATGAAAAAGCAGTGGCTACGACATATCCAGCTGCCAGAAAAAGGCTTCGCTTGTTTCTAAGATCAATCGTAGGATTCTTTTTTATTTCCATGACTTGGGCGAAGTTTGATTCCCAATTGGAACGTACCGACCCAAAGATCATTGCATAAAAAAAGCCGAGACCAGTGGTCTCGGCTTGCATTTTCTAGAAATATTAGACTACTGAAGTACAAATCGAATAGGAACAGTAAACTGTACGTTTACCGGCTTACCTCTTTGCTTTCCAGGTTTATACCCTTTAAGCGAACTTACTACTCGTTTTGCTTCTTTATCCAAGAATGGGTCAGCGCCACGAACAACTTTAACCTCTTTTACTTTACCTGATTTATCTACGATATAGCTGATATAAACCACTCCGGTTATCCCGTTTTCACGGGCAATCGGTGGATATTGTGTGGTTTCTGCAAAGTATTTCATCAAGCCTGCATCACCCCCTGGGAAAACTGGCATGTCTTCAACGATAGTAAAGAAGTCTGGCTCTGCTGGTTCGGCCTCAACGACCTCCATCTCTACAACCTCGTAACTTTCGTCAGCTTCGGTGTCCATAATCTCAGGTTCTTCCTCAACCTCTACATCATCCTCCACAATTTCAATTTGAGGAACGGGTGGTGGCGGTGGTGGCGGTGGTGGTGGCGGTGTCTCGTCTCGGAAGGTATTATCCATCTCTTCCTCGATATCGAGATCTACAACCAACTTGCCAAACTCTGATCCTACATTATCAAATGTTTTCCACTCGAACGCGGCTAAAACCACTGCAAGGGCAACCACATATCCTGCGACAAGGAAGAGACTCCTCCTTTTTTCAAGATCTGCTTCTGGACTTTTCTTTGACTCCATTTTGGTGAATTAAAGGTTTGTAAAAATATAACTTTCGGCCATTGGATGCAGCTAGCGTGATTTTTCCATGATCATTGCCTTTATCGGTCGATTTAGTATGGCCAATGCAAGCAGCGCTCCTCCAATATCCGCGGCAAAATCAAGGAGAGAACCTTCTCTCGAAATCACCGAAAACTCCTGTATTAACTCGGTACTAGCGCCTAATACAAGAACGAGAATCATGGCAACTCTCCAGCCGCTCTTAGTATGGAAATGCCTAACGGATGCCCACAAAAGTGTTGCCATCCATACCCCAAATAGTATGGAATGAACAATCTTATCGAAATGTGGAATGGAAAAAAGGATCGGAAACCTCGGCAACTCAGAAGATTGAGTTAGCAAAAGCTTCAAAATAAGTAGGGCCCAAACAATGCTGGGCCCTAAATTCAATATTGTTCGAAGCGTTCTTCGCACCTAGTAATTATCCAGCAATTAAATCTTCGTATTCAGCGGCATCCAAAAGTTCTTCTGCTTCAGATGGATTACTCATTTTCACCTTGATCATCCAACCTTCACCGTAAGGATCAGAATTCACACTCTCAGGTGCAGTTTCAATAGCGGCATTAAATTCAATCACCTCGCCACTCACCGGCATGAAAAGATCGGATACAGTTTTCACAGCCTCCACTGTTCCAAATACTTCTTCTTTGTCAAGCGTTTCGCCTTCTGTCTCAATCTCTACATAAACGATGTCGCCCAGTTCTCCTTGAGCGAAGTCGGTAACTCCTATGGTAGCCACATCTCCATCAATTTTAATCCACTCGTGCTCTTTTGAATATTTAAGATCTGCTGGTACGCTCATTTCTGTGTTTTTAATTTTTGATGGTCGCCAAATTTAGACTTTTCGCATTACTGGGTAAGCGTAAATCGCAACTTAAGACCAGCCGCATGATTCTCTGTGGCAAAAGATGACGAGATTTTTGGATTGTTGAACGTAGCGTTGTAAAACAATCTGATGTTTATGCTTGGGCTCAAAACGTAATCAAAGTTTACAGCAATGCTGGTCATTTTTTGTCCAGAAGTGATCTGATCAACCTCTTCTTCAATCTTCCTAATAACTGTTTGATTATCCCGAATTGACACATCCACCTGCATCTTAAGGTCACTTACAATGGTTTTCTTACTCTTTCCAAACTTGATCGGAAACTTTACGTCCTTGATTGTATATCCTGCACCGATAACGTATTCCTCGCTTTTAACCTCAGTCAATTGGTTATTGGCAAAACTCAGGCTGATGTTACGCGACTTCTTGAATTCAAACCTGGTGGTCAGACTGTTTTTCCAAGTCATATCGACCCCAAACAGAGGGCTGAATTGCTCAGACAGCGTAACCGTATTAATCTGCAACTGAGGAACGAAATTCTGTGAACTGTCAATTCCTTCGGTACTTGGAAAAGATGACCCATCGCTAAACGGTACAAAACCAAGATTGGTGGTAAAACTGCTCACACTATATGTTGAACGGTAAGCATGATTAAAGGTGATGCTCTTGAAAACCTTTTTCATAAATGCGAGTTTTCCCAAACCATCGTATGTCGCCCGCCAGTTTGGCAACGGAATTCGAGGCATCGAACTCCTCGAACTTGTATTTGCATCGCTGCCAGAATATGCTGCCAAGAAAGACGCTATCAACACCTCTTGCTGGTTCTCTCCATATCCTTCTGGTAACCCGTTAGGTCCAACTCCTAATTGACCAGGATGATCATTGGCAAACCTTTCGGCCATTATCGCTCTGTTTGCTAAAAGCTGATCAAAGGCTGCACTTGAATTGTTGGATCCAGATCCTTCAAATGCAGTTGGCCAACTTAAATAGGACATGCTAAAGTTTCCGGTCTTAACCTGATTGGTTGTCTCGAAATCCTGAAGACTATCACTCCAACGGTAAAACTCGCTGATACCTTCGGAATAGGTACGCATAGCCGTAACGTCAATCCTTAACCCTTTTATAGGTTCAACAGTTGCCCTTGCGTTTAAATTATTCGAATGCGTTCGAGACATCGCTTGAAACTGATCTGGCGAACGTGTTAACCAATCTCCTTTTTTGGCCTCTTCTCTAATGTCCCAAGTTCCTGGGTTGATGTTCTGCCAACCGAATAGAAATGGCACAAAACCACCTCGGTTACCCATGTCTGCATCATGCTTGTCCAAACCAACAAAATCGGTTTGAGGTTGATAGCCTGGCAATAGGGTACCATTTGTCTCGCTATATGTGAAGTTTACATTCTTCACACTCATAATCAATCCAGCTAGACCCTCACCGATAAATTTCAATGCCTTCAGCTCCTTCTTTGTTTTTGTAGAATCGTCTGCAGCCGTCTTTGGATCTGGCTTTTTACCACGAGTGCTTTTGCCTCTACCCCTGCCTCTACGCTTTTGGTTGATCTTCTTTAAAAATGGAACCTTATTGTAAAGGTTGTTCATGTTTGCAGTCGCATTGATCTGCATGTTTTGAGAATTCTGAACCGTATTACCTACCGGATCCTGAGAAACGGTACCGTTGGCATTCAATGATCTAGGAGCAGCATCCCACGTATAGTTACCTGTGTAGCTCGCGTTGGATGTAATCCAACTGAACCATGGAATCTTGTTAATCGGTAAGGTCCAATTTCCTACTGTTGTTTGAGTGTACTGGGTTGTCCGACCACCTTTTCCAATATTGGTCCAAATGGAATCCTTTACATCTTGCCAATTGCTCGCATTCCTGTCTACAACACCTTCGGGTTCGTCAATTCTACCATAATTGAATGCGTCATACTGGAATCGAATCGCTTTGGTTAGGTCATACTTCAGGTGGTACTCTCTATTCCATAGGAAGTTCTTCTGGTAGGTAGGCGGAATGTACAGGTCGTACTCAGTGGTGTTCCGCATCTGAGTCTCGGTATACCTCCTATTCATATCCGTTCTCACCCCAACTCTACTTGGCGCATAGTTAAAATTGAAATCTTTGATAGGCTTCCACCATGGCGATCGAAGCATTTTTTTAGACCACTTCTTGTACCACGTTTTTTTGGTCTTCACTACTTCCAATTCTTCCTCCTGCTCCTTCAAGTCTGAAGCAGAAACATTGGCTCTCTTCATACTATCTACAATGGCATTCTGGTCGGTGAAATTGCCATCTCTTCGTTTCTGTACCGAGGCAACAATCTTCTTAACCAGTTTAAGCTTGAATGGCTTCACATTTTTAGGTGACACTCTAAAATCGTACTCACCACCTCCTTGATACGTCCGCGTTTCATCATACTCTGTTCTAATATCCCGAACGTAGTGTTGGTTGTACGAATAGTTAAATCCTAAGTTTTCTACATCCCAAAAATGAGATTTACCACCACCTGTCTTTGTTTTCCGAATGTCGGAGAAGATTAAACTTCTTCTTCGCGTGAAGGATTCGGCCTTCTGCTTTAGTGCAGTTTGAAGCGAATCTGCCTTCGGATCTTCTTGCAACTCGGCCAAGGATGCCGCCATCGAAATATCTGGATCCAACGGATTGTATTCAGGTGTCGCAATAATCTCAGAATATCCTAAGGACATTGGCAGTTGAATACCAACTTTCTTTGGCAAGAACTTTCCTAGCTGAATGGTCGTGGCCAAATCATACATTAATGTACTCTCTCGCTCTCGATCACTTGGACGGCTATCAAATGCACCAAAACCAAACTTGGTGTATTCTGTAGACACATTGATTGTTGCCAAATCTGCCAATTTCATTGACAACTGGCCATTTGTCGCCCATCCCCCTTTATTGTCGAAGTCGGTCAATCGCAATTCATTCACCCAAATTTCTGCACACTTTGCCAGACCATCGTCCGGATCCGAAGTGCCCTGTTTTTTGGGGTTCCGAATTCCAATCATAATTGACTTTACGTTGGCGATATTCGGATTTCCCTGTACGTAAATGGTGTTTTGCGGTCCATGGTCAACTGCGTACCGTTTAGTAACCGAAACCGTTGGGTCAGTATTGAGCGCTCTGTTTCTTGCAGTCTTTGCTTCCTGAAGCGACTTAAACTCAATGTCGAGATTGTTAAGCAACGGCCATACTTCATACCGCTGGGCATCGCTGGCAGTCGCATCTTCGTAATTGCCTGGCAAACTTACCTTCAGCGGAATCTCGTATTCGTAGTAGTTATTATCGAAATCGGTACCCATTCTAACAAAAACCGCAACATCGTCATCATGAAGAATCTTGCCTTCTAACGCCTCGGCATGAATGAACATTTTAAGCCTTTTATAGGACCTAAAATCGCTAATCGTGTTTTTGAATGCGGATCTTGCATCACCATCAACAAGTCCACAAGTTTTAAGCAGCAACGATTGCTCGTTCAACTGACGCAGCCCGCTGGTACCAGTCGGAGAAGTCTGACGCGTAATTCCTGGTGGCACGATATAATCCACCGGAATCTTCTGTCCATTCTCTTCAACATTTACTACCGAAATGTCGAAACTTGTTTCGCCTCCATCTGGATCAGGAATATATTCTCCAGGTTCGCCAAGACTGAACCCATATCTTCTCCATTCCCCTCTAACCAATTCCAATCGGGCAAATCGACAGACTACGCTGTCTTCAAAGTCTTTGAAAAACATTCGCATGAAACGAATTGACCGGAAATCTTGAATATTTCCAACAACCTGTTCTGGTGAGCGAACAGGGATTTTGAATTGATACCAGGTCACATCACCTAAATCGCCATTCTTTAATCTAGGGGAAGCCTCTACCTTATCAGTAATGTAGTTTCTACCAACTTCCATGTCCTCTCTTCTCAGGCTGACTTTGTATTGGAAGTAGTTTTCTGCCGTGCTTACCGACCCATCACTGTTGAGGTCTTCTGAATTTGGAAGTGTGGTGGATGACGCTTGGAACGATGCTCCTGTCTGATTGGCCGTTGGTGAGTTATTCTCCAACCCATTGTAATATTTATATCGCTCAAGTATTGGTGTCTGCGCATTATCAAGTTCATCCCCTCGGTAATGGCTGAAGTCGTCACTGGCAGGGTCTACAATTAGGGCGTCATAGGCAACCTGCGTTATTTCGCCACCATTTAATTTTTCGTCAAGCTTGTCAATAAACTCTTGCTGATAGAACGCGGCTTCATCAGTACTATTCAATCCATCGTATCCAATATCTTGAAACGGCCTTGTGGACGGGTCGTTATCGAAGGCATTATTCAATGGATTTAATTCTGAAACTATACCCCAGTTTGAGGTATCAGTCGCGAAGTCATTAAGCGGGCTTGGTAGTCCATTCTCGTAAGACAATTCACCGTCCCTTAAAACATCTTCCGAAACGGTACCTAGGTTGAAGTAAAGGTCACCACCTGTATGGTTATTCAGGTCATCCGAATGAAACGGGTCCATCATCCAAAACTGGATAAACTCAATGTTGTTCTCTTCAAAGTCTTGCGTTTGAATGGACCGCATAATTCCACCCCATCTACTTTCTGGGTCAGTCAGAGATCCATCAGCATTCATTCCACTTGCTACATTCGTCTCGGCCGAATCGGGTGCCAGGCCATCAACATCGTAATTATAAGGACCTCTATCTTTTGGATAATATGCCAGGTCTAGAATCGGTAAATTGGTCAACTGACCTGGTGTTTGTTGATCCTTATTTGGGAAAATTTCCTGCTCTTGCACCTCACGAACATAATGGCTGGATTGATCATCCTCCGTAATGTGGTCAGGTGTAAGCGTGTTGTTTCGCGAAAACAACGGGTCTAGAATGTACCAAGCCAACTTGGCTCTGTTGTATCCAAAACCAATGTTGTTGCTCAAATTTCCCTCAGGGAACATGTGTTGCGCAGGCTGACCCTGGGGTGTACTGGCCAATACCCAATTCTGAATTGACTTGAGGTCAATGAAATTCACACTTCCTTCAAAATCATCGATGTAGGCAATTCCGCCTTTTGAAATTGCCGATGCATTACCTGGAATCAAGTGGGCAAATTCACCCGTAACAGCTACAGTAGAAACCTCTTTGGTATTAATCAAAGGAATCTTATCGATAATCTTTGTAAGCAATCGTGATTCGGACCGGTACGTTCCGTTGACTCCCCAAATTGTATTTGAGATAGGCTCGCTACCTTGATTCACTTTTTGAGTTATCGGTCGCTCGTTCAAGTGAAGAAGTGTACCACCTAAGGTGATGTCATCGCTAATTTCATAATCTAGATGGACACCAGAAAGGGTTTTCTGCTGAATGTTAAAGAGCGAATTGCTTTCACTGGTTGCTGTAATATTTTGATCCTTATAAGCTTGATTTAGGATGGTAACCCTACCTAATGTGTAATCAACTGTATAATCACTCCCTTCGATAAGTGTGGTACTTCCAGCTGTTACGGTTACCGAACCTTGCGGAATATTCATTGAATTAAGCGAAATGAAATCGCCACCATCACCTGTGTAGGAGCCTCCAAGGATAAATCGATTCAATTCTGGGAATTGAAGCGCAGCCTGTTTTGTTGAATCATATAACTGCTGATAGACATACTTATCGGCTATTTCCGTTTCATTAGACCGGAAACTCCCTCGTAAATGCGAACCAAAAGGTTCCACGACAGGGAAAATGATTCTTCCATTATTTCGATTAACCGTAGTTCCATCAACAAAATCGAAATATCCGTCAGGAAATGGGTCATTATTATTGTTCAATTGATCCAACCTACAGACCCTTAAAAGAATCTCTCCAGCCAAGGATCCTTCATTCAAGTAATTAGTCTTTGTACCGGCCTCAACATTATCATAAATCACATCCAACCGGAAGTTTTCTGGTGAAACTTGGTACGCACCAATGTTGTAGACGTTCTTCATCATCAAATCCCACGTAGGAACTCGAGGGTTGGTAACAGTACCCTTCAATAACTTTAAAAAGAGTGCATTGTCCCCTGAAATTCCATCAGTTGAGAATTCACCAACTTGATATACCTCACCTCCGTACGTATATTGATAGGCCACGGCCAACACCTCATCTGGAGCCAGTTCTCGATCCAAACTAATGTAGCCCAGTTGGTTGTTTAGGGTGTATTCAGACGAAGCAAGCAACTTGGCTCTTCCAAGGGGTTCATAATCCTGTGAATTGATAAAACCGTCAGACGTTGCCAAAGCTGCGAAGGCGCCAGGAGCCTCGCCCGCATCTCTTATTTGAGAGTAGCCCGCTGTAACATCTGTATACAAAGAGTTTGCGAGGTTATTTGGGACAACAGGAACAGAACCAGGACCCCAAAGGCCTGAATTGTGCACATCTGCTGGGATTTCACCAAGGTCCATGAAGGCCACCAAACTTCTGATATTTTCAGTTTCACCACTTTGCCTTGAGGTAACAAAAACCTCAATCCTTTGGATGTTAACCGGAGAACGAACCACGGGTAGTTGTTCGAGATAGCTGTCGTAGTTGTCTCGGAAAAACTGATTTAGGAAGAAGTGGCGATCTTCTTCATAATCATTGGCCCGAACCTCAAACTCCGTTATTTGCGCGCCACCTTGCGATTCTACTGTATTGCTTTGGCCACGTTGCTGCGAGAAAATTCCTGTAATGGTCAATCGCCCAAATTTTAGTGCTGTTTTCACACCGAACAGATTCTGGCTTCCTTTAATCAAAGATCCTGTAAGCGGTAATGCGACATTACCAGCCTCAATGTTTTGAATAATCTGATCTTCATCGCCTTGCCATTGCAACTTGGTTTGATTCTCGAAATCGAAGGTTGCTTCCGTGTTGTAGTTAACCGAAAGCTGCATAGCCTCACCAATCTTACCAGTAACATTTAGCTGGATAGATTGATCAAAATCAAATGCTGTATTCGTTTGTTGATTGGCTGGCAGGGCGGGGTTTGCCACCTTAGATACGTTAACTCCAAAGGTTAATTCCGCGGATCCTTGAGGCGTTATATCAATCGTGCTACCTCGAAATATTGTCTCGAATAACTTTCCTTTCACATTAATCCTCGGGATAAGCGGTTTTCGCTGGAACTCACTTTCTGTCGCTGATTTCTCACGCCAATAATCCCGTAATGCCTGACCTGCATTGTAATCTTGATATTCATCAAAGGTCATGTAAGTTGGGTTCCTGTAATTCAGGCCACCCATGCTCTGACCAATATCGTAATTGCCCGACTCCGGGTCATACTCGATTTCCGTTTCGACATTGGAAGGGTCGTTCAGCTGAAGGCCGCTAGTATTCGCACCAGGGGTCGGGTCCAACTCATCACTAAATGGGTACAGCAATTCGAGCGAATCAGTTGCCGTGGTGTCGGTTGTTTGTGCCCAAACACTTCCGCCTAAAAGCAGCACGAGACATATCGTGCTTGCTACTTTGAGCTTATGTGACCAACCTGAATTCAAAACCGTTCCTTCTCCTATTGCACACTGCTCAAAGACAGTCGTACCAGCTCTTCAACCGGTATATCAGCTCCATTGCTTTTGATAATCTTATCCAAACTTTTTGTTGCGCTGTTCCGTGCAAATCCAAGGGTTACGAGAGCGGTTAACGCTTCTTCCCTGTTCTTATTGCCCCCCACAGCCAAGTCCAATTCTCCACCAACTTTACCCATTTTATCTCGTAGGTCAACAACTATTCGTTCTGCCGTTTTCGGACCAACCCCTTTTATCGATTTTAGTCTTAGCACATCGCTTCCAGATATCACCTGTTTCAATTCTGATGGATTCATGCTGGACAACATGGCCAAGGCGGTGTTGCCTCCGACCCCAGAAACCGAGATAAGAAGGCGGAAAAGGTCCCTTTCCTGCTTTTCGATAAACCCATAAAGGACGTGTGCATCTTCTCGAATGGCCATGTGAGTATGCAGCATACAGTCTCCTTTTTCCGGCAATGCCGAAAAGGTGTACATGGAGACCTGAAGCGCGTAGCCTAGCCCATTACAGTTCAATACAACACCAGCTGGAGTCCTTTCCTCAAGGTAACCCTGCACAAATGCTATCATTCTTTATTCGATAAAAATAAGGTAGAAGTGCGCTATGGGCCTATACTTTAGAGAGTGTGAAAAGGGGCACAAAAGTATGTTTTTTCAGGTTGTGATTGAATCCACCATCCTATATTGTAAGATCAATTCGACAAGCGGCAGGATGAAGAAACATGTAGTGGTTATTTCAGGTGCGGGAATCAGCGCAGAAAGCGGAGTTAAAACCTTCCGAGACAGTGATGGTTTATGGGAAAATCATCGAATAGAAGATGTGGCCACACCACAAGCTTGGATACAGAATCAGGAACTCGTTTTAGATTTTTACAACCAAAGAAGAAAACAGCTTCTTGAAGTTGAACCGAACGCTGCTCATAGGGCTTTAGTCGAACTTGAGGCTGGCTTCGATGTAACCATAATTACTCAGAACGTGGACAACCTTCATGAACGGGCAGGATCATCGAATGTCATTCATTTACATGGTCAGCTTACCCAATCGAAAAGCTCCATTGATGAATTTGAAACTTATGATATTGATGGCTGGGAATTGAAAAAAGGCCAACTATGTAGCCATGGATGTCAGCTTAGACCAAACATAGTTTGGTTTGGAGAGGCCGTACCGATGATGGGAGTCGCTTCAAATATTGTAGATTCTTCCGATATCTTATTAGTAATCGGCACGTCTCTAAACGTGTATCCTGCTGCAAGCTTAGCTGACCTTTCAGACCCAAGTATTCCAATTTATCTAATCGACCCTGGATCACCTGAAATTCGGCCTCACAAAAGCCTACATCATATAAAAGAAAAAGCCGGAGCAGCATTGCCCCGGCTTGTTCAAAATCTATTAGGAAGTGATCAGTGAGCGACCATCAATTTTCTTGTCTCCAATGTCTTTCCGTCAACAACCATGTTGAAGAAGTAAAGTCCAGACGGGATTGCAGAAAGATCAACTTTCAACGCTCCGTTCTTCTCAGTCAAAGGAATTGACCGAACTTTTGACCCAAGCATGTTAAACATCTCAACAGAACCTTTAGATGCGTCTGGCTTCAACGAGTACACCATTTCAGTGCTCGCATTTGCAGGATTAGGATAAGAAGCCGATAATCCGTTTGATCCACTCACAAATCCGTCAGCAATTCCATTTGGATCCGTAGAATAAGTAACGTCAAAAGAGTTGGCGTTTGATTCGTTGCCTTCCTCAAAAAACGTGTATCGTACTATTGAGTATCCTACAAAACCGTTGGCATTATAGTATCCAGCAAAGATTTCGGTCATTGCATCTGGATCCATTGGAAACGCTACTGGAGACTGGTCTGTCATCGGACCATAGCACTGTGTCCAGCAGAAATAGTTTGAAGTTCCTGCTCCAACATCAATATTCTCTCTTTTGCAATGAACATCCAAAGCACTAGCAGCATCATTTGTTACATCAACATAACTGTGAATGATTTCATCAACGGTTCCAGCAACCCAAGGAGTTGGCTCTGTCAGCATAAAGTCTTGTGCGTATGCCCCAACGGCAAGACCAATAGCAACGAAAAGGGTAAATGTCTTTTTCATATTCTCAGTTTTGAATTTCGGTTATCAAAAGTACGAAAGTCGATTCAAACAAGTGTCATACCTAATACAGTTAGAGCACAGCATCGGAGGTTCTTTTGCACTTTATATTGAATAAGGTAATTTCGACCCCTTATTCAGATTACTAACCACAACTAATTAAAATGAAAAAAACTTTACTTACTGGTGCGCTAGCTATCGCTTTTATGGGCGGTACGATTGCACAAACAATTACCAGTGCGTATTTCACTGTTAGCGACCACACAAATTTTATGGGTGCTAACGATGATGAGTGTAACTGTGAC
Source organism: Bacteroidia bacterium (assembly GCA_047611425.1). GTDB lineage: Bacteria > Bacteroidota > Bacteroidia > UBA10329 > UBA10329 > JBLFWJ01. Next base: position 1,818 of record JBLFWJ010000007.1, on the reverse strand, counting down.
CACAGTGCCACTCGATTGACTACTTCTGCAGTTGATCTTAGCGCTGCAACTACAGTTATCGCTAAAATGGACATGTACTACTGGGACGTTCTTTATGGTGGTGCTCAAGAAGTTGCCACATTTGAATTTTCTATCGATGGAGGAACAACATGGACAGTTGTTGACAATTTCGTTGCGAATGCTGAGACTGAGGTTTGGCAAGACGGACTATTGTTAGACGCTTCTGCTGCTGCTGGTAATGCAAGTGTTATGTTTTCATGGCTTTATAGCGATGCAACTGGTTGGGAGTACGGTATTGCTACAGACAATTTCCTTTTGTTTGAGCCAGCTCCAACTGATGTTGAAATGAGTTCATTGAACATACCTGCTGTTACTGGATCTGGAATGATTGACATCGCTGGAACCATCACAAACTTGGGTAGTACTACTCTTGATGATGTAACTATTACTTGGACCGATGGTGGTGCAGACAACGATGACAACTTGACTGGACTAGGTCTTGGATTCGGTGATTCGTACAACTTCACCCATGCTACACAGTTAACAGGTGTTGGAGGTAACACTTACAACCTAACTGTAACTGCAACAGCTGCTGGTGACGGTAATAACAGTAATGATGCATTAATGACCAGCGTTGATGTTGTAGATCAAGTTGCCACACGATTGACAATGGTTGAGGATTTCACAAGTTCTACTTGTCCTCCATGTTTCTCATTGTCTGTTAATTTATTTGACGGAAGTGGAATGAATGCGGGTCTTGATGCAATGAATGGAAACGCTCAAAGCGGTGCTCAAGTTTCTGTAGTTAAGTATCCTGTTGATTGGCCAGGTGATGGTGATCACGGTTGGAACTCTGAAGTTGAAGCTAGAAGAGCATATTACGGTGTGACCGGAGCTCCTACACCTTTTGCTGATGGTGTTGATTACAACTTCAGTACATTCAATTCAGGTGATGTTGCAAATCACCAAGATGATGTGTCATTTCACGATATTTCTGCAACACACTCTATCTCAGGTACAAACATCACTGTAAATGTTACAGTTGATCCCTATGCATCAGAAAGCGCTACGCTTCACATTGCATTGGTTGAGAAGGAGTATGATGCAACTGGTGCATCTAGTTTCAGCAATGGTGAAACTGAATTCCACCACATCATGAGAAAGATGCTTCCAAATGCTGGTGGAACCTCAGTTAGCCTAGTTTCAGGCAATCAGTACACAACGAGCGAGTCTTACTCTGCAACAGTTCAACCTATAAATGATTTTGACCTTACTCAGTCTGCTGGAACATTTGCTTTCCATACAGATGCAGAGGTAGAAGTAGTTGCATGGTTGCAAGCTGCAGATCAAACAATCTTAAACTCAACAGTTTCTGTTGGAGACACTGAGTGGGAAACTGGTGGTGGAGCAGGAGTTGAGGATTTCGCAGACAACACTAGTATCGGTGTTTACCCAAATCCTGTTACTGATGATCAATTGAATGTGGTTGTTTCTTCTGAGCAAGCTACTGATGCTGTTGTAACAGTAACTGACATGAGAGGTGCTATTGTTCTTTCTGAGAACATGGGAAGCATTGCTCCAGGAACAAACAAAATGACGTTGAATATCGTGAGCCTTGCGAGCGGTCTTTACAACGTTAACGTTATTTCTAACGGACACATTAGCTCTACTAAAGTGACTGTGAAGTAATAGCGCACTAATTGCGTAAGCATTAAAAGTCGGCCACGGATCAATACGGAACAGTTATTGATCCGTGGCCTTTTTTAATCAAACCAAAAATCATTATTAAACACATCTTTCTTTCCCAAATTACCCTTA